>FOIY01000004.1:300000-437898 GCA_900111435.1 Ruminococcaceae bacterium KH2T8
GGAAAAGAAGATCTTCTTTTCTCCTTCGGATGCATCGAAGATAAGATCGACAGCATAAGACTGTACTTCAACACTCCGGGAGAGTATTCACTGGGTGATGTATCTGTATATACCAGAGATATCGATCAGCTTGATAAGCTGACCAATGACTTTTATGAGCATGCCGATTTGGATGATGTATCTTATGAAATAAGCGGAAATCATATTAATATAAATGCTGTAGCAGATCGTGATAAATACCTTTATATTGCGGTTCCATATTCCGAGGGATGGACTGCGACTATCGATGGAGAAAAGGCAGAGATAATGAGAGCGAACGAGGCTTTTATGGCAGTAAAGATACCGGCAGGTTCGCACGAAGTACAGATGGATTATCAAACTCCGTATCTTGTTGCAGGTCTTAGTATCTCGCTTGTCACCTCAGTGGTCTTTATCGTATTTGAAACAATGAAGAAGAGGTTCAGATGAACATGGGGAATAAACTTGAATCTAAAAAACTAATAGATCTGATGAGATCATACACCAAGTGGCATGTATTGTTTTTTGCCGCTTGGGTCTGGGCGTTTTTTCTGATACAGCATAAGAGTTTTTTCACCAACAGTGACGGTATCTATGAGCAGTATCAGTATTATGCTTATACGGGAGTCTGGATCCGAAGACTTTTTAAAAATATATTCATAAAGCATGTGTTTGAGCTCCCCATGTGGGATATGAGCATAGGAATGGGAGCGGATCCCATACTGACATTCGGAGTAGGATTTGATCCGATCTACTGGCTGTCTGCACTGATCCCCGTTCGTTTTTCCGAGTATGCTTTTGATGCGATGATCGTGTTCAAATACTATCTGATCGGATTATCCGCCTGCTGTTTTTTACACAGTTATGGCGCTAAGGATAAAGGCGTTATTGCGGGAGCCCTGGTATATACTTTCTCGGCGACGACATATATCGGATTGGGACAGACCGGATTTATGAATCAGTTTATCATGTTTCCGCTGCTGATGGTCGGCGTAGATCGTGTCTGGAAGGGTAAAGGCAACAGACTATATATGATCATGCTGTTCCTGGCGACTTTGAATTCATACTATCTGGTCTATATGATGGGACTGATGATCATCATATATTGCCTGCTCCGCTTCTTTTTTGAAAGAAAAAGACTTGTTGAACTGCCCCGTATCTTTATACGTTTCTTTTTTCTGTCGATATTAAGTGCCGGTGTTGCTTTAGGACCTGTGATCCCTTCAGTCATCAATCTTTCAAAGATCGACCGTTTGGATCAGAGATTTGAGATCGGTCTTGTCGATATTAAGAGTTTCGTATCGGTATTTTTTACGGCTTTTTCGCGTGATGCGCTTTTCCATGATTCATTCTGGGGATGTTCTTCAGTTCTCTTTGTCTGTCTTGTATTGCTGTTTATGAAGAGACGCGAAAGAACGCTGCTAAAGACACTGTTTATTCTGTTCTTTGTATCTCTGGCTATTCCCGTTATCGGATCTGCTTTTAACGGATTTAGTTTTCCTACGGACAGATATGTGTTCGGATTGATCCTTCTGGCAGCATATATCGTTGCAGTGGAATTTGAAGATCTTTATAAGTTTAGCGGGAAGGTCTGGTATATCTCGCTGACGTTTTCATTTGTCTATCTCATCTTAGCCACGCTTCTTTATGATCTCAACGGAGCGTTGTCCGGCATCTCTCTGGTCATTACCGTAGTGATGATCGGTTGGTATAACAGAGGCAGCCACAGTGCCGATCGATCAAACCTCTTCTACTATCTTGTCTTATTTCTGTCAATGGCATCCATATCGATCAGTGCATTTAAGACACTGTTCTGGTATGTTGATATAGGGGATGCCAATAAGATACTGTATGAGTCAACAGGCGTAGATCTTATCCTTGACCGCGATGATCTCGGTGAGATCAGGTTTGACTATATTCCGTATTCATATGATATGGAACCTTTAAATTCATCGATGGTACTGAATGTTAACGGCTACGACTTTTATCACAGTAACTACAATAATGATCTGGACAGATATTATGATTCCCTGGCGGTCATCAGTAATCCCATCGGTTATTCATATTCCGGCATGAGGGGAAGGGATTATCTTGAACTCATGAACGGCAGCCGATATCTATTGTGTTATGAAGATAAAGCTACGGCTTTAAATGCTCCGTATTCCTATGACCATATTGCATCGGGAGAAGAATATGGTCTTTATGCTGCCTCAACGGATACATCACTCGTCTATTTCTATGATGATCTGATTTCCACAGATGCTTTTGATCGGCTGACACCCATAAGCAGGGAAGAGCTCCTGATGGAAAGATGCGTAGTTGACATGGCTCAATATGATCTTGTCCCTGCACCTCAACATACAGAGCTGGAGTTTACTGTTTCAGAAACGGAGAATGTTGAGTTTACCGGTGATGATGCCTTTACCGTCACGGATAAAGGATATATGTTGTTGGAGTTTGAACCTGTATCAGAAGCAGAGATCAGTCTCTATCTTGATGGTATAAATGCCGATGTCAGTTATGTAGTTGTCCCTTCATTGATGTGTGGAGAGGAGTATTTATCTGCAGATTTCCTTGGTGGTATTGATACCGGGAACAATTATTATCACGGCAAAGATACGCTGCTCTTCAATTTCGGATACTGTGAGGAGACCGCAGACGGGATCAGGCTGGCATTCACCGTTCCGGGCAACTATTCGCTGAAAGGCATCAATATCTATTCCAGAGATGCTGAACAACTGGACGCCACCATAGATGAGTTTTACGAACACGCCTGTATGGATGATATAACATATGAGATCGACGGAAACCACATAAGGATCAGTGCCGATGCAGACAAAGATAAGTATCTCTATATAGCGGTTCCTTATTCTGAAGGCTGGACTGCTTATGTGGACGGCGAAAAGGCTGATATAATAAGAGCAAATACGGCATTTATGGTCATTCCGGTATCTCAGGGTGAACATGATGTTGAATTGGTCTATTTCACACCTTATCTGAAACAGGGATTGATGTGTTCACTTGTATCTCTTATCGGGTTAGGAATATATTTATTCTTAACGGGGAAAAAGAAGGAAGTCTGATGACAAGTATTAGTAACCATAAAGAGTTTATAACGATGATCAGGAAGTACACGATCTGGTTCGTGATCTTCGCTGTTTTTAGTGTGATCTCTTATTTTGCATTAGGCCATAAGAGTATGTTTACCATGGCTGACGGTATCTGCCAGCAGTATGCATATTATCTCTATATCGGTAAATGGATAAGAAAACTCTTTGGGAATATATTTGTCAGGCATGTATTCGAGATCCCCATGTGGGATATGACGATAGGCATGGGAAGCGATTCTCTGATAACATTATCGGCTGTGGCATATCCGCTTACGGATCCCTTTTACTGGCTGTCTGCACTTATTCCCTACAAAGTGTCCGAGTACTTTTTTGATGCACTGATCATCTTTAAGCTCTATCTGTCGGGCGCGGCATATGCATATTTTGCATACTGCAGGAAAGCAAGACCGAATGCGATCGTGGCCGGTGCGATGATCTATACGTTCTCATCCGTTATCTATATATCATTTACTCAGGCATATTTCATCAATGTCTTCTATCTGTTCCCACTGCTCACGGCAGGTGTAGACAGGTTGTGGAAGAACAAGGGATTCAAGCTCTATGTCTTGATGCTGAGCGCCTGTGTGATGTATTCATATTACTTTACGTATATGATGGGACTTCTGATAGTCTTCTACTGTATCATCAGATTCTGCTTTGATAAGGAGTATCATTCGATCCGAAACTTCTTCAAGCTTATCATGAGGTTTATCGTCTTTACCGTGATCGGTGCAGGCATCGGTATCGGATTCCAGCTTCCCGCTATCATGAATCTTTCGGGACTTGACCGCCTCAGCCTGAAAGCGGAATATGCGCTCATCTCCCCTGAGGTGCTCAAGAGCCTCACTTTGTTCGCTTTTTCTAATACGGGTATTGGTCATGAAGGATTCTGGGGAGTATCATCCGTCTTTCTTTTGGCGGCCGTAGCGCTCTTTGCTGAAAGGAAAAAGGATCTGTTCCTTAAAGTGCTTTTTATAGTCTACTCACTTTCTTTTATCGTTCCTGCCATAGGATCGCTGTTTAACGGCATGAACTTTCCGACGGGACGATATATATTCGGATATCTTATGCTGGTCTCTTATATCGTTACGGTCAAGTATGACAGTATATTCAAGATCAGATCAAAAACAATGATCATACTCGCGGGTGTTTCTGTCGTGTATTGTCTGCTTACGATCATATTTACTGACGAATCGGGATTCCTGTCAGGATTGTCGGCTATCATCATTACGGGTGCCATGTGCTTTATCAGTATGAGATCCTTAAGTGATGCAAAGAAGCACAATTGTCTGATGGTGCTCATGCTGATATCATGTATCATCCTGGGATATGCGCATTTTCAGTTGTATCTGCTTTCTGCTGAGATGGAGTTTGGCAGTTGCTATGACTATCTTTTGAACAGTAACGGTGTCCTTTCTATGACTGACAGCGAAAGAGCAGATCTCGCGGATAACAGATTCGATTATGTTCCGTTTGTTATCGATGATGTTCCGCTGAATTCATCGATGCTCCTGGACGTCAACGGGTATGATTTCTATAACAGCAACTACAACAATGATGTCGATAAGTACTATAACAAGATGGCCATCATCAGTAATCCGATCGGATATATGTATGACGGTCTTCGCGGCAGGGATTATCTTGAGATGATGAACGGTACGGAATATATCGTGATCGATACTGCTCACGAAGGACATCTTTGTGCCCCGTATTCTTATGAATTCGTAAGGAGCTATGATAACTTCGATCTTTACAGGACAAAGTCGGGAACATCGATGGTATATTTCTACGATGAGGCAGTATCGGATTCTGCACTTGATAACATGGATCCCATCTCTGCTGAGGAGCTTATGATGGAGAGATGTTTCCTTGAGGATGGTCCATCACTTTCGCAGTTTGAGGAGATGCATGAGATCTCAGATCATTCGATAGTAGAGTCTTCAGGTATTACGGAGATCGGAGAGAATACATACAATGTAGAAGCAGACAGTTATCTGGTATTGTCGACGGAAGAGATATCCGACTCCGAGATCATCGTATATCTTGATAAGATCAATGCGGATGACTTTTATGTCGTTACGGCCTCCCTCGGTTACGATGGATCCTATTTCGCTCATGATTTCTTTGAAGGTAAGGCT
Organism: Ruminococcaceae bacterium KH2T8; assembly: GCA_900111435.1. Lineage (NCBI taxonomy): Bacteria > Bacillati > Bacillota > Clostridia > Eubacteriales > Oscillospiraceae > Ruminococcaceae bacterium KH2T8. The sequence continues at coordinate 305,267 of FOIY01000004.1, forward strand.
CAGGATGATATGTACTATCACTGGAAAGAGACTTGCGCTTTCGATTTCGGATTTGTAGAAGGCAGAGCCGATACGGTACGACTATATTTTAATAAACCTGGAACCTATTCATGGGAAGATATCAGGATATATACCAGATCGCCCGAACAGATCGATGAGACCGTATCGAGATTCTACGATCATGCAGATATAAATGATATTTCCTATGAGCTTGATGGAAATCATATCCATATCAACGCGGCTGCCGATAAAGCTAAGTATCTATATGTGGCGGTTCCGTATTCAGCTGGTTGGTCAGCAACAGTCGACGGCGAAAAGGTTTCGATCTCAAGGGCAAACATCGGATTCATGGCGATATCTGTAGGTGAGGGCGTACATGATGTTGAATTAACGTATAAGACGCCTTATCTCACTGAAAGTGTTCTAATAACTACAGGGTCGTTGGTAGTTTTCCTTGTGTTTATAGCGATAGACAGAAAGAGGAAATCAAAAGATGCGAAAAGCTAAGACGATCATCCTCCTTCATCTTCTGATAGCATTTTTCTCTTTCGGCGGAGTCTGCAGCAAGATGGCGGCAGGAGAGAAGTTTTTAAGCCCGAAGTTCTGCCTTTATTATGCAGGTCTAATCTTTATCCTTGGCGTATATGCGATCGCGTGGCAGCAGATCATCAAGAGATTGCCTTTGACTTTTGCATATGCGAACAAGGCGGTCGGGATCATCTGGACAATGCTGTGGGGAGTTCTGATATTTCACGAGATGCTCACACCCCAAAAGGTGATAGGATCACTGGTCGTCATGGCCGGTATCATTCTTTATACGAGAGGTGAGAAGTATGAATAAGACATTGCTCATCTATTCGTGTGTACTGGTATTCGGTGTATTCATCAGTAATATCTCACAGATAATACTCAAGAAGTCTGCGAATAAAAAGCATGACTCGGTCATCAGAGAATACCTGAATCCGTACGTTATCGGTGCCTATGCGATATTCTTTGCGGCAACCTTTATGTCGATCTTTGCATACAAAGTAGTTCCTTTGACGATGGGACCGATACTCGAATCAACAGGGTATTTCTTCATGACGATATTGGGTTACTTCTTCCTCAAGGAAAAGCTCAACACCAAAAAGGCCGTGGCACTGTGTATAATAGTAGCCGGAATAGTGATCTATTCCCTGTAGACAGGATAGATGCACATTTAGGAGAGTAATATGGTAAAAGGTTATGTTCATTCAGTTGAGAGCTTCGGTTCCGTTGACGGTCCCGGAGTACGTTATATAGTATTCATGAGCGGCTGTGCCATGAGGTGTCAGTTCTGCCACAACCCCGATACATGGAAGATGCAGGACGGTACCGAGTATTCGGCGGAGGAGCTCCTTAATACGGCGATCCGTTATAAGGCTTACTGGGGAGACGAGGGCGGTATCACCGTAAGCGGCGGCGAACCTCTGCTTCAGATAGATTTCCTTATCGAGCTCTTCAGACAGGCTAAGGTAATGGGTATCAATACATGTCTTGATACCAGCGGAAATCCTTATACCGATAAGGAACCGTTCCACTCCAAGTTTGTTGAACTCATGAAGTATACGGATCTTGTAATGCTCGATATAAAGCATATCGATCCCGAGGGTCATAAGATCCTTACAAAGTGTTCGAATGACAATATTCTCGCAATGGCGAGAGATATGTCTGATATGGGCATCCCCATGTGGATAAGACATGTACTTGTTCCCGAAAGAAATGATAAGGACGAGTACCTTTATAAGCTCAGAGAGTTCATCGATACTCTTAAGACCGTAAAGAAGGTCGAGGTCCTTCCTTATCACACGCTCGGTGTGCATAAGTGGCAGACCCTTGGAATACCTTATGAACTTGAAGGTATAGATCCTCCCACAAAGGAGAGAGTTGCTAACGCACGAAAGATATTGGGAGCCTGACAGATGGTACTTGCTACGATAGTTTTTATCCTTATTTCGAACCTGCTCTTCATCTTCGATATGGCAGGGGTTCCGCAGGAGCCGATATTCCTTGTACCTTCGTACGTCGTACTTTCGATCTTGATGTTGTTCTTCCTGGCCGTCCCGTCATTCAAGAAATTCCCGCTTCGGGGACTTAAGAATACTCAAAGAGGAACGGCGCTTCTCATAGAGTTCCTGATACTCTGTGTCGCGGATGCGATATTCCTTACGGTATTTCTCTGCATGGGCGGATGGAGCTTTGATGAGAGAGCCGTAATAGCAACGATCATCATAGATATCGTCGTTGGAAATCTGGTCTTTTGGAACGGTATCATCCGCGTTTACATCACATCCAAGCAGATTGGTTTCAAGTGGAGGATCATCGGTATTCTCTGCGGCATGATCCCGATCGCACATCTTATCGTCCTTGGTCACATCATAAGACTTACATATCGTGAGTATACGGATGAAAGTTCGAGATACTATCTGAACGAGAAGCGTGCCGGCGATCAGATCTGTGCGACGAAATACCCGATCCTTATGGTTCACGGAGTATTCTTCAGAGATTATAAGAACTTTAATTACTGGGGACGTGTTCCCGCAGATCTTGAAGCGAACGGTGCAAGGATATTCTACGGTCAGCAGGAATCCGCCGCTTCCATCGACAGCTGCGGAAAGGAGCTTGCCGCCAGGATCAAGGAAGTAGTAGAACAGACCGGTTGCGGGAAAGTAAATATCATCGCTCACTCCAAGGGCGGCCTGGACTCGAGAGCAGCGATCACGCTCTATGGAGCAGCTCCTTATGTAGCTTCTCTTACCACCGTAAATACGCCTCACAGAGGCTGTCAGTTCGCGGACTACCTTCTGGGGAAAGCTCCCGAGAAGCTCAAGAATGCAGTTGCAGGTCAGTATAACGGAACTCTTCGCAAAGTAGGCGACAAGAACCCTGACTTTATCGCGGCCGTAACGGATCTTACCCATGAAGCGGCAAAGGCGTTTAACGAAAGGTGTCCGAATGTAGACGGTGTCTATTATCAGAGCATCGGTTCTAAATCCGTAAAGGCCACGAGCGGCAGATTCCCTTTGAACCTTTCATATCATCTCGTTAAATATTTTGACGGACCGAATGACGGTCTGGTATCATTACCGTCGATGCAGTGGGGTTCCGACTTCACTTATGTTGCTCCCAAGAAGAAAAGGGGCATAACCCACGGAGATATGATCGATCTCATGAGGGAAAATATCGACGGATTTGATGTCCGTGAGACATACGTCGAATTAGTAAGCGGTCTAAAGGAGAAAGGCTATTGATAAAGCTCGTAGCACTTGATATGGACGGCACGCTCCTTGATTCTCAGAAGCGTGCTCCGCATGATTTTGCCGATTGGGTAAAAGAACATACAGAGATCATGACGGTACTTGCCAGCGGAAGACAATACTATACACTCGAGCGCCAGTTCGGAGATCTCAAGGATGATGCGCTCTTTGTAGCGGAAAACGGCGCCATCGTATATAACGGAGACGATGTTATATATGAAAACAGCATGGATCCCAAAGCTGTAGAAGAGACACTTGAGATCGTGCTGAATCTCCCCGGTGCAATTCCCATAATGTGCGGTGTGGAATCAGCTTATATTGCAGAAGCATCTAAGGAAGCCATGACGGAGTCGGCCAAGTACTATGCCAGACTCAAGTTCGTAGAGGATCTTCATGAGTATGTTCATAAAGACCGCTTCCTGAAGATCGCCGTATTCTTCGCGGGAAGGGACGCTGAGAAAGCATATAATTCCATGCCTAAGCTTCCTGACGGAATATCGCCTCTGTTGTCCGGAGACCGCTGGATCGATGTTGCAAACGACAGCATAGGCAAGGGTGAAGCCATCAATAAGATCAGGATCAAGTATGAACTCGAGAAAGATGAATGCATGGCCTTCGGGGATTACCTGAATGATCTGACCATGATCAGGGAGTGCGGTGAGAGCTACGCGATGGCTAATGCCCATCCCGAGATCAAGACAGCTGCCCGGTATGTTACCGAGTATGACAATGATCATGACGGTGTAATGAGAGTCCTGAGAAATATATGATCGATACTTAAAACGACCGCCTCCTCGAACATGAGAAGGCGGTCGCTTTACTATGGCTTATGTTTTCGAGATAAAGCGGAGTCTTTATCCGGAAATGAGCAGAGACTCGTGCAGTGAAAGGAGGTTCTTCCGAAAGGGTAATATTCGAAAAACTGTTTTATAGTTAGCCTCTGCTAACAAGGATTATACACCATATATCTTATCTGTCAAATAGGTATTGATGATGTAGTATAATCCTAAGTGTGGAATAAACTTTGGAGGTATGGGAATGATCATCAGGTACGTAGGACATGCATGTTTTAAGATAATCAACGGAGACTTCTCGGTCGTTTTGGATCCGTATGCGGACGGATCGGTTCCGGGACTTAAGGATATGGCGGAGACAGCCGATCAGGTACTGAGTTCCCATTCTCATATGGATCATCACGGGATCGATAATGTTAAGATCGAAGAGAAGAGGATCGATACACCTTTTAAGCTCGATATCATAAAGACATTTCATGACGATCGCGAAGGAGCATTGAGAGGTCCTAACGATATAACCGTACTCGAGAGTGACGGTTTTAAGATCGTACATATGGGAGATATCGGCTGCATGATCGATGAAGATGATCTTCAGAAGATCAAGGGCTGCAACGTGCTCATGATCCCCGTCGGCGGATTCTTTACGATAGACGGTAAAGAGGCGGCTGATTATGTAAGCAAGATCGCGCCCAAGGCGGTAATACCTATGCACTACAGAGGAGATACTTTCGGATATAGTGAGATCGGAACAGTCGATCTGTTCCTTGAATATGTCGGATATCCCGTAGTCAAGGCAGGCAGCGAGATATCAACTGACGAGCTTCCGGCTGCTTCCTCAGTGCTCCTTATGACTCCTGCCAACGCGTGAGATTTTGTAACACAATAAGCGGGTCCTTTTTGATACAATTAGTACCCGAAAGAAGGTAAATGCGGTATGTATAAAGTTGGATTTAGCAGTGAAAAGTATGCTCAGCTTCAGTCTCAGAAGATCAGGGACAGGATCGGTCAGTTCGGCGGTAAGCTATACCTCGAGTTCGGCGGCAAGCTCTTTGATGATTACCATGCTTCAAGAGTACTTCCCGGATTTGAGCCCGACAGTAAGGTTAAGATGCTGATGCAGCTCAAGTCAGATGCGGAGATCGTTATCGTTATCAACGCGGACGCTATCGAGAAGAGCAAGAGAAGAGGCGACCTCGGCATCACTTATGATCAGGATGTATTAAGACTTATCGATGCATTTACCGAGATCGGTCTTTATGTCGGAAGTGTCTGCATAACTCAGTTCAAGGGTCAGGCTCTTGCCGAGAAGTTCGAGCAGAGACTTCGTCAGCTCGGCGTGAAAGTATACAAGCACTATCCCATCGATGGATATCCTTCTAACATCCCGCTCATCGTAAGTGATGACGGATACGGAAAGAATGATTATATCGAGACATCGAGATCGCTCGTTGTCGTTACGGCTCCCGGACCCGGATCCGGAAAGATGGCAACATGCCTTTCCCAGCTCTATCACGAGAATAAGAGAGGTATCAAGGCGGGATATGCCAAGTTCGAGACATTCCCTATCTGGAGCATACCCTTGAAGCACCCCGTAAATATCGCATATGAGGCAGCTACGGCCGATCTTAATGACGTTAATATGATCGACCCGTTCCACCTCGAGGCTTACGGTGAGACAACAGTTAACTACAATAGAGACGTAGAGATCTTCCCGGTCGTTAATGCGATCTTCGATAAGATATACGGTGAATCTCCCTACAAGAGCCCCACGGATATGGGCGTTAATATGGCAGGCTTTGCCATCACGGACGACGAGGCATGCTCCGAGGCCAGCAAGCAGGAGATCATCAGACGTTATTATGAAGCTAAGTGTAATGTAAGACAGGGTCTTTCTGACGGTAATGATGTCAATAAGCTCGAGCTGCTCCTCAATAAGACAGGTATCGAAGTATCAGACAGAAAGTGCATAAGCGCTGCTCTTGTAAGAGCTGATCAGACAGGTGCTCCTTCCGTAGCGCTCGAGCTTCCTGACGGTCAGGTAGTTACAGGTAAGACTACCGATCTTCTCGGTCCCGCTTCCGCAGCTCTTCTTAATGCGCTCAAGGTACTCGCAGGCATTGATCATGAGATTCCCCTGATCTCACCCAATGTTATCGAGCCTATCCAGGATCTCAAGGTAAATCACATGGGTAACCACAACCCCAGACTTCATACGGATGAGACTCTTATCGCTCTTACTATCTCGGCTCAGACAAATCCCGTTGCGGAGCTTGCAATGCAGCAGATAAGCAAGCTCAAGAATTCCGATGCGCATTCTACGACGATGCTCTCAAATGTTGATATGAATATGATGCATAAGCTCGGTATCAATATCACTTGTGAGCCTACGTACGAGACGAAGAAGCTCTACCATAAGTAATCATCATGAAAACAAAGATCGATAGACTGATCACGGATCATGCATTCATAATCGCTATAGTGCTCAGTTTATTATTGTTCTTGTTTTCGAACATCTTACAACCTGCATATGAAACGCATGATGATACCATGATGGAGTATCTGGTGTATGGGGTCGGATATGAACACGGAACATCTTTTCTTGTGTTCATCAATCGAATAATAGGCTATGTGATCTTCGGAATCTCAAAAGCTGTTCCAATCATCAATTCCTATTTCTTCATGCAGCTCCTGATATGTTTCATATCGAATGTAATGATTTCAAGTGTTTTTCTCAAGAAAAACGGAATGTGCGGGCTAATCCCGATCCTTCTTATCTTTGCGGCGGATCTCGAATGCTTTTATTCTGTCCAGTTTACTAAGACTGCATCTATTGCAGCAGTTGCAGGGATAATATCCGTGCTCTACTATCTGAAGAACAGGAAAAAGTCTGCCGTGATCGTCGGGGTGATACTGTTGCTGGCGGGCAGTATGTATCGCTTTGAATCCTTTGGAGTCGTAGCGTTACTGATGTTGAGCATTGTTGTCTCCGAAGGGGTCGAATTATTTAAGAATAGAAAAGAGCAGGTTAAAGAGTATCTTCTCGTCGGAGTGCTTATCGTATGCTCAATATTGATCGTCAACATGATCGGAAACAAGTTGAATTGCAGCACATCGGATCTCAAGCAGTATTTCGAGTTTAACGGCATAAGATCTGAAGTATTTGATCATGATCGTGATACAGACGGAGCATATCAAAAAGCATTGGAAGGCGAAGCAGATGTTACAGGCTCGCAGGTCCTTATGTACAACGGGCTCATGTTCAATGATCCGGATGTATTCGATATCGAAAAAGCCTCATCGATCGCCGGTCTCGTGCATGTGGACGGGCCTTCGATCTCTGAAGCGATAAGTACGTTTTTTTCTTTTTTTCTTCCTAATATCTTTAAGGTCGAACCTTTGATGATAGTGCTGGCAGCAGCTTATCTCATCAGCATTCTCTGTTCGAAGAAAAAGGAAAGTCTGATAATACTGTTGTTCTCATATTTTGCAGTTATTTGCTACCTGATATGCTACGGCAGATATTTCGTTCATCGGGCGGAATGGAGCATTATGTTTACTGTGCTGGTATCCATTCTCTATTTATTTGAGCCCGTAGAGAAGATCGTCAGACAAGGAACGATAAAGCTCGTTTTCATGACCTTTGTGTGCGTAATGACTGTTGCCGGGATCTTTGTCACATGTTTTATTCCCGTTAAGGATCACCTGCAAAGCGTCAGTGACAGGGCGAACCGCCATAAAGCCTCAGTTGATCTCCTGAATGATCATGAAGGATACAGATATATGATCCATACGTTAGCGGTAGTAACAGATGACAGAAGAACTGTTTTCAGCATCCCGCATACTGATGCTCTGTCTGATGCTTTCCTGATGGGTGACTGGAATTCAAATATACCCGAATCCGAAGTGGGAGATTCCTGTCAGATCGAAGGTAATCCGTGGACGTCTTGTGTTGACAGTAACGACATAAGAGTCGTAATGCCAAATAGTGACAATGGCGAGTACTGCATCAAAGTCATGGAATACTATATCGAGGAACAGTATGGACTGGAAGTTACGCACGTACTGGAAGACAGCAATGAATATGTATTGATATATGCCATAGTATCCGAGGATCCGGTCGAGTGATTTCAAAGACGTCGCAAATGCGGCGTCTTTTCTTGTCCCGTGGAAGAAATGTCAAAAATAGTCAAAAAGTTGTTGACATTGATTGCAGGCAGTAAGATAATATTGTTAGTCAAAGAAAGTCAAAGTCAAAACAAAGACAGAAGGAGGATGCGACAATGGCACGATTGGTCGATGTCATAGAGATGATGATCAAAGAGATGCTCGATGAGAATGACGGAAGTGCAACGATCAGCAGGAGCTCGCTCGCCGAGAGAGCAAATTGTGTCCCTTCGCAGATCACTTACGTACTCTCGACCAGGTTTTCGCCCGGTAACGGCTACATAGTAGAGAGCAGACGCGGCGGCGGCGGCCAGATAACGATAACCAGAGTTCAGCACCTGAGCAAGCGTGACTATATAAGGAGTGTACTCGATTCTGTCGGAGATGACCTTACGCAGCAACAGGCGAAAACGCTTCTTCAGAATACGGTAGCCTGCGGTGCGATAAGTGCCAGAGAAGGGACAGCCGTCATGGCTGCAGTCTCTGACAGAGCTTTGGCCAAGGTTGATACAGACATAAGATCGGTCGTAAGGGCAGACGTATTCAAGAACGCGATGCTCGGACTGATGCTCGACTGATAAGAGGAGGATATACAAGATGAGATGTGAAAGATGCGGAGGACCGATAAACAGCAATAAGATAATAAGGCTCAACGGCGTTCTGCTCTGCGAGAAGTGCGCCAGGGACCTGAATGTCGAAGATCCTTTCAGAGGTTCGGTTGCCTCGATGCTCAACCAGCCGTTCTCGGTATTGGGTGAGCTCACGAATGCGATCATGACAGGTGGCAATGACCTTGATTTTGCCAATGCGAATACCAAGATCAGATGCCCCAAGTGCGGAACGACATTAAGGGATGTCGAGACAAACGGCACTGTCGGATGCATAGAGTGCTACAACACATTTAACGAGACGATACTCAAGGATATCCTGAAGAGACAGGGTTCCAGTGATTATAAGGGCAGACAGCCGGCAGATCCCGCGAAGATAGACGATATCAAGATCGATACGAGGATCTCTGAAGGAGCGGCACGAAAGAAGCCCGCCGAGCCCGTGTCGGAAAAGAAGACCGAGCCTGCTCCCGCCAAGAAAGAGAAAGCCGATAAGACCGAGATACTCGAGAAGATAAAGAAGGCGGATCTCGGCACGGTATCCGACGAGGATCTTGAAGAAGCGATGAAGCTCGCGGCCAAGAATGAGGATTACGATCTGGCAGTCAGGCTTCGTGACGAACTTAAGAGCAGAAAGGGGGAGAACTGACATGTGGTATGAGAAAAAAGGCAAAGACACAGACGTAGTTCTTTCCACCAAAGTTACGATAATGCGTAACATCAAGGGATTTCAGTTCCCTGCGAAGATGAATGATGCAGACAGGGAAAATGCCATGGGAATGATGCGACAGGCAGCAGGCAACATGGGATTTAACTTTATAAGATGCGACGAGATGGACGATAATGCCAAGAAGGATCTCTACGATCAGTACTACTGTAAGTATGCTTTCCTTAATGATAACAAGAAGACGGCATTTCTCCTCGGACAGAAAGAAGGTCTCGGCGTCACCTTAAATGACAGGGAGCACATGGCGATCGAATCGTTCGTTCCGGGTTCCGATGCAGTAAGTGCATATAAGGCAGCCGAAGAGGTAGCGGTCAATTTCGAGAAGAATATGGAGATCGCATATTCGGATAAGATGGGATTTCTTACTTCTGACATCAAGTACGTAGGAACCGGTCTTCAGATCAGCTTCCTCGTAGCTATCCCGGGAATCGAGAAGACCGCAGGAGCGCTCATGATACTCAGTAAGCGTGCCGAGAAGTACGACTGGGTCATTAGTCCGATCCTGCAGGCCGACGGCAACAAGGAGAACGGCATGTTCGAGATCAAGAGTATCGCGACGCTCGGTGTATCCGAGAGTGAGATGGTCGAAAGAGCCCTGCGCGTCATAGCTGACGTCGTTAAGCTCGAGAGATCCTGCCGTGTGAATATCAGCAAGAAGAAGTCGCTTATCATAGAAGATCAGTTCTATCGCTCCTATGCTCTCCTGAGCTATGCTCGAAAGATAGAGGCAGCCGAGGCGATCAATTTCCTTAACTGGATCAGGCTAGGCAGAGGACAGATCAAGGATGATAACGTAAAGCTCGACTGGGACAAGATCAATCTCCTGACCCATAAGGTAAGAAGAGATTACAAGTCGGTAGATGCAAAGACAAAGCGCACCGCCGCTACCGCTCAGGACAGAGCAGATGAGATAAGAAGAATAATAGAAGAGGACAGCGAAAGGGGATGATGGCATGAAGCTTACTCAGGAAACGACACAAGTCATAGTATTCTCCAAGAGATTTGCGGAGTCGCAGGGCGGCCGCATGATATCCACCGAGCCCGTACTAGCGGCACTTGCTGCAGTCGACAGCCCGGCTAAGGATATCCTCGAGAGAAACGGTATAACGATGGAGGGCATCTGTGAGATGATCTCCGCAGATGATATGGTTACGGAACAGCCCGTTAACGATTACGAGATCGAAGAAGGTCTTCGTATGTTAAGGCTCGAGACCAAAAGGCTCTTCAGCGACGCCGCCGATATCTCGAGAAGAGTCGGCACACAGGGAGTTATCACACCCGAGCATCTCCTGTTCGTTATCGCCAATAACAGAGCCATGACGGCCAATACGCTCCTCGTTAAGGCGGGAGCCGATATCGCCGGCATGATAGATGACCTCACCGCAACATTTAATAATGTCGGAGGACTTTCGAGCTCCGATATCAGCGAAGCGGGTAATGATCTTCACGGCCTTCACGGACCTTCCGGAAAAGGCTCGAGGAAAGACAAGAATAAGAAGGGCGGTCACAAGACCCTCGACGAGTTCGGAAAGAACCTCACTCAGATGGCTAAGGACGGCAAGATCGATCCCGTTATCGGAAGAGAAGAGGAGATCAACAGAGTCATGCAGATCCTTGCAAGAAGGACAAAGAACAATCCTTGTCTCGTAGGTGATCCCGGTGTAGGTAAGACGGCTATCGCAGAAGGTCTCGCACTCAAGGTCGCAACGGGTGACGTTCCCGATATCCTTCAGGGCAAGTCCGTATACAGCATAGATATGGGTTCGATGGTAGCAGGCTCGAAGTACAGAGGTGACTTTGAGGAGAGGATCAAGAATGTCCTTACTGAGGCGACATCCGACCCCAACATCATCCTCTTTATCGATGAGATCCATACTCTTATCGGCGCGGGCGGCGGTGAAGGCTCTCTTGATGCAGCAAACATCATGAAGCCTATGCTCACGAAGAACGAGCTTCAGATCATCGGAGCTACTACGATGGATGAGTACAGCAAGTATATTGAAAAGGATTCGGCTCTCGAGAGACGTTTCCAGAAAGTCATCGTAGATGAACCCTCACCTTCTGAGGCTATCCAGATCCTTAAGGGTCTTCGTCCCAAGTACGAAGAGCACCACAAGATCCATATCACCGACGATGCGATCGAGCAGGCAGTCATGCTCTCCTCGAGATATGTATCCGACAGATTCCTTCCCGATAAGGCGATCGACCTTATAGATGAGGCAGCTGCGAGAAAGCGCATCAACTTTGCTGACGACAACGAAAAGCGAAAGATAGAGACAAGGCTCAAGGAGATCGAGGAAGAAAAGACCAAGGCCGCAGAAGCACTTGAGTTCGAGAAGGCTGCGAGCCTCAAGCAGGAAGCTTGTAAGCTCGAAGAAAGGCTCAGCAGCATCAAGGAGAAGACGGCTCCCGATGCGGAAGGATTTACGGGTACTCTTACGGTAGACGATATCGCGGACGTACTTTCCAAGTGGTCCGGTATCCCCGTTGCAAAGATCACCGAGAGTGATGCCGAGAGACTCAAGGGCCTCGAGGATGAGCTCAAGAAGAGAGTAATAGGACAGGACGAGGCGGTAACGGCTATCGCCAAGGCGATCAGAAGAAGCCGTCTGGGTCTCAAGGATCCTACAAAGCCCTCGGGAAGCTTTATCTTCCTCGGTACTACCGGTGTAGGTAAGACAGAGCTTGCCAAGGCTCTTGCCGAGGTAATGTTCGGCGACGAGAATGCACTCGTCAGGATCGATATGTCGGAATATATGGAGAAGCACGATGTAAGTAAGCTCATCGGTTCTCCTCCGGGATATGTCGGATACGACGAGGGCGGTCAGCTCACCGAGAAGGTAAGAAGACATCCGTACTCAGTTGTACTCTTCGACGAGATCGAGAAAGCACACCCCGAGATCTTCAACTCCATGCTCCAGGTACTCGATGACGGAAGACTTACGGACGGTAAGGGCCGTGTCGTAGACTTCAAGAATACGATCATCATCATGACTTCCAATATCGGTGCGAGGATGCTCACATCCGCGGCGGGAAGAAAGATCGGATTCGCTTCCGCTTCCGATGAGCATGACGAGGATGAGGCAAGCCGCGAGGGTCTTTACGGCGGTAAGTCCTACAGCGAAGCTAAGGAGACCGTTATCGATGAGCTCAAGAAGGCTTTCTCTCCAGAGTTCATCAACCGTGTCGACGAGATTATCTTCTTCAGGATGCTCGGCAGGGATTCTCTCATAAAGATCGTAGATCTCCTTACCGCATCTGTCGGAAAGAGAGTAAGCGATATCGGTATCGAGATCGAGCTCACGGATGAAGCCAAGGAGCTCCTTGCGAAGGAAGGCTACGATCCTCAGTACGGCGCAAGACCTTTAAGAAGAGTCATCCAGTCGATGGTAGAGGACAGCCTGTCCGAAGCTATCCTTGACGGTGTCGTATCTTCCGGCAATATCGCGAAGGTAGATGTCGAGGACGGACATATCGTGATAAGAAACGGCGGTCCCGTGATCGTTAAGAGCGACGAAAGCGATAAGGAAACCGCGCCAGCCTGACATATAACAGATCAAATTACAAAAGACCGTCTCCCCGAGTTTCGGGGAGGCGGTCATTGTTTTGCCTCAAAATCACGGTTGACATTATTGGTCTATAACTATAAACTGCAATTAGTTTATAAACTTAGACCATATATGGAGGGGAAGATGGAAGAGTTATTCTTAAGTGACAGTGAGTATCGTCTGATGGACATCATATGGGCTAATGCTCCGCTTGAATCCGGAAAGCTTGTCAAGCTGGCGGAGGAGAAGCTCAGCTGGAAGAAGTCGACTACTTATACGATCCTTAGGAAACTCATAACCAAGGGTATGGCCCTCAACGAGGACACCGTCGTCAAGGTGATCGTCGAAAGAGATCGCGTTCAACGCTTTGAGAGCTCGAGAGTAGTCAAACGGAATTTCGGGGGTTCGCTCCCGTCGTTCATAACGGCATTTCTGGGTGACAAGACTCTATCGGGTTCCGAAGCCGATGAACTCATTGAATTGATAGACAGTTACAGAGACGATAAGTGATCCTGAAGTTGGAGTGAGTGATAGATGGAACAGATAATAAGAATGAGTCTTACCGCCGCCATAGTAATACTGGTGGTCATCGCGATCAGATTCTTCATGAGGAAACTCCCGAAGAAGTATACATACATGCTGTGGGCTGCAGTAGGATTCAGGCTCTTATGTCCCGTCTCGATCGAATCAAGATTCAGTATCTTCAGTCTTAAGCCCGCTTCTAAAGTCGCGACAAAAGTGGAAAGATCCGAAGTGTACACGAATTATGTTCGATCGGCTGCTACACAGAGAAGTGTAACTCAGGCTGCTCATGCAGCGCAGAGGACCCATGAGACGACTGCTCAGACGGTCGCACCTCATGCCTCGCAGGCAGTGGCAGTAACTGAAAAGATAACGGCTCCGGACCCTCATACGATAATGATGATCGCATGGGTCGTAATAGCCGTGATCATCCTGGGCTTGGCGATATATCATCTCATAAAGCTCAAGATCAGGGTGAGAGATGCAAAGCAGGTGGAGAAGGGGATCTTTGAATCATCCCGGGTAACATCACCCTTTGCAATGGGAATCATAAGGCCCGGCATTTACCTGCCGACCGATCTTCCCGAATATGAAAGAGAATATCTGATAGAACATGAACGAACTCATATAAAGCGCGGAGATCTTATCTTCAAAGCGGTCGCCGTGGCAGCTCTGGCTGTCCACTGGTTCAATCCGCTTGTATGGATCGCGTTTGTACTTTTCTGCCGCGATATGGAGATGAGCTGCGATGAGATCGTTCTGGAGAAGCTGGGTGACGGCATCAGAAAGAATTACAGTCTTTCGCTCGTTACTCTGGCTCAGAATAGCAACGACTGCTCTTACGTAGTCATGCCGACTTCGTTCAGCAAGGGCTCGGTCGGTAAATCGGAGGTCAAAATGAGGATCAAGAATATAATGAGTTTTAAGAGAAGGAGCAGATCTGTAGCTGCGGTCACGAGTATCATCGTAGTAATGGTAATGATCACATGCGTTCTTAATGCATGTTCATCTCCCGAAGAGACTGCACCTGAAGAGACAACTGCTCAGACTACTGCAGCAACGACTGTTGAAGAGACGACTGCGGAAACGTCTGAGACGAGCGATGAAGAAGATTATGGTGATCTGCCGAGTACGAACGGCGAACTGGAGGATCAGCTGGAATATATGGTCCTCGCATCGGATTATCCGTGCGATGATTATCTTAATCAGGTGACCATAGATGATCTGAGTGATATCGATGATCTTGATATCAGGGCTGTAGCCGAAACCTATTCGGAACAGGGATATGATATCTACGATCAGGAGAATGAACTCAATAAAGGCAGATCTTTGGGCGACGGCGAGTACATGTTTAGGTACGGTTTTTACGCTGCGTACAGTTATTATTCGGATGACTTTGAATACTTTGAGTCGAATGAGGCGTGGGTCTACAAGATGAACGAAGAGCTCTTTGACTATTTCATGATCGATTACATGTCTACGCAGGATTTCTGTTCGTTCGATAAGCCCAGGGATACCGTTGAAGATGACGGAACGGTCATCAGATATACCGATTCCTTAAGCGGTGCAACAGCCGAGTTCAACAGAGAGACCGGAATAGGATCGCTGTTGATGACGAGTTCATGGGGCGGCGACACTATTGAAAATGAGGATCTCCTGGAACTCATGCAGTCATATGAAGATCAGGGTTATTTCACGAACCCGTTCGATCCGGACAGCTGGTATTACTATGAATTCTTCTACGAGGAAGCATATCCGTACGGAGCAGGATTCCAGGCCGAGTTGCAGGGTGATCCCGATCCTGTTTTCGGAAGTATCCCCGTGATCGATATGGTTTATGTATTTGAGGCCGATGAGGATCTGTTCGATTCGATCGTCGCTTCCGACTGGTTAGGCGAAGAGGTCTCACGAGAAGATGACGGAACCGTGATCAGCGTTCAGATGCATGACGAGGAAGAATATGAAGGCGAAACATATTCATATGATTATTCCCTTCAGTTTAACAGAGACACTAATATAGTCATCCTGTCCGAAGCCTATTCTTGATATCCATCGTGATCAACAAGTGAAGAAACTACATATCGCTGATGCCTTTCGCGCTGAAAGGCACAGTGTATAAACGGAGGTAAAGATGAAAGATCTTAATGTTAAAGATTACAGGGATAGCGTGAGATCAATCGCAGTCCTTACGGCAGTAATGATACTGTCGGGTTCGATCGGAGCCTGTTCAAAGGCCGAAGAGACAACTTCAGCAACAGCTGCTTCCGGGACTACGGAAGCGGAGACTTCCGCGGAAGAGACAACGTCCGAGCCTGAAGCTACGACGTCATTTGTATATGAACCTCAGCTTTATGCCGGGTTTGAGAGCACGAACGGCGCACTCGAAGGTCAGTCTGAGTATATGAAGCCCCGATATGAAGTCGTCTGGGATAAGACATATGAGATAGATGACATTAGCTCCATAGAAGATGCAGACGTAAGAGCGGCAGCTCAGGACTATGCCGACCAGGGATATACGCTCTATACCGTTTTTGATTCGGGAACTTATGGTGACATAGAATATGAGTTCAGCGTGGGATTTGAGGCCGAACTGATCGAAGGCGATGTCCTGACGACCGTATCCGTATGGAAGATGAATGAGACCTTATTTGATCATTATTTCCTTGAAGGAACGATATACTGGGATGATGATGAGTGCACATTTGAAGACGACGGTACCGTTATCAGAAAGTATATTGATAACGAGAGATATGACGAGTGTTTTGAGTTTAACAGGGATACGGGACTCATGACCCACTCTGTAGAGAATTCCGATCCCGATCAGTGGTGGAGCCATATCGTTACTCCCGAAAGATGCAGGGATGATAATGTAAGAGCTCTCGCGGAGTCATGTCTTGAGAACGGATTCGGATTTTCGGCGATCGGCGATCCTGACGTAACGGCAAATGATTATAATATCAGTCTCGGCTTCAAGGGTTCTACCGGAGGCTATAATGATTGCGGCTGGTATATCGAGGTTTATACGACTGACGAAGATACCTTCAACGAATACTGGGTCGAAGGCATGATCGAATATGAAGATGACTACGAGGTTGAGGATGACGGCAACTTGATCACTTACTATGTCTTTGATTACGAAGAGGTAATTCAATATGACAGGGAGACCGGTATCGTTATCATCCTGATGGATTGTAATATGGATAACGAAGCATCTTCCCGTGATTATCTGGATCTGGGTCTTGATATGGTACACGGCAGGATCTGATCCGTTCTCTTTATGACATAAAACCGACAGGCCGTCCGCTTATCAGCGGGCGGTCTTTATTACGTTTTTGTTCCAGAATGCCCCGAAATTCACATTTTTAATTGAAATATAGAGTCGATTGATATATTATTCTTCTGATTTTTTATTATTTTGTGTATCAAAGTAAGGAGGGTATCTCATGGGAGCATCATCTGCTGCACAGAGCGGCTGGCGTGCGAATAAGTGGATCCGCGCAGCTATCCCCGCACTGCTTCTTCACTGCAGTATCGGTACAGTATACTGCTGGTCCATCTTCAGTCAGGAGATCGCCGACTACATCGGTTTTTCAAAGGGTGCCACAGAGTGGGCATTCAGTTTCGCTATCTTCTTCCTCGGTATGTCCGCGGCTTTCCTCGGAAATATCGTTGAAAAGGATATTCACAAGTCATCTCTTATCGCTACTATCTGCTTCGCTGCAGGTATGGCAGGAACAGGTTTCTTCATCTGGTACGGAGGCGCGCATCAGCACAGTCCTCTCGCACTGATCGGTATCTACCTGAGCTACGGCTTCATAATGGGTATCGGTCTCGGAACAGGTTACCTTTCTCCCGTTAAGACACTTATGCTCTGGTTCCAGGACAGAAAGGGTCTTGCTACGGGTCTTGCAGTTGCAGGATTCGGTGCTGCAAAGGCTATCGCTTCTCCCATCATGCAGGGTATGCTCGAGGGCCTCGGCGAGACAGGTATCTACAAGATGTTCTTCATCCTTGCAGGTGTCTACTTCGTAATGATGTTCGTAGGTCACCTTCTTCTTGCTAAGCCCGCAGGTTGGGTAGAGCCTCAGGGCAAGGGAGAGAAGCCTTCCATCATCGCTACTCTCAAGACAAAGCCCATCACCAACTATATCGGTATCTGGGTAATGTTCTATATCAATATCACATGCGGTCTTGCACTCATCTCTCAGGAGAAGATGATCGTTAAGTGCGTAGGTCTTGCGGCTTTCGCAGGTATCATCTCCACGATCTCCGCGGTATTTAATGCAGGCGGACGTCTCGGATTCTCCGCATGGGCTGATACGATGAAGGACAGAAACACTATCTACAAGCTGATCTTCATCCTTTCCATTGCATTCACTGCACTCGTTATGCTCACACAGGGCATCAAGAACGGTGAGGGCAACGGACTTCTCATCTTCCTCGTACTCGCACTTATCTTTATCGTAAATGCAGGTTACGGCGGAGGATTCTCCAACGTTCCCACACTCCTTTCCGACCACTACGGAATGGGTTCCATCTCAGCTATCCACGGTATCACTCTTTCCGCTTGGGCTTTCGCAGGTCTTACGGGAAATCAGGTTGCTACCTATATCGTTAACCACTCCGGTGAGTTCATCGAGCACGGTACAGATGCGGCAGGTAAGCCCATTATGATCAACCCCGTCGGATATCAGAATGTTCTTTATTTCACTATCGCTCTTTACATCGTGGCACTCATCCTCTGCCTTGTTCTCGTAAGACCTACAGAAAAGGCGCTTGAGGCTAAGAAGGCAAAGAAAGCAGCTAAGTGATCTTATAAGACATAAGTTAAGCTTAAAAGCGCAGCCGCGGCGTAATGTCGCGGCTGTTTTTACGTGGTGCTATAATAACCATGCAAAAAAGAAAAGGGGATGGCAAGATGCCTGACGAACTTACAGTTGCTAAGGAAAATAAGCCTGCCAAGAAGCAGGATAAGGATTACGATATCGGCTGCGTGCCGAGTAACTGGTGGTACCACTGCGTAGGTGAGAACCTCCTTGTAAAGATCATCGCCGCTTATACGAATATCAAGGTCAAGCCCGATCCGGACTATCTTAAGGAAGAGGGCCCGATCATCGTTATATCCAATCATGAATCATATCTTGATCCCGTTATTACCAGCATGCTCACCAGAGGCCGCCCGGGTAACTTCGTAACGGGTGAGTTCGTATTCCGAAAGGAGCCCTGGGCGCATTGGTTCAAGCTCGGCGGGGCGATCCCGAAGAAGCAGTTCGTAGTGGATACGATCTCGGTAAAGGCCATGATGAAGGTCATGAAGCGAAAGGGAGTGCTCTTTATCTACCCTGAGGCAACTCGATGTGTTGACGGAAGTACGATCACTTTCGATGACGGTGTCGCAAAGATGGCAAAGAAGGCGGGAGCCGCCATATATATTGCTCATATCCACGGCGCATACCTTACTATGCCCAGGTGGAATCCCGGAAGTATCAGAAGGGGAAAGATCACGGCTGAGTTCGTTCGAAAGCTCCCGGGCGAGGAAGTTAAGAAGATGAGTGCCGAGGAGATCCATCAGTATATCCTCGACGGCATCAGATATAACGAGAATGACTACGCCAGGGAGAATTCCCCCGTACATAAGGGAAAGGATCTCGCCAAAGGTCTTCAGAACGTTGCCTATATCTGTCCCAAGTGCCGAAGCGAGTTCACCATGCAGTGGGTGAGCGGTGAAGGCGGCGACAAGATAAGATGCAGCAAGTGCGCAAATACGGTCAGATATCTTCCTTCGGGACTTCTGGAAGGTGCGACTTCCGAGGATAAGTCGTTCGACGATCTTTCGAAGTGGACCGCATGGGAAAAGGAGCTCGTAGCCGAAGAACTCGCCAAAGGTGATTTTCATATGGAGCTCGACGCGGATCTTTTTAAGGTCTACGATCCTTTGACATTTGCGAAGACGGGTAAGGGTAAAGTGACGATCAACTCCGCCGAAGTCATCTACGAAGGAACCGACTGTGACGCGCAGGTCGGCATCCCCTACAAGAAGGGCAAACCTCTCCCGAAGTTTAAAAACAGGACTTTGGAGGGTGTCAGCCGTCCGATCAGGCAGGTCTTCGAGATCTCGTCCATGAAGGGTCTTGTCTCAAGTTACGGTAAGTATTTCGAGATCTACAGCAAGGACGGAGAGCTCTTCAGGTTCTATGTAGACGGCCAAAAAGTCTATAAAGTACAGCAGGTAGTTAAGCTTTTGGGCAGAAATTGACACTTTTATCTCGATTTTAAACATTATATAATCTTATTTGGTTCTTTAGCGCCTTCGGGTGCATGAAAATAATATTCAGGAGTGTGACGACAATGGCACAGTATCTTAAGAAGAATGTAGAAGATCTTGACGTAGCCGGTAAGAGAGTCATCGTCAGAGTTGACTTCAATGTACCCCTCGACAAGGAGACAGGCACAAAGATCACAGACGACAAGCGTATCAAGGGAGCTCTTCCCACAATCAAGTATCTTGTAGACCACAACGCGAAGGTTATCCTCGTTTCCCACCTCGGACGTCCGAAGAACGGACCTGAGGCTAAGTTCTCAATGAAGCCCGCAGCTGACAGACTTGCTGAGCTCATCGGTAAGCCCGTTACACTTGCAGCTGACGTTATCGGCGAAGATGCAAAGGCTAAGGCTGCTGCTCTTAAGGACGGCGAGATCCTTATGCTCGAGAACGTAAGATTCCACAAGGAAGAGACAAAGAACGATCCTAAGTTCGCTGCTGAGCTCGCTTCCATGGCTGACCTCTATGTAAACGATGCATTCGGTACAGCTCACAGAGCTCACGCTTCAACAGCAGGTCTTGCTAACTTCCTTCCTTCTGCTTCCGGATACCTCATCCAGAAGGAGATTGATTTCATCGGCGGCGCTCTTTCCAATCCCGAGAGACCTTTCGTAGCTATCCTCGGCGGTGCTAAGGTTTCCGATAAGATCGGCGTAATCACAAACCTCATGGACAAGGCTGACACTATCATCATCGGTGGTGGTATGGCTTATACATTTATCGCTGCTCAGGGCGGTAAGATCGGTAACTCCCTCTTCGAGGCTGACAAGGTTGAGCTTGCTAAGGAGCTCCTTGCTAAGGCAGAGGAGAAGGGCGTTAAGCTCCTTCTTCCCGAGGATACAGTAGTTGCTGATGATTTCTCTGCTGACGCTAACAGCCAGATCGTTCCTACAATGGAGATCCCCGACGGTTGGGAGGGTCTTGATATCGGACCTAAGACTATCGAGAAGTTCTCTGCTGAGATCAAGGCTGCTAAGACAGTTATCTGGAACGGTCCTGCAGGCGTATTCGAGTTCGAGAAGTTCGCTGTAGGTACAAAGGCTCTTGCAGCTGCTATCGCTGAGTCCAGCGCTGTTTCCATCATCGGTGGCGGTGACTCTGCTGCTGCTATCGAGAAGCTCGGTTTCGCTGATAAGGTATCTCACATCTCCACAGGTGGTGGTGCATCTCTCGAGTTCATCGAGGGTAAGGTACTTCCCGGTATCGATTGCCTCCTCGATAAGGAGAACGGCAGAACATTCGCAGCAGGTAACTGGAAGATGAACTGCGGTGTTCCCGCTGACGCTGCTAAGCTTATCAACGAGCTCAAGCCCCTCGTTAAGGATGCTAAGGCTAAGATCGCTCTCGGCGTTCCTTTCACAGCTCTTTCCGCAGCTCTTGAGGCAGCTGCTTACTCCAACATCAAGATCGCAGCTGAGAACTGCCACTTCGAGGAGAAGGGTGCTTTCACAGGTGAGATCTCTCCCCTCTGGCTCGCTAAGATGGGTGTTACATATGTAATCATCGGTCACTCCGAGCGTCGTGAGTACTTCGCTGAGACAGACGAGACAGTAAACAAGAAGGTACACGCTGCACTTAAGTATGGTCTTAAGCCCATCATCTGCTGCGGTGAGACACTTGAGCAGAGAAAGGCTAACGTTCATAAGGACTTCATCAAGGGTCAGATCGTAGCTGCTCTCAAGGATGTTCCCGCTGACAAGATGTGCCAGATCACTATCGCTTACGAGCCTATCTGGGCTATCGGTACAGGCGAAGTTGCTACAGACGAGCAGGCTCAGGAGATCTGTAAGCTCATCAGAGATACAGCTCGCGAGCTTTACAACGATGCTATCGCTGACGCTCTTACAATTCAGTACGGCGGATCCGTTAAGTCCACATCTGCTGCAGGCCTCTTCTCACAGCCTGACATCAACGGCGGACTTGTAGGCGGTGCTTCCCTTAAGGCTGACGAGTTCTCCAAGATCGTTCTTGCAGGCTGATAAGTCTTAAGTAAGTTAAACTGAACTAAATAAGATACCCTCGCTCCACACGGTGCGGGGGTTTCTTTATGTCTGCCTCATGGTCGCGTTGATGTTTACTCTCCAAAATGCTACCATCTTTCTAGACACTTTTTATATAAGAGGTGACGTTTAATATGCTTTACTATATTCTTGCACTCGGCGTAATGGTCTGGAGCATGGCTGTCCAGGCGGCTTTGAAGAGCAAGGCTAAGGCCGGAAGTAAGATCCCCGCAAGAAGCGGAAAGACTGCAAACGACATAGTCAAGGAGATGCTCGCATACCATGAGATCTACGGTATCACGATCGAGCACAAGCCCGGCGAGCTCACGGATTGCTATTCTCCCAAGGAGGGCAAGATCTATCTTTCCGATACTACTTACGGCAAGGATTCAATCACGGCTATCGCGATCGCTGCACACGAGTGCGGTCACGCGGTGCAGGATCACGTCAATATGCCTATCTACAGATTCAGACAGCTTTTAGCTCCCGCGGCAAGTATCTGCTCGATGGCAGGTGTATATATCGTTGTAGCAGGACTGCTCCTTGATCGCGCGATCGAGAACGGTGGTACTTTCGGATTCTATATCTGTAATTTCGGCATAGCAGTTTATCTCGTGACATTTCTTTTCTATCTCGTTATGCTCCCAGTCGAAAGAGACGCCAGCAAGCGTGCCTATAAGGACATGAAAGAATACGGATGGGTTGGAGATGACCAGCTCAAGCAGACATATAAGATCTTGAGAGCTGCAGGAGATACATATGCTGTCGCTCTTGCATCATCTGCCCTTACGCTCTTCAGACTGCTCCTGATGAGAGGCAGTACCAGAAGGAGACGCTGATACACATACCGATATCCCAAACGAAGTCGGAGGTAACATCATGAACGCACAAAAGATCGTATTCGATGCTGCTGCAGGCGGCGGTAACAAGATCGCCGGGTTCTTTTGTCCTGCGACGGCAGATGTTGCACCTAAGGGTATCTTTCAGATCTGTCACGGAATGGCTGACTACTTCGGAAGATACGAGGAACTCATCGATCATCTGAATAATGACGGCTGGCATGTATGCGGCATGGACATGCTCGGACACGGCCAGACATATGAGCTCAATAAGGACAGGGATATGCCCTTGGGGTTCTTCGGAGAAGCAAAGGACGCCGCTTACTGCATCCTGAAGGATGAGATGTCGCTCCATGAGCTCGCGAAAGAATTCTTCGGCGCAGGCGCGGACGGCAAGCGACTCCCGATGGTCCTCTACGGGCACTCGATGGGTTCTTTCGTTGCGCGTAATATCTACATAACGTTTGAATTTGCAAGAGAGTTTGATGCATTTATCTTCGCATCGACCATGGGTCCCGAGCCGGCAGCAAAGCTCGGAGTCTTCCTGGCGAAGATCTGCGGCCTGTTCGGCATGAAGCGAAAGCCCGGTAAGCTCCTAAACTCGATCGCTTTCGGAAATTACAACAGGAGGATCTCCAATCCGAAGACGCCTTTCGACTGGGTTACATCAGATGAAGCAGAAGTCTTTAAGTATTGTGAGGACCCTCATGCGGGATTCCTGTTTACCTGTAAGGGATTCCTGGATCTTTTTACTCTCGTTGTAAGGATGCAGTCGGATGATGCCTACAGGAATGCGGCCCTTGCTCCGTGTCTTCTGACATACGGTGAGGATGACCCTGTTGCAGGATACGGTAAGGGGGCTCAGTTCGTAGCAGATAAGCTCGCGGCAGTTAAGGAGCGTAAGGTTAAGGTAATAAATTACGGCCACTACAGGCATGAGATACAAAACGAGCCCATAAGGGAGCAGTATTTCAACGATATAATCGAATTTATTAATAATACGGAGGCAGAAGACAAGTGATATTAAGTCAGCCGACACAGGAACAGTTTCAGGAATGGGTGAAGATCTGGCAGGAGTACGCACCGAAGCTCAAGCCCAACAGGAGGAGCGGTATCGAGGTAGCAAGATACATCCTCAAGAAATATAAGACGGAAGAGATAAAGGATCCGATCGCCGCAGGTAAATATGCCGCTACGATCATGATGAACTCGTATCAGAGGTGCAAGCTCCCCGAGGATACCGAACCTGATCCCAAGATCTTTAAGATCCTTAACGAGGGCCCGGGGGAAAAGCTCTACGAGAATAAGGATGAGATATTCAAGGATGTGAAGGATATCATCGTGACGATCGATATCTCGAGCGGATGCTATACGGTAGAGGGAAGCAGTCTCCTCTGGGATGAGCTCTGTGCTTACCAGGGACTTGATAAGGACGATCTCGATAATCCGGTATGTGTTGCCGAGTATGTCGAGTGCATGAAAAAGTTTGGTAAGTCCGTATAGGAACGGACAAAAACAATAGGAGGGTTATATCATGAACAAGAAGGAACTTGAGAAGTTACAGGAAATGAGTGATCACGATCTTCTGGTCGAGCTTGTAAAGAGCCAGAGAAAAGATGCTGAGGGACAACGCATCACGGCACTTTGTTCACTGCTGATGTTCGTAGTGCTCTCCGCAGCGCTTCTTATCATCGTGCCGAAGGTGATCACTACTCTTAATACCGTAGAGACGGCAGTGCAGCAGACGACGACTCTCATGCAGCAGACACAGTCGGCAGTACAGCAGACGACAACTCTTGTCGATCAGGCTCAACAGTCCCTCGACGGTATCGATGATATGGTAAGTAACGTAAACCAGCTCGTTGAGGACAATACACAGCAGGTTAACGATGCAATGACGAACTTTAACAGTGTCGATTTTGACAGGCTCAATCAGGCTATCGACGATCTGGCTTCTATCGTAGAGCCGCTCGCCAACCTCCTGGGCGGACACTGATAAAAGGATAAAACAGTTAGGAACGGAGACAGTAACAGGTGAAAGAGATCAGACCTTACGAGCACGTTGTGCAGTATTATGAGACGGATCAGATGAAGGTGGTCCACCATTCGAACTATATTAGGTGGTTCGAAGAAGCCAGGATCGATATCTTTGAACAGATCGGACTCGGCTACAAGGCTATGGAGGAGAACGGCATCATAAGTCCCGTTGTCGGCGTACAGGCAAAGTACAAGACTATGGCGAGATTTTACGATACGGTCGTCATCAACTTAAGATTCGTCAAGTATACCGGCATCCGCCTTTATATCGAATATACGATCACCGATAAGGCGACGGGCGAGGTCAGATGCACGGGAGAGAGCGAGCATTGCTTTATCGATACGGAAGGAAAGATCATCTCCATCAAAAGATCATACCCCGAGATCAGTAAGGTCCTCGAGGAGTATCTCGATCGAAAGGAAGACTGAAGCTTATGGCAGACATCATCATCATCGGAGCGGGAACGGCAGGGCTGACCGCGGCTATCTATTGCAGACGTGCGGGAATGGATACCGTTATCTACGAAGCTGAGGCCTACGGCGGACAGATAATCAATACTCCCGAGATCGAAAATTACCCGGGATTTACGAACATATCGGGATTTGAGTATGCGACCAAGCTCTTTGAGCAGGCTACGGGTCTTGGGGCGAGGATCGAGTTCGATAAGATCATCTCTATCGAAGGTGATGCCGAGTCAGGCTTTACCGTAAAGGGTGAATACGGTGCAAAGGACACCGCAAAGGCCGTGATCATCGCAGTCGGTGCCCGTAATAGGCATATGGGAATAGATATGGAGGAACAGCTTACGGGTAAAGGCGTATCCTATTGCGCTACCTGCGACGGATCTTTTTATAAGGATAAGCCCGTTGCGGTATTCGGAGGCGGCAATACTGCTGTTGAAGACGCTATCTATCTGTCGGGGATCTGCTCCAAGGTCTATATCGTTCACCGCCGTGAGCAGTTCAGGGCCGAATCGGGTCTTGTGGGCACGCTCCTTTCAAAGCCTAATGTTGAGACGGTGCTCCCCTATGTCGTTAAGGAGCTCCTCCATGACGACAGGCTCACCGGCATAAGAGTCGAGAATACGAAGGACGGCAGTACAAGAGATATAGAAGTCGCAGGGCTCTTCGTAGCGATCGGTCAGATCCCTTCAAATGAGCCGTTTAAGGACATGATACCGCTCGATCCCACAGGCTATGCCATAGCCGATGAGAGCTGTCTTACGGACGTTAAGGGCATCTTTGTAGCGGGAGACGGCAGGACGAAGAAGGTAAGACAGCTTACAACTGCGGCGGCAGACGGAGCGGTCGCGGCGCTCGCCGCATGTGACTTTATAAGCACGGCAGGTCTTTAAGTTGTTTTTGCAGGTAAATCATGTATAATAAATTAGTACGTATTTTGTACAAAGAAATTGATAGAGAAGGTAGGGTATTGTGATGAAGAAGATTTTGACAAATGTTGTATCTGTCGTACTCATCGCCGGAATGGCTCTTTCCATCGCAAGTTGCGGTAAGAAGATCGAGCCTGTTAAGGATAAGGATTTCAAGAAGGCTCTTGAGGAGAGCTTTGATATCGATGATGACGAATATACAGAGTATGAGGGTGACGATTATACGAACATCTACTACTACGAGCATGATTATTGGATCGACTATTATCAGTTCGATGATGAAGATGATGCTTTTGACAGATTCGATGACTGGTATGATGCATACGAAGATATGGTAGATGATAAGGATTTCTCCGGTAAGCATCGTTCTTTCTACAACGAGAAGGCAGGTTACGGTTACATCCTTCTTAACGGTGAGTCTGATGATAACGATTTCGTCGATGATAAGGTTTATGGCGGTATCTACTGGTCCGGCGACACATTCATCATCATCCTCGTAACAAGCGATAAGGATAAGTACGTTGATAACGTAACAGCTTTGATTCGCGCACTCGGCTATCCCAAGCCCTGATCGAGCGCTGATGCGTAGATAACAAGATCACTATAAGAGCCGTTTCTTTCGAAGCGGCTCTTTTATTTCATATAAACGGAGGTTAATACTATGCTCGATATCGGCAGCAAGGCACCGGATTTCACTTTACCCGATCAAAACGGGGAGAACCATTCACTTAAGGACTATAAAGGTAAGAAAGTCATTCTATATTTCTATCCCAAGGATAATACGTCAGGCTGTACAAAGCAGGCATGCGGCTTTGGTGAGCTCCTGCCGCAGTTCACGGAGAAGGGTGCAGTCATCTTAGGCGTCAGCAAGGACTCCGTTGCTTCCCACAAGAAGTTCGAAGAGAAGTTCTCTTTGCCTTTTACGCTCCTTTCGGATACGGAGCTCAATGTCATTAAGGCATATGATGTATGGAAAGAGAAGAAGAATTACGGCAAGGTATCGATGGGCGTAGTAAGAACTACGTACCTGATCGATGAAAAGGGCGTGATCGTAAAGGCTTTCGATAAGGTGAAGGCCGCCGAGAATCCCGCTCAGATGCTCGGAGAGCTCGGCTGATCGGGAGCGGGAGCTGAATCTCCGCGAAGTATATCAAGCCAGTTGCGCCTTCCGTACTGAAACCGAAGGACATAGACGATACGGGATTCGTTATCTATTCGATAGAAAGCGATGTAGTTATCTATAGTAATAAATCGTATTCCTTTGTCACGAAGTACCGGATCAGCGGCGAGCTGTTGGATCTCGGGCATGTCAGACAGAGAGCTGAAGCGTTCCGTAACATGATCGAGAAGATGATCTGCCGCTACGGGGTTAAGAAGGTCTTCACGGATATACGCAGCCGCTTTCCTGATGTCTTCTATGGCTTTGGAGGTTATCCTGATACTGAATCTCATCAGTTCTGATTTCCCCGTATCTTGTTCATTGCATCGGAGAAATCTTTCGTATTTCCTTTACGGACGTCGTCCAGACCGTCCAGCAGGAGAGAATAAAGTTCCAGGCGTCCGGCCAGTTTTTCGTATGTCTCAATACTCATAACGGCCAGATCTCCCTTGCCGTTCTTTGTAATGAAGACAGGTTCGTTATATGTATGGCAAAAGCCGGATATCTCGTTATATCCGTTTCTTAAGTCTGCACTGGATCTGATCGTGGGCAACGATATGGTGCTCAGTTCACTTGAGGATCCCGCTGAGGAATCTTTTTACGGATACTTCATAAACCGACAACAGATGCATAATCAGCGTTTGATAAGATCAATAGTAACAACCGATACAGCGCTGATCCTGAGAAAATTTGTCAAATCCGAGATATATTTTCTTTACGAAAATCAAAGATAAAGAAGTAATATATCTTTCGGGCAAACACAGGGGAAAGCATTTTTGTGTAGGGGAAGAGTTATGCCGTTGCATCTGATGGAGACATTCGTATTCTGGTATCCCGCAGTCATGGCTATGATGTGGGTGTTCGGTTCCCTGCTCTTTTATCTGAATAACGAACGAAAGGGACCCGATATCCTCGAGAGCTTTCCCTTTGTATCGATCCTCATGCCGGCCCATAACGAGAGCACGATCCTCTATCCCGTTATAGAGGAGATGACCCAGCTCAATTACCCGAATTATGAGATCATAATCATAAACGACGGCAGTTCCGACGATACGGCCGAAGTCATAAAGGATCTGGCACGAAAGTATCCTATCGTAAGAGCAATCGACCTTAAGCCTAACTGCGGCAAGGCAAATGCGCTCTATCTCGGAACTATCGCCTCAAAGGGAGAGATCCTCGTAGGCGTCGATGCCGATTCATATCTTGATAAGAACGCGCTCCGCTATCTGGTATCCCATTTCGTCAAAGAGAATAACGGAGAGAGAGTCGGAGCGGTTACGGGTAATCCTCGTGTCCGCAACAGAGGAACGCTACTCGGAAAGCTCCAGCTCTGCGAATATGCGAGCATCATAAGCCTCATCAAGCGTACGCAGCGCGTTCTCGGCAAGGTAATGACCGTGTCGGGCGTATGTGTCGCCTATCGAAAGAGAGCGCTCATGGACTGCGGTTTCTGGGATCGTGACATGATGACGGAGGATATTGCCGTTACGTGGAAGCTCGAGAAGAAGTTCTGGGATGTAAGGTATGAGCCCAGAGCACTTTGCTGGATGCTCGTGCCCGAGACCGTCAAGGGACTCTGGAGACAGAGAAAGCGCTGGTCCGAGGGCGGACTTGAAGTTATCTTCAGACATTACGATATCTTCAGGAGCTGGAGACGCCGCCGCATGATGCCCATCTATTTCGAGCAGGTATGTTCATTTACCTGGTCTGTCTGCTGGCTCATCCTGACCGTCATCCTCATCTATATGGAGATAACGGGGAAGACAGTATTTACCGAATATATCTGGAAGAGTCAGTTCCTTTCGTTCGTATGTCTTTTCCAGTTCATAGTCGCGATGTTCATCGAATCGAAGTACGACAGGGATGTACTCAAGAACTCCTGGTCAGTCATCTGGTATCCGCTCTTTTACTGGTATATCAACGTATTTATCGCGCTTGCGGCAGTAGTCAGGGCAATCCTTCCCAATAAGAAGCTCGCTACATGGAAGTCTCCTGACCGCGGTATCACGCAGCTTGCCAAGGAGGCCGAGATCAAGGAGAACGGACTTCAGGACATGATCTCCGATGAGCCGGTAGTCACAGACAATAAAGAGATCTCTGAGGATGAGTTTCGTATCGGACGTCTGGCTCAGGCTGCTTCCGGACAGACAGTAGGCGACGGAGAAGAGCTGGTCAGTGCCGATCTTTCGTTCCCGCTCGTCGACGGCAGCGAGAGGCATCCCGCGATCGACTATAAGATCGAGCATCATATCGAATACGAGAATAAGCAGAAGCCGTGGAAGCGCTTGATCGAAGTATGTCTTACGGTCATTTCCTGGATATATATCGTCGTATACTGGCTCTTCATGATACAGGGTATATTCTGCGACATGATCGGCAGACCCGTAAGGGAATTCTGGATCTATACTTACGATTCCATCCACCAGACCGAGATCTATTTTTCGATCCTCGCGAATGTTATCCTGGTCGAGATCCTCGTGCTCATATTATGGAAAGAATATAACTACAGAAGGTTCGGCAGGCTCAGAAGACGCCACTTTAAGCCTGATGTATCCGAGGCGGAGATAGATGAGTATTTTGACCTCCCCGCGGATATCAGTTATGCTCTTCATAACAATAAGATAATAGAAGTTCCGGTCAATCCCATCCCCGAAGGCATGGGTCAGGGCAGGAAGCAGAAGAAAAGAAAGAAAAGGTAAACTTCATGAAGACGCTGTATGTATCGGATCTTGACGGCACGCTCTTAAGGAGCAGCGAGAAGACATCGGAATATACTGACAGCGTTATAAATTCTCTGGTTGAAAAGGGCATGCTGTTTTCATATGCCACGGCCAGATCCCTCATAACGGCAAAGAAAGTTACACAGGGCCTCGATGCCCGTATCCCCCTGATCGTCTATAACGGCGCATTTGTCATGGACAATGTTACCGGCGAGATAATGCTCTCGAACTATTTCGGTGATGACATAAAGGACCTGCTCGACGAGCTCTTTGCAGCAGGGATATATCCGATCGTATATGCATATATCGACGGCAAGGAGAAGTTCTCGTACGCCCCGTCTCTTATAAATCCCGGCACTAAGAAGTTTACGGACAGCCGAGAGGGCGATATCAGGATACATAAGGTTGAATATGCCGAAGATCTTAAGGAAGGCGATATCTTTTACGTTACCTGCATAGACGAGCCGGCCCGGCTCCTGCCGTTCTACGAAGCGAATAAGGAAAGATACCACTGCGTTTATCAGAAAGATATCTATACGGGCGAGCAGTGGCTCGAGATAATCCCGAAAGAAGCTTCGAAAGCCAATGCCATAAGACAGGTCAAAGAGCTCTTGGGATGCGACAGGGTGGTCTCTTTCGGAGACGGAAAGAATGATATAGATATGTTCGAGATATCTGACGAGAGCTATGCCGTATCTAATGCTACGCCTGAGCTCAAGGCCGTCGCAACAGGCGTCATCGGCAGTAACGATGAAGATTCTGTCGCAAGGTGGCTCGAAGAACATTTTTGAGTCAGTGTGCAACCCGCTTTAAGTGAATGCGTCTTTAGGGGTGAACGGGAACTCATCCGTTTATGTTCTAAGGGGGTATAACTTATGAAAAAGAGGACGATCACTGCGCTTATGCTGATCGGTGCACTGGCACTTAGTTCCTGCGGCAAGGCGCCTGAGAGGGATAGTGATAATAAGACTCGTGAAACAACTGAGGCCACGATAGAAGAGACGACAGAGGAAACTACTTCCGAGACGAGCGCTGCTCCGACGGCAACTCCGACTCCGAGGCCGACAGCAACGCCTTCCCCTACTCCAAGACCGACCGTTACTCCGACGGCTACACCAACTCCGAGACCGACCCCGATGCCCGCCCCCGACAAGGAATACTTCGACGGACTTATAACGACAGAGCATTATGGTCTGGGCGCGAACTACCGTGTTCCTTATATCAATATTGATTCTGATGAGATAGATGATCTTAATTCCACGATAGCTGAGGATTCGCAGGCATTTGAGGAAGCGTACGGGTCAGTGGAAGAGACCTGTGTACGTTTTGCTGCCTATTCATATTATGACGGTGTATATTCCATGGTTGTCGACTATTCAACTCCTGATGGTTACAGCGAATATAAAACTTATACTTTCAACTCGGAAGGGCATGTATTGAGTTCTTCCGAGATCCTTGAACTGGTCGGTATAGACGAGGACGATTTCTACGATACCGTATGCGATGCAACGACGATCTATCTGAATGATAATTATACACATCCTGACGGTACAGTACCTGTTATCGACCGAGCACCTAATCCCGATTGGGTGAGAGACGGGTGGGCCGGATTTGATTCTCTTATCGAAGACAATTTCTCTACGGATACGATAAACCTTGATATGCCGATGATCATAAATAACAACGGCGAACTCTGTGTCGATCAGGCAATAATGCCCTGTGCCGACGGTCACGATAGCGAGCATTTTATAACTGTTCCCGCGGGTCAGGATTCGGGAATCAGAGCTGACATATTAAGCTGACCCGCGCATATGAACTGAGAGGATATTACTTATGAAAAAGAGAACATTGATAGCACTAATGCTTACGGGTGCACTGGCACTTAGTTCCTGCAGCAATATGCCTGAAGAGACAGAGGAGACGACTACGGAGACTACCGCGGTAACTACTGTGGAGACGACAGCTGCTCCTACTCCTACCCGGAGGCCGACACCTTTCCCGACATCTACCCCTACGCCTATTCCTTCGCCTTCTCCGACGCCAAGGCCCACGATAACACCGGCACCTCCCGAACCCGAGGCGGATCCTATCGATGCCGATGAGGACCAGTATGCGATCATAATGGCGCAGATAGATACCATAGAGGCAGAACATGAAGGCAGTTTCTATCAGATACAGATGGTATTCCACCGTAATCTTGATATAGATTACTGGGTCCTGACCGCATATTACGAAGAAACCTCTCATAAATATGTCATCAAGGACGGAGAGATCATGGAGTTCGATGAATCTTCGGACGAACCCTGGGTGATGCTGTCATACGACGAGATAACGTCGATCCCTTTCCTGGTCGACACTTCGAACTCGTGGTATTTCGAAATGAGCGAAATGGTCGACAGTATCGAAGACGGCAGATACTTCGGAGAAGTAATCGGTTTCTCGGAAGATGGTACAAGGATGTGGCTTTGTATAGGAAAACCCATCATATTGGAACAATCATTTGTAGAGTCTCTTGAAGTAGGAGATTCCATAGGTGTTACGATCGACGGGGAGGAATTAACGATCGCCGAGATATATGAAAGCGGCGATGGTACGCATTCAGTCACGCTCTCAAATGGTTGGTATATGTATTCTTACAGTTACTGCGAAGATCCCGATACTGAACTTATTGCAATGAGGGACGACAACCCGTGTTTTTACGACAGAGTGATCGTCGAGGTGCCCGTATCGTCCTCCTGTACATTGACGGATACATATGCCACGTTGGGTACGATCGAAGGCTACGATGAGATCGAGCTTACGGGCAATCCTATTCTTGATTCCTATTGGTGGTATTTCCAGAGCAATGTCAGCGATGTTTATTCGTCTAACGGATGGTACTACTGTCACGGATTGGCTTACCCCGTCGTTATAAGCGGAGGCGAGGTCGTAAGTATCAACGTCGAGTGGCGATAAGCCGCCGGGTTTTGTGCGAGGGTCCGCCATTATAAGCTCGGACTTCCTGTGAGTCAAGAAAAACGGTTGATTTGTCGAAAATTGTCGAAATTTGTCGAGTTTTCGTAGCAGAAATCGCTTTCGAGATCCCCTAGAGTATCTCTTATAGATATGAAGGGGGATCTTTTGTATGGATAAGATAGCGATGTTACCGCCTGAGGTGTTGAAGGCCAGGCTGGATCTTATTAACAGAGAACTTCAAGAGTCGGATCGTTACAGAATAAGTACGCATAGGGGGAGGATTGTTATCAAGGAATATTATCTTGATAATGGTTCAAAGAAAACTCATGAACACGGTATCACCACTGTGAAAGGAAAGCTGCTGCTGTCTGAGTTGGAAAAGCGATCAGAACTATTGGCACACAAACTAAGCATTGAGAGTTACATTGCCGATCTGACGCTTTCCGGAGAAATCGATACTACCAAAGTTGTAACTTGCTTAAACAAAGATTTTTGGGTGAGTCATCAAGGCGAGACCCTCGAGTCTGATAACAATAGTTCTTACGTTCATAACGGGATACGCATGAGGTCGCGAGGGGAAGTTGTAATAGCACAAGTTCTAGATTCATTGGGATTGCAGTATAAATATGAGATCAAACTGGGGATTGATGGAGATTGGTATTACCCTGACTTTACTGTTTTTCTCCCGGAGTTTGATAGGTGCTTTCTGATCGAGTTTCTCGGTATGGTGGATGATAAGAATTATGCGGTGAAGAACGGAATGAAGATCGGTCTTTATATGAATGCGGGACTGATCATTAATGAAGATATTCTTTTGCTTTCCGGGACAAGAAACAGCATGCCTGATGCTGAGTCGATAACGGAAGATATAGTGGCCCTGATCAAGAAATATTGCCGCATGTATGTGCGGTGAACGGATACTTAATGATTTGTCGCTCACATTGTCGCTCGTTCAGGTGTTTTGAGCGACAGAAATAGCGAATTTCAGCGAATGTCGCTCAACGTGTCGCTGGTTTTGGTAATTTGAGCGACATCGTCAGCGACATTTAGGGCTTGTTTCGCGACTCATCTCTTACCCGACTCAGGCGAACTCACCTCGACGCAGAAGCCGCTGACGCCGCACTCGGTGCAGGTTAGCTTCCTGGTGGTGGGAGTATGCTTGGCAAAGAACATCTCTTTGTAACCTGGCTTGAAGACTTTATGGCAGTGCGGGCAGATGTAGGAGACGCGCTTATGGTAATAACTTGTGATCGCGATGGCCTGAGGTATGGCAAGTATCATCTGGATCACGAAGAGCCACCACCAGCCTTTGATGATCCACAGTGCGATCGCCGTCCACTGGAAGAGCGTATTGGGGATGCCCAGAAGTATGATGATCGTTCTGATCTTTTGAAGTGACTTCTTGCTCGAGATCGTGTAGGCTACGTCGCCTATTGAGTCGACAGAGACTTCGGGCATCTGGGTGAGTCCGTTCTTGAGGTCATTAAGCTTTCCGAGTTTTTCCTGTCTCTCGGAGATCTCATTCTTCAGATCGGCTTCCTGCTGCTGAAGGAGCAGGGAGATGACGGATGAAGGGTCTTCCTCGGCGAGGATCTGGGAGATCGAATCGATCGGCAAGCCCAGATCCCTGAGGAAGCAGATTATCTTCAACTTATGGAGGTCGTCATCGGTGTAGAGGCGACGACCTCCCTCGGTCAGTTCGGAGGGCTCGAGGATCCCGCGGGTATCGTAATACTGTACGGTCCTGACCGTTACATTGCAAAGCTTGGCTATCTCGCCTGTCGTATATTTAGACACTTGGAGCCACCTCGCCGGGTTCAGTGTCCTTGCTGTAGAGCAGTTTATATACGGTCGCGAAAGCAACTATTGCGAATACGAACATAAAGATCTCCAGGAAAGGCATGCTCGTGATCACGCCTTTCTGATAGAGCGCAGCGGGCACGTCAAAGAGCGCGTGGAGCAGTATAGCCAGGAAGTAAAGAGAAATACGAGACTTTTTTACTCCATAGAATACGATTACGGACAATGCTATATGGATCAGGATTGCTGACACTCGCTCGAAGCACGAAAGCGCGATCGAACCTGCGGTAAGCGAAGCGATCGCCTCGGGGAGCGCTTCCAGAGAAGATGTATCGGCGCCTGCTTTTGCAGCCGAATCTATCATGCTCTGCAGCTGACCCTGCTCGATCAGGATCGCATAGATGACATATTGAGCACCTGCGTATGCCAGGAAGATGAAAGCTTCAATACCGCCGTGTCCTATGCCGTAAGATATGGAAGTCTCGCGGTTGGTCCTCTTCTTGAGCAGGAACTTGAATATCAGGAATCTGGCAGTCTCTTCAAAGAGTCCTGCCATTAAAGCTCCGTATATCGTATATAAAACGGTCTTTTCGAATACGACCGGAAACGCAGTCAATACGATGCTGTGAACTATTGATTCGAGTATCAGTGCGAATACGAAGAATCCCGCGGCTCCGAGGAGCATGGTTGTGATCTTTTCATGGCGGGTCCTGATCCACCAGAAGGCGAGTGATCCGGGAAGGAGCACGCCTGCTGCGATCATTATCCCGAGTAATACATAAATAGTTGTTCCGAACATATCAGGCCTCCTCGGTAGCAACCTCCGTGCACCACTCTTTCGTGCCGCAGTCGGGGCATGTCAGCTTGCGCTTTGTAGGGGTGTGTGCCGCCCAGAACATCTCCTTGAAGGACGGAGTAAATACTTTGTTGCAGTGCGGGCACATATAACTGACATTATTATAATAATACTTCGAGATGAAAATTGAAAAAGGGACCGCGAGTACAGCATATGCGGCAATGATCCACCAAAGGCCCGTGACTGCCCAGAGGATGATCCCTGATGCTTCGAGTAAGAACATGGGGACGGAAGCCAGGATCATGTTCTTACGGATCTTATTTAATCTCTTCTTGTTGTTTGCTGTGACTGTTAACATTTCAGGTCACCTCCCTTATCGTTATGGCCCGAATATAGCTTATTACGTAGCGTCACGAGCAATATATTACGCAGGGGGATTTTTGATTTTTCGCAAAAAATATCCTCTTCCGACGATATTCGAAAGAGGATATTCAACACCTGGAGCCTTCAACCGGGATCGAACCGGTGACCTCATCCTTACCATGGATGCGCTCTACCTACTGAGCTATGAAGGCATCTTCAATGCCAAAGAAGTATAACATAATTATCAAAGGTTATACAAGTGTCATGAGAAGGCTCACGATCAGCGTTACAAGGCATGTTCCAATCGCGACGGTGAGAAGGCTCTTGCCTTTCCATGCCAGAAGGAGCGCTGTCAGAAATCCTGCTCCTGCCGACAGTACGGACCCGGTGGAATAAAGTATCGCGGGAAATGTCATGGCCGACAATACGGAGTAAGGGATATAGTCGAAGAAGGCCTGAACTCTCTTATTTCTGATCTTGCCCTGGAAGAGCGTGAAAGGCAGAGCCCTGACAAGGTATGTGGAGAGCGCCATAACTATGAGAAGGGGGATGTAGACTGAGTTACTCACTTTCGGCACCTTCCTGAGCCTTTTCTTCGATCGGCAGGGCAAAGACTCCGATAAGAGCAGCGATGACCGAGCAGATTATTATCGTAAAGCCCGACGAGATATTCTCGTGAAGCACGGGCGTGTAATAGCAGACTACTGAAAGGACCACGGAGATAAAAGATACGACGGCGATGGCCTTATTCTTTCGCGAAGCGGGTATCACGATGGCTACGAACATGCCGTAGATACCGATCGCGAGCGACTCTGTGAGGATCTCGGGCAGGATATTGCCGCATACGGCTCCGAGCAGCGTACCGAGCGTCCATCCGAGAACGGGGAGGACGGCGAGACCGAGAAAATAGTTACGGGACACGTCATCATCCTTGGCGGACGCCACACCGAATATCTCATCGGTAATGAAGAATGCCGTGATGAGCCTGCCCGGGGTATTAAATGTCTTATCCGTCTTTTGTGAGAGCGAGATGCTCATCAGGGAATATCGCATATTTATGACGAGCTGCGCGACTGCCATCTCGACTAATGTTCCCGAGGCGGCCATTATACCTACACCTGCGACCTGTCCGGCGGATGTTACGCAGGACAGCGAGATAAGGACTGCCTGCCACCATGAAAGTCCGTTGGTGATCGCAAGTATTCCAAAAGAAAAGGATACCGATAAGTATCCTAATCCGATCGGTAATCCGTCTTTGAAGCCTCGTTTAAACGTCATTCGTCAATATTGCCGAAGAGAGTCTTGATCTCGGAGAAAGAGAGGAACATATCAAGTGAATCGGGCTTTGCGACCGGCTCGACTGTTTCCGTCTCAGAATTCAAGAAGTAAAGAGTACCGTTGATAACGACATATTTCTGGATGCTGACAGAACTGTCGTTAGGATCGATATAGGATCTTACGATATACATGGTCGTATCGTCATAGCGGAAATATTCGTCATGTTCAGTCCTGTCATTTCGTGCGATCTCAAGATCGCAGTTCATATATACTCCGTCTTCGGACTCGATATAGGTAGCCGTGCAGTAGTTCTCTGCCGGCGTAAAACCTTCGGTTTGCTTGTAGAAGATATTTCCGTCGCCCGCGTTCATGAATTCGGAATATGCAGTCTGGTGTGTCTCGAAGTTCGAGAGGGTAGTAGCATAATCAGGTGTGTCCTTGGCCTTCATGGCATCTGCATTCTCCGCACAAGCTGCCAGCGAGAGCGCCAAAGTGCCTACGAGGAAAAAGGAAATTATCTTCGAAAATGTCTTATTCATAGCGGTTATTGTCTCCGAGAATATCTTTTAATCAAACGGATTATAGCATATTATTGACAAAACGTATCAGGCAAAGTAAAATTATTCAGCATCTCCGCAAGAGAGGTGCATATCGATCAAGGAGAAGTCGCGTAGCCTGGTCGAGCGCGTACGACTGGAAATCGTATAAACCCCAAAAGGGTTTCGAGGGTTCGAATCCCTCCTTCTCCGCCAAATGAAAGAAGCATCACAGACGTGGTGCTTCTTTTATTTTGTTCGAAACATGAAAAAGGGGATTCGAACCCGTGAGGGGAGCGGGCGCGAAGAGAAGTTTCCGGCGGAAGGTTCGACGCCCGCGTGAGCGAAGCAGGCGAAGCCTGCAAGCTATCAGACAGCAAGACGATAGTCGAAGCTGTCGGTCGAATCCCTCCTTCTCCGCCAAATGAAAGAAGCATCACAAACGTGGTGCTTCTTTTATTTTGTATGAAATTCGTCCCCCTTTTTTGGTGGTTAATCCCCCTCTCGCAATATAGCGGACCGTGTTATAATGTCTTTACAAAATCAAAGAAGAACTGACAGACATTAATTGGAATATTGGGATCCTGAAGATTTAGAGTACGGGGGAATTTAATATATCTCTAGATATTATGAAGGAGTCGACCAATGAGTAAGGATAAGAGAGAGCAACAGATAGATCAGTTATTGAAGGGCGTTTCCGCTTTGTGCGCCGACAGGGCCGAGTGCGACGGATGTCCTTTTTATACTTCCGAGTGTGTATTTGAAGAGCCCAAGCCCAAGAGCTGGTTCTCGGATGAAAAGGCCGAGGTAAAGGCAGAGGCAAAGGCCGAGCCCGCTAAGGAGATCGCGGAAGAGAAGAAAGTTGCTGCGGATGCTGCCCCCGAGGAAAAGCCCGAGATCGTCGAACTGCCTCCCAAGGAAGAAGAGAAGCCCGCTGAGCCCGAAGATACTACTAACGGTACCTGGATCGTAAGTACTACGATGGGCGGCGTATTTACCAAGTATGTATTCATCTGCTCAAAGTGCGGCTATAAGAAGGAATCTATCTTATCAATCCCGCCCATGTCTTTCTGCCCCGAGTGCGAGAAGAAAAAGGCCGAGCAGGCTTGAGTCTGCGCAGCCGGATCTCAAAGTAAAAATATTTTGTTAACTATCCGCCGTTGGTATTAAATCCTTTGCTCCGAGCGTTTATAATCCACTTATAAGCAGGAAAAGGGCAGAGGGTTTATCAATGTATTACGCAAGTATAGGAATAATCTCGTTAATTGTTCATATCATTATCAATAATGTTGCGCTCAGAAAAGTCGAAAATACGAGCGAGAACTCTGTCCGCCTTAAATATCGTCAGTACCTGCTCGCGATCACGGTCTACTTTATCTCGGATGCTTTATGGGGCTTTTTCTATGATCGGGGCTGGCTGATCCCCACATATTTTGATACATGTCTTTTCTTCTTCTCGATGGTACTGTCCGTGCTCTTTTGGACACGTGCGGTCGTAGCTTTTACGAAGAGTACCGGGAAACTCGGCAGGATACTCGTCGGTGCAGGATGGATCATCTTCGGGTTCAAAGTCCTGGTTCTGATCCTTAATCTGTTTATCCCCATAGTATTCTCTTTTGACGCTGCCGGAGTATATCAGGCGCTTCCTGCCAGATATCTTACTCTTTTTATGCAGATGATCCTTTTCTTTGCCACTGCTCTATATGCATTTGTCAAAGCTCATCGTTCCGAGGGGGAGAAAAAGCTCCATTACAGGACCGTCGGCTTTTCAGGACTTATCATGGCCATATTTATCGAGCTTCAGATGTTTTTCCCACTCATGCCTTTATATTCGCTCGGATGTCTCTTCGGTACATGCCTGATCCATGCTTTCGTTTATATGGATAAAGATGAGCAGTATAACCGTAATATCGAGATGGCAAAGCAGAAGGCCTATAAGGACGGACTTACGGGAGTTAAGAACAAGCTTGCTTACCTTGAGTTCCAGGCAGGACTCGAGATCGGCATAGAGGATGGTTCGCTCAAGGAGTACGGTGTTGTCGTATTTGACCTGAACGGTCTTAAGCACATCAACGATACGCTGGGACACGAAGCGGGCGACGAATATATCAAGAATGCATGTATGCTCATCTGTCAGCAGTTCAAGCACAGCCCCGTTTTCCGTATCGGCGGAGACGAATTCGTAGTGATACTTAAGGGCGAAGATTACGAGAACAGGGAAGAGCTCGAGGCTTCTTTCAGGAATACGATAGACGAGAATCAGAAGAACGGAACGGTGGTCGTTTCAAGCGGTCTCGCAGTCTATATGCCGAATGTCGATGAAAGTTATATTGACGTATTCAAGCGTGCAGACGATCAGATGTATGCTCGAAAGCAGGCACTCAAGGCTAAAGGGTAACGGGGGATAGAATATGAAATGTAGTAATTGCGGCGGCACTATGCGATTCGATGTCGAAAGCCAGGGGCTAAAGTGTGAATACTGCGGCACGATAAAGAAACTTCAAAGCCCCGAGGAAGCGGCTCAGGTCGAAGAGTCCGATCTTGCTACTCAGACCGGAGAAGCTTCGAAAGACTGGGGCGCCGATCGCAGAGCCGTTACCTGCAAGGAATGCGGTTCCGTGATGTTCACATCGCCCGAGCAGATCTCGAATATCTGTCCCTTTTGCGGATCGAACATAATACTTTCGGAAGAGGATACGGATTTCGGTATCGCTCCGAGCGCGATCATCCCTTTCTCGATCACCAAGGAAGAAGTCGCGAAGAAATATTACTACTGGAACAGGTTTGCTCTATGGGCGCCCGAAAGCTTTCGAACAGGCAAAGTCCTCGGAAATATGGTAGGTGTCTATGTTCCTTACTGGACTTTCGATGCCGATACCGTCACATCTTTCAGCGGAAAGTTCGGCTATACGGTCGATTCGGGGGACAGCCGGGTGACCGAGATGCGTGAGCGAAACGGCGTAGTCGAGAAGTTCATTGACGATGTCTGCATATGCGGCAGCAAGAGGTTCTTTAACGACAGGCTATTAAATTCCGTCATCTCCTTCAGGTCTGAGGATCTGATCCCATATACACCCGATGCTCTGGCAGGATTTGCAGCAGAGAAATATACGATCGGATCAGATGAAGCGTGGGAGAACGCAAAGAAGGGCGTAGTCCGAAAGAGGATCCTCAATGCCGCTTGTAAAAAGGTCGGCGCCGACAGCTATGACAAGAATGTTCAGCTGTCCACCGAATACTCGAATGTGAAATACAAGTATATCCTTGTACCCGTATGGCTTACCGCCTGCCGCTATAAGGGGAAGGTCTATAACGTAGTAGCCAGCGGTCATAATGGAAAGGGTAACTGCAGAAGACCGATATCAACGGCAAAGATCATCATCCTTATCCTACTGCTTCTCGGAGTATTCCTTATACCCTTTATCAGTATGGTATTCATGTGGATCGCAAGTGCCGTCATGGGAGGCTGATCTGAGCCATGGCTTTCGTATCGGGTTTTCTTCTCTTCCTGTTCTTCATAATAATCGTCCTGGCTCTGGCTTTCTTTGGCGGTCTGACTTTTCTGATCGTCGGCATCATCACGAAGAAAGTCAACAAAAAGGGTAAGGTGTTTCCCGTAGTATCGATCATCATTGGTATCCTTCTCATGGCACCTGCCGTGATATCGGTCGGCTGTGTCGCGACCGTCGGAGGAGTATCTGCCATAAAGGAGCAGATAGCACTCAGCAAAGCTCAGACACTTCCCGAGACCTGGATCGCTAAGGATTATGTGGACAGCAGAGCTGCGGGGTCCGAGGCATATATAGCCGCTATAACTGCCGCAGACCATAGAGATATAGAGACGTTTAAGGAATGCTTTGCGCTATCGGTAAGAAGAGACAGAGACTTTGACGATGCCGTAGATGCTTTCTTCGAAGAGTATCCCGGCAGGATCATGTCTATGGGACTTTCGCCGAGCGGAGGAGCCTCGGACAGGAGCGATGACGGAGCGCACGGCTCTATCGCATACCTGGGATTTTCGGGCGACAACTGGTATATAGTCAGCCTCTCATACTGTACGGAGCATGAAGGTCACGACGAGGATGTGGGCATCACGAGCCTTGTGATCAGAGATCTCGGGACTCAGGCTCAATACAATATTGCATATAACGAATCAGGCGGAACCTTGGAGAAGCCGTATCTTCTTTGCGATACGGATGTCGAAGGCGAGATAAGCGCAAGGCTCATAGGTAATGCCGCGATAATCTGGAATGATGACGGCAGAGATCCTTTATCGAAAGATGAGATGAGGGAGATCCTTGATACCTACGATACGCTTCAGGATGCTATCGATGCGGGAGCCCTCAGAGAACCTCAGGGTGCGATCAAGTACTATAACCATACGGGCTATTACTATTTCTACGAGCTCGAACCCGAAGACGGCGAACCGAGATATGTTCATATAGTGACGAGCGAGCCGTACGGTAATATCGGAAGTGCATACTACTGCACCCCTGATAGAACTTTGTATTCCGAGTCTTTCAATAGTCAGGAGGATGACGAAGGCTAAAAAGAAATAATGCCGAAGATCTCTCTCCGGCATTATCCTTCCACTGCTCTTATCCATAAAAGGCAAATGTTAGGGTACAGTCATCAATAACTGTATCTATATGTTACCGCCCATTTTTAAACAATCTTTCAACGACGGCAGGGAAAATGTTAATTTTTCTTGAATGGTTTTTATCGAACTGCAAAACAAATAATTTTGACATTCAAAGTGTTAATGTTAATATGTGGTTAGGGGGAAAAGGTTGATGAACAATGAACTTTCGCAGCGAAAGCGCACAGTCATAACCATTTTTATGCTTGCCGTATTGGGCTGCATGATAGGATGGGTTTATGAGATGCTCTTTTACAGGATCGATATGGGCCATTTTGTAAGGCGCGGTCAGGGGGGACCGTGGCTTCCTATCTACGGCTTCGGAGCGCTCGGACTGACTCTCGTTACTTACAGGAAAAAGGTAAAGCCGATCGTGGTATTCATAATAACGATGATCGGCGCCGGCATCATAGAATTTGCTACGGGCTGGACGCTCTACCATTTCTTTAACGGCATGAGGCTTTGGGACTACAATACCGAGATCTGGAACTGGGGAAATATCGGAGGATATGTATGCCTGAGGTCTGTACTCGTGTTCGGTGTATTCGGTGTCCTTTATGCTAAGTGGGCTGTCCCCGGATTTTTCAAGATGACGGGGAAGATGGAGAAGAAGACGCTTCTTCTGATCGCCATACCTCTCGCCGTTATCTTCTTCGGAGATATCGTTTTCTCGTATATGATAAAGCCGCTGTTCCTTAAGTAAGAACAACGGCCTTTATTA
Source organism: Ruminococcaceae bacterium KH2T8 (assembly GCA_900111435.1). Lineage (NCBI taxonomy): Bacteria > Bacillati > Bacillota > Clostridia > Eubacteriales > Oscillospiraceae > Ruminococcaceae bacterium KH2T8. The sequence goes on from FOIY01000004.1 coordinate 348,461, forward strand.
TCTGATCTAGAGTATTCCGATCAATAGATGACTCTGTTCCTGCCGCTCTCCTTGGCGGTATAAAGGTGAGAGTCAGCAACGCTTATGTTGTCCTCGATCGACATCTTGTAATCAAACTCTCTGCAGCCGAAGCTCAATGTGCAACGGATAACGTTGCCGTCTGCGATGATATCGGAATTCATGAGCGTGACCCTGAGCTTCTCGGCTTTTGCAGCAGCCTGCTCGAGGTCGGTGTTCTGCATCACCATGATGAATTCCTCGCCGCCCCATCTGTAAGCGCAGTCGTCATCGGAACATGCATCGGCGATGAGGCCTGCAGTATATGCGAGAACATCGTCACCTGCGTTATGACCATAGGTATCGTTTACTCTCTTGAACTTATCGATATCGCATATGAACATCGAGAGCGGCTTATCACAGTCAGGTGTCATATACTTGCTGTATTTTCTTGCGAAGTCGTTATAGAAGCCCATCCTGTTCTTGAGCTTTGTGAGCTTGTCGTGGAGGGAATCCTCGAGGAATGTCTCGGACTCGAGAGCGATACCGCAGATCAGTGCGGGGAGCGAGAGCTTATGTACGTCCGTATCCTCATTAAATCCCGTGCCGTCGAGCTTGTTTATGAGCTGGAATGCACCGATGAAGCTGCCGTTGATGTCGGCAACGGGGAGGACGAGGATCGACTTCGTTACATATCCCGTCTGCTTATCTACTGCGGAATTAAAGTCGGGATCGGAATAAGGATCGTTTGTAACTACTACCTTGCCGAGCCTTAATGCCTTTCCTACGAGGCCGCTGTTGTCCGGGATAACGATCTTGTCGACTCCCGTAGCGGATGTAGTCCAGAGCTGTCCGCGTCTTCTGTCCCACTTCCAGAAGCTTCCTCTGTCGGCGCCTACGATAGACTTACCGAGTTCGGTCAGATGGTTGAAGAGAGTAGCATGGTCGTTCTCTTTGTTTGAGCACATCTCGCGATAGAGATTCTCGCTCGTGTCGTAGATCGAGTTCAGGATCGTCTCGGGATCGTAAGTCATATGGTGTCCTCCTTATTGATGAGCGGTGCGGGGAGAGCCCCTGTTCCGTCAGCTTCCTTTAGTATGTTGCTTTCGCGGTCCATGTGCATGAGATATACACTTATGCCTCTGGCGTTATAGGCCTTGAGCTTTTCCTTTATATCCGAGATGAACAGATGGACTGCCGTCTTATATGACGACACTTCCGTATAAAGGATCGTGCCCTCGTGCAGATAAGGCTCGAAAGGCTCCAGCGTGTTCGTATCGCCCGTGTAGACGATGTCATTCTTCCCGTCGCTCAGGCAGTAACCGAAGCATCGGCCTTCTAGCGTATCCGTGTGATGTGTCGGGATAACTGCCTTGAGCCAGGGTGCATCGATCTCGGAAGCAACTTTCAGCGAATACCATTCGGGTTCGCATCCGTCCAGTCTGTCGATGAGATAAAAGAGGTCATTTCTAACCTCCACGGAAGGTGCTATGACCGTAACGGGAATATGTCCTATAAAGAACTCATAATCAATGAGCATGGCAATACCGCTCACATGATCGCTGTGTGTATGTGTGACAAGGATGTTTATCGCGGAATATTTGGAAAGATCCGCATTCTTGAGCTTTACGAAAGCCGACATCGGGCAGTCGAGCAATATGAGCTCGTTATCGAAGGTCATGACGGCACTGTTGTGCTCATCGCAAAAAGCTGATCCTCTGCCCAGAAATCTCAGCATATTACCTCCCTGAAAGGGATTCGAGCTTCAGAACTTCAAATCCCTCTGCCTTTCCTTTAAGTTTAATAGAATCACCAAGAGAAGTAAACGTAGCTCTGTCGCCGAGTTTCTCTGCAACGACACGGCTGATATAGACCGTTCCTCCCGGTGCATTGGCTTCAAGTCTTGCGGAAGTATTTACCGTATCACCGATAGCCGTGTAGTCCATGTGCTTCTCGGAGCCCATGTTGCCAACGACGGCAGGACCGAAATGAACGCCAACTCCGACTCTTAATTCCTCACCGATCTCGTTCTTCAATTCATCCGATACGCGGGCCGCGCTTTCTACTATCTCGAGCGCAGCCTTGGCCGCATAGTAGACCGGGTCTTCCTGCTCGAGAGGAGCGCCCCAGAATGCCATAGTCGCGTCTCCGACGAACTTATCGAGCGTTCCGTTATTATTCTCGATGACATTACTCGTCATGGTGAGGTATTTATTTAGGATAAATACGATCTTTTGCGGATCGAGCCTTTCGGACATCGTGGTGAAGCCTCTGACATCTACGAAGAGGACTGCAATATCGCAGAGCTTTCCGCCGAGTGAGAGGTTATCAGTGCCTTCCTTTAAGATCTCGCTTACGATATTAGGTGCAACATATCTCTCGAAAGTCTTCTTTACTTTCTGCCTCTCAAGAGCCGCTGTTACGTAGTTATAAGCGATATCCGCTACATAGATGACCAGGACTCCGAAGGGGAGCCAGAGCACATGTGTTACGAAACCTGCATTGTAGAGAACGGTAGAGAGGAAGATGCTCAGGGCGATCGTACCTACTGCGATCACGGATGTGATCTTCACCTTCTGCTTCAGGAAGATATACGCGATCACAAAGCTCACTGCGAACAATATGGCGAGCTGCGGCCAGTCGGGAGCTTCGGTCCTGAAGTTATGCTCGAGCATGCTCTGGATGATATTAGCCTGGATCTCTACTCCGTTCATCTGCTTTGCTCTGTCGATCGGCGTATAGTACGAGTCGTTCAGAGCCGTGGCATACGGACCTATGAGAACGATCTTGCCGCTATAGTAGGAAGGATCGACCTCACCGTTTATGAGATCCGCGATCGATACGTCATCGTAGAAACCTGTCGGGAGCGAAGTATACGGTATATAGAACTGACCGCGTGCATTGGTCGGAGGCATAAGACTGTCAGTCTCGCCCGAGAAGATCGAAGCGGCTGTATAAGGCATGGACATGACCCGCTCTCCGCTTGGAAGCTCGATATAAAGGAGCGCATGACGCATTATACCGTCCGTATCGTACATCGCGTTGATCTGACCCTGATATGTGACGTCCTTAAGATCGTCGTAGGGTTCAGAGTAATTGACGACAGCATAATTATCGATCTCTACAGAGTCATCTCCGAAAGAATGTGTCGTGCCGAATTCGCCTGCCGTAGCCGTGACGACATTTCCGAGTTCAGCCGCAGCCGCAGCCAGATGAGCATCGGCTGCGGGATCGGTGGTTCCGGCATAGAGCGTATCTATTGCTACTACCGCAGGTCTTTGATCGGGATCAGCGGCCAGAGCTTCAAGAGCTGACGCCATGATATTCCTGTCCCAGCTCGTATATGGTCCGAACTGCTTGAAAGAATCCTCATCGATACCTATGATGACGATATCTCCCGAGGCTACGGACGGAGTCTGAAAGAGAGTGTCCTGCAGCCACTTATCGGGACGGCGGAGTGCTCCGCTTCCTGCGACGAGAGTTATCGAAAGAGCCAGTGCGGCACATGTGATAAGACGTTTCTTATTCATATGGATCAGTTAGTGGAGACCAGATCTTCTTCAGTTTCACCGGTACCGGTTTCGCCGGGATCGGTCTCGTTGCTTGGCTCGGTTTCTTCGGGAGTAGGCTCCGGTTCGGGTGAAGGTGAAGCAGGCTCCGGCGAAGGTGTCGCCGGAACGGGCGTAGGCGTATTAGTCGGCCTCGGCGTTGGAGTCGGGGTATTAGGTCTGGGTGTAGGTGTTGCCGTCGAGCTCGCAGGCCTCGGTGTAGGAGTTGCCGTTGCGTTCGGTCTTGGTGTAGGTGTGTTTGTTGCTGAGCCGGATGTAGGCCTGGGTGTAGGCGTTGACGTAGCAGAACCTGATGTAGGTCTCGGAGTCGGCGTATTAGTTGCAGATGAAGATCCGCCGGAGCTGCTTCCCGAGTCATCATCATCGTCGGACGAGCTGTGTCCCGAATCGCTGCCCGAAGTCCTGGGCGTAGGCGTAGGATCCCAGTCATCATCATCCCAGTCGTCTTCGTCATCATCTTCGTCTGCAGGTGTCGGAGTAGGAGAAGGCGTAGCAGTGGCATCGGGTGCCGTTGTAGGTGTAGGAGTAGCGATAGTCTCTTCAGGCTCCGCAGGTTCCTCATCGGCCTCGCCCTTTGCAAGCGCCTTTATGTAATCAGGATCCCATCCCGTATCTGCGCAGACTCTTTCAAGGAGGATGGCATTATTAGCTATTACGTTTAATGCTCCCAGAGGAAGATCCTCGGGATTGATATTATCGAGTGAGAATACTACAGTCTCGCCGCTTCCGGTGAGGATAAATACGCTGAGTCTCTGACCAGCATATACGTCGGCTTCCTTAGTCTCTCCCGTAGAAGGGTTGACTCCCGTGACATGGACATGTCCGTCGGTAAGGATGATCGTAGGGTTACCGTTCCTGTCGACATAGACATAACCGGATGTTCCCCTGATACCGACTACCATCGTAGAAGTCTTGATATCGAACGTCTCATCAGCATCGAGAGGTTTTGTGACGTTGAAGAACAGGGCACCCTGTGTGAGTGTCATCTCGATCTTCTTTCGCGATTTGGAGAATTCCGCGCGGCTGTTAGACTGAAGCGTGATTATCTTGTCGTCGTCGAGGGCTATGGTGGCAAGTCCGTCTTCGCCCGTCGTGAGCGAATCACCGCTTCTGAATCGCATATTGCCCGTAGGTTGCTTTGTACTGCCTGAGGATGTTACGAGAGTGACCGTTCCTTCCATCCTCAAAAGTCTCATGGTAGTTGCCTTGTATCCGCTCGTAAGGCAGATGGAAAGAACGACTGCCAATACTATAAATGCGAATACGCCGATGATAATGGCCTTCTTCTTCGTAGAGAAGCCACTCCAAGTGTATAAGATGTCCATTTTGTCCCCCAACTTCGGCCCATAACTTCCAAACGCCGAAACAATAATATTTTATATTATTCAGGGTGGTTGATTCAAGATACAAAGCCTTACAGAGTTTAGTTTTTTTGTACTCTGTGATAGAATTTTCAGTGATCTTCGGACACGGGCGTCCGATATTTAAGGAGGGGAAAATGAAAGAATCGACAACGGCTAATGTATTAAGGATCATCTTTTCGGTCCTGATGGTATTTACATTAGGTATCTGTACGACCGCTGCCATGCTGAGGCTCACGGTCTTAAATCCCGATAAGTGGGAGAAGCTCTTTTACGAAGAGGATTTCAAGGAAGCATTCAAAGAGGATCTCGGATATAACGAGGAGAACTTCTATATGGAGACCGGCTTCCGTATCAAGGATGATGACTTCTACGACGGAATCTATAACTTTGTAATTCCCGAGATGTTCGAAGTCATCAAGACGGGAGAGCACGATATCGATGACGACAGATTCGACGAGTTCTGGGAGGATACTCTCGAGGAAGTACTCGAAGACGAGCTCGATCTGAGCAGTTCCGAAATGAAGGATGCCAAGAGAACTCTTTATAACGATCTTCAGGAATCACTTGATGAAGCTGCCGAGGATCTCGAAGACGAAGAGGCTTTCCAGCTCATCTTCCAGTTCCAGAAGAGCTGCGTAGCTACGGCAGTTGTCTGCTTTATCCTTACAGCAGCGATGTTCGTACCGTTGCTCTTTATCCACAAGAACAAGTTCGTACCGCTTCGTGCTCTCGGACTCGTTACTCTTATCTCTCAGGCACTTAATGCTGTCGGATTTACTGGATTCTGGGCACTTATCGGTATGGCTATCGAAGAGGATGCCAGTTCTGAGATCGAGGAATGTCTTGCTAAGTTCTGGAACAGCGGTACGCTTCCGATCTTCCTGGCTTTCGCAGGTCTCGCAGCAGCAGGTCTGGCACTCATGATCTTCTCTATCGCGATGAAGAAGAATGCCGATCAGGTAAATGATGCGGAAAGTGATATGTGATATCAGGATATGCCCGTAAGGTCATACCATTCGGCAAAGCCGGTGACCTCACCGTCGATCGTAAACTGATCATCTTCGGTGATGATGCCGTCGGAATTAATGTCATTCCACGAGATAACCTTGTTGTAGGTTATCTCGTTTTGCGTTGAGACGACAATTATCTCGTAGGATCTGCCGCTCTCGCTGTTATCGAGCTCGGCCCTTAATACCCTGGCTCCGACGTAGCCGCTCTCTTCGTACATATAAGCGGTCGCGAGGCTGAGGCGTGTTGTAGGCAGGGTGATTATCTCGGTAAGCGTATCGTTCATGATCGAGTATACGGTTACCGATCCGTCTTCGTTAACGGTTATATATTCCGCGAGGTTATCGTAGTTGATGTCGGCCATACAGCTGCTGCCGTATACGAGTGACGAAGGGAGTGTCCTTACGGCTCTTCCCGAAGAAGTGAAGGCTCTGGTCGTCAGCGCTCCCGTATCCTTATCGATAACGTTTGTGCAGAAGCAGATAAATCCCGTCTCGTCTATGAACAGGTCCATCTCCGTATTGATATTCGTCTCTGAAAAAGTCTCGTAATAAGCCGCGAGTGCATCGTCAGAAGATCCCGTCAGGCTTCCGAGTTCGGATTCGGGATTGAGCTCTCCCTCGATAAAGGTATCTTCGCCCGCCGCATCCTCTGATGAGAGGAGCTTTCTTACGGCGCCGCAGGCATAGTTATAGAATCCTTCTTCGCTCAGTTCGACGAAAGTCAGGATATCCGTATTCGTGAACTCGGTTCCTTCGGTCGTATCGAAAGTATAGCTCCTGAAAGTCGTGCTGCCGTCATCCATATATGCGTTGATCAGGATGGAGAACACCATGTCACTGTTCCTGAAATATATGAAATCCGCGCCTTTGCACGATGTGTTATCTATAAGTGATGTCGTAAGATCGGAGATCTCGGCATTGATCCTTGCAGCATCTTCCGAATCAGCTCTGAGCTTTGGAATATAAAAGACTGCCGTTTCCTCATCTCTTTGAGATACGAGGACGTCTACCCAGATATTTGAATTGGCTACATAGCCTGCAGGGTATTCATCGGGAGACAGAGTAGCTATCGGCGTATAAGCCGGAGGGGACGTGGGCTCAGTCTCTTCTGTATCGAATATGGTTGCCTCGGGAAGCTGGGGGTCAGCGATCACGGCGCTTTCGCCGGTAACCTGAGGTTCCGTATCCGTGATCTCTATATGAGGAGGCTTATGAGAAGAGCATGCGGACGTCATCGCCATGGACGCGATGAGCATTGCCGAAATCCAAGATGATCTTTTCATATATCTGTCCTCCGCTTTCTATATTACCATAACTGCTCTTTGGTGAATGAGGCAGCAGTCGGGCAGAAATATCGCATGTTTCTTAAATGTGTAGTTTTTTTGTCGGCTAAGGGCGCTTTTCGCGATTAAAATTTTGTATTATCTATGAGCAAAATGATAATATTTCGCCAACAATACCTGTTTTTCGTTGAAAAGCCCATTTTTCCTCTGTATTATTTATTTTGCTTAAAGAAGAGGAAAAACTATGGAGAGATTGAGTGTAAAGAAACCGTTTACCGTACTGGTAGCGATCATTGCCGTGATCGCGCTCGGATTTGTCTCGCTTTCAAAACTTACGATGGATCTCCTTCCCGAGATCGATCTGCCGTATCTGATCATAATAACCACATATCCCGGCGCCAGCCCCGAGAAGGTTGAAAATACCGTTACCATCCCGATGGAGAATGCCTTGGGTACCGTTAACGGCGTAGCGAACGTATCCTCATCGAGTTCCGAGAACTATTCGATGGTTCAGCTCGAGTTCGAGGATGGCACGGATATGAATGCCGCGATGGTAAAGATCACGAGTGCCCTTAATCAGCTTCAGAGCACTCTGCCCGACGGCGTCGGCACACCGAGCATCATGGAGATCAGCTTTGATATGCTCGCTACCATGTATGTGGCTGTCGAGGTCGATGATTACGATATCTATCAGCTTACTGAATTTGTTAATAACGATGTCATTCCGTATATCTCGAGAGAAGACGGTGTCGCAAGTATCACTACGATCGGTCTTGTCGAGCAGACGATCCAGGTCGAGCTCAATCAGGATAAGATCGATGAAGTAAATGACAGGATCCTCCGCGAGACAAACGAGGCTCTGGCCGATGCGCAGGAGCAGCTCGACGATGCCAACGAAGCACTCGAAGAAGCTCAGGAACAGCTCGATGAAGCACAGTCCGGATTCGGAAGTCAGGTTTCTTCCGCGATCTTCTCGCAGCTTGATGCACAGGCTCCCGGGATCGCGAGTGACCTTCGAGGCAATATCGATGACCTGAGGGGCAGGCTCTCGGATATAAGCGACGGTATCGACGCATGGGATGAGAGTCAGTCCGCATCTCTCGCAGAAGCACAGGCCGCTTTCGATGAGGCTGCGGCTGCGTGGGATGAAGCGGCTACGAGGCAGGAGGAACTGCTCGCGAGCCTTAACGATGCACAGTCTCAGCTGGATACTGCCAATGCCGATCTTGAGAATGCCGAAGCAGATCCCGCTCTCGACCGTGAGTCTCAGGAATATCTCGATAAGGTAAATGCCGTTGCCGAAGCTACTGCCGCACTTGCGGAAGCTCAGGCTCAGTACGATGCGAATTCCGAAGAAGTTCAGGCGGCACAGGCACAGTATGACGCGGCTACCGCTGATCTTGCGGCAGCTAATGCTTCTACCGTGTCTCCCGAGCAGATCGAGGCTTATCAGCAGAGGATCACGGAGCTCAACGCTCTCCTCGATCAGACAGATAACGAGATCGACGGTTCGTCATTTACGAACCTCGTTACTTCCACCAGAAATATCGCATCGGTCATGCAGCAGATCTCATCTTTCCTTGCAGAGCTTCAGGCAGCCGATTCACTCGGTGAGCTCAGTGATTCCATCGATTCTACGAACACGAGGCTCGGAACGATAAGCGAGACAGCGGCATCTATCCCGCAGATGCTGAACGGACTTGAGCAGATGACCAGCGGTCTTACTCAGGGTCAGGTCGATGCGGCCGTAGGTTTCTCCACTGCAGCAGTTCAGCTCTCCGATGCAAGGGCTATGCTCGATCAGGCGCAGGCTCAGTATGACGATGCCCGCGAGCAGGCTCTCGAAAATGCAAATATCGATTCGTTCATCACTGCCGAGACGCTCTCACAGATCATATATGCACAGAATTTCGCGATGCCCGTAGGCTATATCGATGATGCCAATGACGAGTCATGGCTCCTTAAGGTAGGTGAAGAGTACGAAAGCTCCGAAGAGATCGCTTCCACTCTCCTTATCGATAATGATGTCATCGGTACGATAAGACTCGAGGATATCGCGGACATCACGATAATCGATAATGCGGACATGAGCTATACTAACCTTGACGGTCAGGACAGCGTCATCCTCTGTATCTATAAGTCATCGTCTTCGGGTACCAATGCGGTATCCAAGGCATGTAACAGCGCGTTCGAGGAGCTCGAGAAGCAGTATCCCGGAATGCATACGATCAACCTCGTTGACCAGGGTGTCTACATCGACATGATCGTAGGAAGCGTATTCCAGAGCATGATCGTAGGTGCCATCCTCGCTATCGTCGTTCTTGCTCTCTTCCTTAAGGATGTAAAGCCGACCATAGTCGTTGCCATCAGCATCCCGCTCTCGGTACTCCTGACGCTCGTCCTCATGTATTTCACGGGGCTTGAGCTCAACATGATGACCCTTTCGGGACTCGCACTCGGTATAGGAATGCTGGTAGATAACTCGGTCGTTGTAATGGAGAATATCTTCAGGCTCAGGAACAGAGGTCTTTCGGCTCCGAGAGCTGCCGTTCAGGGTGCAAAGCAGGTAAGAGGTTCGATCATCGCATCTACTCTTACGACTATCTGCGTATTCTTCCCGGCGGTATTCGCGAGCGGTACGGTAAGGTCGCTCCTTTATCCTCTGGCTATGTCCATCGGATACTGTCTCGTTGCTTCACTTCTCATGGCTCTTACGGTAGTTCCCGCATCCTGCAGCACCTTGCTTCAGAAGAGTGAACCCAAGAGTCACAAGCTCTTCGATAAGATCCTTGACGTATACGACAAGTCCCTTCGCTGGTGCCTGAGATTCAAGATCGTTCCCATGTCTATAGCGATCATCCTTCTGGCATTCTCGGTATATGAAGTATTTGCAACGGGTATCGTATATATCCCCGAGATCGCATCTAATGAGATCAATATCGAGATCACGACTCCCGAGGAGATGACACGTGAAGAGTCATATGCCGCAGTTGATGATGTTATCGATAAGGTGCTTTCGGTAGAGGGTGTAAATGACATCGGTACCATGGATTCCGGAAGCACATCGAGCTTCCTCGGAGTGAGCACGTCTTCAGACGAATACGGTTCATATACATGTTATGCGCTTGCTGATGAAGGCATCTCCAAGGAGGAGCTGGGCAGGATCGTAAGCGATATCGAGACCGTGACCGCATCTTCTCCCTGTGAGATCGAAGTAAGCGGTAACTCGATGGGTGCAATGGGTGCCATGATGGGCTCGAGCGGCTATTCCCTCAATATCTACGGTGATGACTACGAGGAACTTCAGAGGATCAGCTCTGAGGTCGGTGCGATCATCGGAGCTCAGGACGGACTTACAAATGTAACCGACAGCTTTACGGACGGTACTCCTACTCTCCAGGTCATCATCGACAGGGATGAGGCAATGAAGTACGGCCTTACGGTCGCACAGATCTATATGGAGATCGCATCTCATACTTCCGAATCGGTTACGGCTGCGACAGTTACGATCGACGGCGTATCGATGGAAGTAAATATCGTTGATAACAGCAACATGATCACCAGAGAAGACCTCATGAACATCGAGTTCGAGGCTACCGATATGGCGGCTTCCACCGAGTTTGATACTTCAAGTTCCGACTGGGATTCCTTTGACATCTCAAGCGATGAGGATGAAGACGAAGAAGATGCAGATTCCGAGAACGAGGAGAATGCAGAGGAGAACGAGGAAGAGGAGGAAGAAGAGGAGAGCAACATTCATTATCTTTATGAGTTTGCCGAGGTCATCGAGACTACTTCTTCCGACGCATTGAACAGAGAGAATCTCGTTCACTACGTAACGGTATCTGCCGAGACCGAGGAGGGTTACAACACGACTCTCATCTCCCGTCAGCTCCAGACTAAGATAGATGATTATTCGAAGACACTTCCCGACGGATATTCCATAAGCGTATCCGGTGAGTCGAGCGAAGTAATGGATATGGTAGTACAGATGGTTGAGATGGCAGCACTTGCAATGCTCTTCATCTACCTCGTAATGGTAGCTCAGTTCCAGAGCCTCCTGTCGCCTTTCATCATCCTGTTCACGATCCCTCTCGCATTTACGGGCGGAATGATCGGACTTCTGGTTGCAGGCGAGCCCTTATCGATGCTCTCACTCCTGGGATTCGTTATCCTGATGGGTACGGTCGTTAATAACGGTATCGTATTCGTTGACTATGCGAACCAGTTAAGAAACGGAGGACTCGAGAGAAGAGAGGCACTTGTCGCTACGGGTAAGACCAGGATGCGTCCCATCCTCATGACTGCACTTACTACTATCCTTGCAATGTCAGTCATGATCTTCGGAAGCGGAATGGCATCCCAGCTCGGACGCGGCATGTCGATCGTTATCGCAGGCGGTCTTCTCTACGCTACGCTCATGACACTTTATATCGTTCCCATTATGTACGATATCCTCTTCAAGCGTAAGCCTTTGAACATCGATGTAGGAAGCGATATCGACGAAGCAACGGACGAAGCCGCAGAGTATCTTGCAACGCTCAACGCGCAGTGACCTTCAACGTATAAGCGATAAATATCAAAGATATTTTGTGACAGGTGCATAAGCCTTCATCGCCTGTGGTGAGTAGTATAATAACGCCAAACGGAGAGATTTAAGAATTGCGTCAGCATTGATTATCACGCAAAGGAATGATCTGAATGGCAACAACGCTTGACGAATATAACAGAGCACGAAAGCTGGGTAATAAGGCGGTCCAGAAGGCGCTTTCCGACGGACGCTATCCGTATCTGCATGCACTCGATAACATGATCGAATCAAGGATCTCGATGCCGGAAGTACATGTCGGCACGATGGAGATCCCGCTCGACCTCGTTGCAGGTACCGTAACAAAGGGCAGACAGGAGTCTTTCGCAAAGAACTTCATGCCTATCCTTGCGCCTGAGACCGAATTCGGTACAAAGTGGATACTTCTTTATAACTATCAGATGGAGAAGGGTATCTCCGATGCCATTAAGTGCCTCGAATTCATGGGCAAGTTCTATGTTATCGAGGGTAATAAGCGGGTATCGGTCCTTAAGTACCTCGAGCAGCCTACGATCCTTGCAGACGTCACGAGGGTCATGCCTCCGCTGTCTGACGACCCGGAAGTTAAGATCTATTACGAATTCCTGGACTTTTATAAGTGTAGTCAGATATATAACATCAGATTCTCGGAAGAAGGTTCCTATCAGAGGCTTGCCGAGGCGATGGGTCTTACTCTCGACGAGCAGTGGGATGAAGATACGATCATGGACCTCAAGTCCGCTTATCTAAATTTCTCCAAGGCTTATCTAAGCGGCGGCGGAAATGCTTTCTCCATAACTGTCGGTGACGCTTTCCTCGTATATATCGGAATGTACAGGTATGAGAGCCTCCTGGGTGCTCTCCCTGAAGAGATAAAGAAGAACCTGAGCCAGATATGGCAGGAGATCAGGATCCGCGCGAACGGTAATCAGATCGCTTTCTCCGAGGAGCCTCAGCTTCAGAAGAAGAACGTGATACCGATCATCGATTCTATCATGAAGAAGCCGACGTACAGCGTGCTTCATCCCTTGAAAATATTCTTCCTTTATAACGGCGACGTGACTAAGTCCAGATGGATCAACGGTCACGAGCAGGGACGAAAGGAACTCGAGGAAAAGTATCCGGGCATTATAAAGACTCTTGCGGCCGACTGTATGGCTACGGAAGAGGAGTTCGATGAGGCTGTAGATGCTGCCGCAAATGACGGTGCAGACATGATCATCACGACATCTCCCATACAGATGGAGCATGCCCTGAGAGCTGCGGTCAAGTATCCGAATATCAAGTTCCTCAACTGTTCGGTTCACCTGTCTCACAGTGCCGTACGTACATATTACGGAAGGATGTATGAGGCGAAGTTCCTCCTCGGCGTACTTGCCGCGAGCCTTGCAAAGGATCACAGGATCGGTTACGTATCTACTTATCCTATCTGTGGAAACATCGCCAACATAAATGCTTTCGCGATCGGCGCATCGATGGTCGATCCGGATGCGAAGATATACCTTACATGGTCATGCCTCAGGGACGGATACTGGCGTGAATACATTAAGGAGAATGACTTAAAGCTCGTCTCGGGTCCCGACCTCATAAGGCCTACGAATGCCGATAACGAGTATGGTCTCTACTCACGAAATGATGACGGCTCGATCAGTAATATCGCGTTCCCTAAGTGGAACTGGGGTAAGTATTATGACCTCATAGTACAGACTGTACTGAACGACGCATGGGACGCAGAAGTCGCGGACAATAAAGATAAGGCAATAAATTATTGGTGGGGAATGACTTCGGGCGTGATAGATGTCGCACAATGTGATATCATACCTTACTGTACGGCTAAGCTGATCAACGCCATGAAGAAGTCGATAACTGCCGATGTATGTAATCCGTTCGACGGAGAGCTCAGATCGCAGGACGGCATCATAAAGATCGAGGGCAGCCCTCGACTTACGAATGAAGAGATCATCAATATGAACTGGCTCAATGACAATGTCATCGGTTCGATCCCGAAGTTCGAAGAGTTGACCGAAGCCGCACAGGAGACCGTTAAAGCTAACGGCATGCCTATAGTAAGCAGAGGAGATCTGATCGGATCATGAGGATAATGGTGGTCGCCGATGTCGAAGATAAGCGTATCTACGACTATTTCAAGAAAGAAAGGGTAGAAGGAGTAGAACTCATTGTATCCTGCGGTGACCTTAAAGCCAATTATCTCGACTTCCTCGTTTCGATGGTCAATGTCCCGATGATATATGTTCGCGGCAACCACGACGATGCCCTTTTGAAGGACCCGCCTCCCGGAGAATGCATAGAGGATACGGTATTCGAATTTAACGGATACAGGTTCTTAGGTCTTGGCGGCAGTATGCGCTACAGGAAAGACAGCAAGTGCATGTTCACCGAGACTCAGATGAAGATGCGTGCCGCGAGAGTAAAGCCCAAGATCTACATGAAGAGAGGTATAGATATCCTCGTTACCCATGCCCCTGCTAAGGGATACGGCGACCTTGAGGATCTTCCTCATCACGGCTTCGAGACATTTAATGACATCATCAAGAGATATCGTCCGTCTTATATGTTCCACGGTCATGTCCATGCGAATTACGGACGCAATATAAAGATATTCCAGGATCATCCCGTAGGGACCAAGATCGTAAATGCTTACGGATATCAGATACTGGATCTTCCCGATCTTCCTCCGATCACTTGACGGAGCCTTAAGACGGGGGTAAAACATAGGAGAACGAACTGATAAAGGGGGTGAGTTATATGGATCCTGATAGTACGTATCGAAGTAGCAACTTTCGCGGCAATGCATATAACTCATCGGTATCCTTCACCCGTTCTCTTTGACAGCTGACCGGTAAGGAACTTATTTCCATGTGTGCATCGCCGCGGGCGGTGCTTTTTTATTTCTGAAAAGACGCTTGGAGGTAAGTTCTCATGGAAAACAATATCCTGAAAGAACCTAATTTTGTTGAGGAGCTCCTCGATATATTCAGAAGCGGTATTCCCGCGGGAGAATTGAACGAGAAGATCTCCGATTACCACGATAATGACATAGCGGGCGCACTCGAGCAGATGACGCCCGAAGAAAGACAGAAGCTCTATCCCATCCTCGGAGCGGAGAAAGTCTCCGAGATCTTTACCTATATCGAAGACGTCGATAAATATATCGGTGAGCTCAATATCGAGAAGGCGGCGAAAGTCATCTCGCACATGGACTCCGACGATGCCGTTGACGTACTCGAGGAGATGGACGATTCCACTTCGGAAAAGATCGTGAGCATGCTCGAGGGCGACGCCGGTAAAGACGTCCGACTGATCCTGTCGTATGATGATGATGAGATCGGCAGTAAGATGACTACCAATCTCATCGTTATCAAGAACGATCTGTCGGTCAGGGCCGCGATGCGCGAACTCGTAAGGCAGGCCGGAGAAAATGACAATATCTATACGATATATGTAGTCGATAAGGACGATAAGTTCTACGGCGCCATCGACCTCAAGGACCTTATAGTCGCAAGGTCGGATACGGATCTTGAAGACCTGATCGTAACGTCTTATCCGTATGTCGGCGATCACGAAGTCATAAGTGACTGTATCGAGAGGATCAAGGACTATGCCGAGGATTCCATCCCGGTACTTTCAGACGACAAGAAGATAGTAGGAATCATCACATCACAGGACATAGTCGAAGTTGTCGATGACGAGCTCGGTGAAGACTATGCTAAGCTCGCCGGTCTTACTGCGGAGGAGGATCTTAACGAGAAGACAAACGAGAGCATGAAGAAGAGACTTCCGTGGCTCATCATCCTGCTGCTTTTAGGTATCGTAGTATCTACCGTAGTAGGTGTATTCGAGAAAGTCGTCGCGGCTATCCCGATCGTCATCTGTTTCCAGTCGCTGATACTCGATATGGCAGGTAATGCGGGTACGCAGTCGCTCGCTGTTACTATCCGTGTCCTGATGGACGAGAACCTTACCGCAAAGCAGAAGATCGGACTCGCATTTAAGGAGATGAAGGTCGGCCTTTGTAACGGCTTATTTCTAGGATTCACGGCGCTCTTTGTGATCGCGGCTTATCTTACCGTAGTAAAGCACGATACTCTCGGACATTCTCTGCTGATCGCGGCATGTGTAGGCGGCGCGCTCGTGCTCTCGATGATCATAAGCAGTCTGCTGGGCACCCTGATCCCCATGTTCTTCCATAAGATAAAGGTTGACCCTGCGGTCGCTTCGGGACCTCTCATCACGACCGTAAACGACCTGGTAGCCGTAGTAGCTTACTATGGTCTTTGCTGGCTCATTATAATCCCTCTGATGACGTGATCCGTGCGTGGTGAGCGCGGTTCTTAAGAGAATCTTAATAAGATAATATCTTTGGATTTAATAGACGGACTAGTACAATGATAGCGTGAATCGATTCCGCTTAAAGGAGAAAATGTTTTATGGGTAAAGTACTGGTCTGTGATGATGAGAAGGATATCGTATCTGCGCTTAAGATCTATCTTACTTCCGACGGCTATGACGTCGAGTGCGCATATAACGGCATGGAAGCCTGCGAGAAGGTGAAGACCTGCGATATCGATCTTGTCCTGCTCGACATCATGATGCCCGGTATGGACGGTGTGACGGCCCTGTCGCGAATCAGGGAAACGTCGAATGTCCCCGTTATCTTCCTTACTGCCAAGGGCGAAGATACCGACAAGGTATTGGGCCTTAATATCGGCGCGGACGATTATGTGACAAAACCGTTTAATCCCGTAGAGCTCCTGGCTAGAGTCAGATCTCAGCTTCGAAGATATAAGATGCTCGGAAGTGCCGTAGCAACTTCGAATGAGAATGTCTACAGCAAGGGCGGTATCGAGATCGATGATAATACGAAGAAAGTAACCGTTGACGGTGAGACGGTAAACCTTACCAAGACAGAGTATGAGATACTTCTCTGCTTCATAAAGAATAAGGGAAAGGTAATGTCTCCCAAGCAGCTCTATAAGGAGGTCTGGCACGATGATCCCTACGGTACCGAGAATACCGTAGCGGTCCACATCAGACACTTGAGGGAGAAGATCGAGATCGATCCCGCCAACCCCAGATACATCAAGGTCGTATGGGGATACGGTTATATGATGGAGGAATAAGATGAGAAAGAGGATAGGATCCGTACTCACGAAGATCGCTGCCCTTATAGTCTTTGTATGCAGTGTCGTTATGTTTACGAGCAGTGCCATCGGCACGGTCATATATAACGAATGCGATCTCAAGGGCAAGGACAGGGAGACGATCGCCAAGACTATCTACGATAACAAGGCTAAGGAATGCTGTATGTATATCCTGAGTGACATTACTTCCGACGGAGTCATAAACAAGGATTATTCGACATATAATCCCGAGCTTTGGTATCTGGTATTAAAGAGTGACAAGAAGCTCGATGTCGCTGCTCTGTATGACGGTGATTATCAGGGTGCCGAAGTAGTTGCAGGTTCGATCAGTCCCGATAACATCAAGGGTATGGTATACGGACAGGAAGGATGGTACTACGAGATATATGAAGCCAATCTTCCTTACCAGAGAGGCGGTTACAATACGTCTCTTCCGGACGGAACATATATCCATTACGAGGGTTCTTTCGAATATCTAGATGATGAGACTCCCAAGTACTATGTCCTCTACAGCGTAGACTATACCGCAGGCGAGGGAACCATATTCGAAGAGGCGGACCTTTGCACGGATTATCTCGTCGACAGTGCCAGGAACGGCGCAGCGCTCATGATCTTATCGCTGATCTTCGGAGTAGCTTCTTTTGCAGTCCTTATGTATTTTGCAAAGAGCACGCTTTCTTTCGATAACAAGATCCCCTATATCATACTGACGGGTATCTTCATCGGAGTTGAATTCTGCTTCCTTGCATGTGTCGGACTTCTCTATGAGATGACATTATATGCTACGACGACATACCTTATGGTATTGGCTATGGCTGCTTTCGGTGCATTGGTATTTGCGTACTTTGCCATGAATACGGTAACGAGGTTCAAGGCACATGCATTCATGAGATATACTCTCCTTCACTATATCCTTCTGCCCTTTAAGAGCTTTAACAATGCCATGAACGAGAATCTCTCACTTACTATGAAGGCTCTCATATTTGCGATCGTGACAGGTATCGTCCAGATCCTGGGACTCGGATTCGTATCCATGGACTGGAGAGTAGGAATATGCCTCTACATGGTCTATAAGGCTATCGAAGTTGCAGGTATCATCTGGCTCGCGATCCAGTTCGACCGCGTACGAAAGGGCATGGCTAAGGTAGCTGCAGGCGACACATCGGCAACGATCGATACCGACCATATGCTTCCCGTATTCAAGGCACATGCCGACGATATAACCCACGTGAGCGAAGGCATCGGCAAGGCGGTCGAGGAGAAGATGCAGTCCGAACGCATGAAGACGGAGCTCATCACTAACGTCTCTCACGATATAAAGACTCCTCTTACGTCGATAATCAACTATGTCGATCTTATGCAAAAGCAGGGAACGGATGACCCCAAGCTTCAGGAATATATGGATGTCCTCGACAGGCAATCGGATAGATTAAAGAAACTCATAGAAGATCTGATCGAAGCCTCGAAAGCCTCCTCGGGCAATATTGAGATGAACGTCGAACCCGTAAATATCGGTCTTCTTCTGACACAGGCAACGGGCGAGTTCGAACAAAAGCTCGAGGCAAAGGAGCTGATCACGGTCGTAAACGTACCGGAAGAGGATCTGATCGCAAAGGCGGACGGCAGATATCTGTGGAGAGTCATAGATAATCTCATGGGCAATATCTGCAAGTACGCGTTGCCGGGCACAAGAGTCTACGTAGACTTAAGATCGGTCGATAACAAGGCTGAACTGTCGTTCAAGAACATATCCGCGAGCGAGCTCAACATATCCCCCGAGGAGCTCACGGAAAGGTTCGTAAGAGGTGACGCATCACGTAATTCCGAAGGCAGCGGACTCGGACTGTCGATCGCCAAGAGCCTTACGGAACTGATGGGAGGCACACTCGACATTTCGATCGACGGAGATCTGTTTAAAGCAACAATTACCCTCCCCGAGGCATAAAGTATATATGCGGGCTGTTCGCTTCCGATGAAGCGGGCGGCCCGTATATTTGTAGAGAATGTCGGGGCTATTTCACGCATTTCTCACGCGAAAGCTATATGCAACTTCCTGTATACTCCTTACGTGTATAGAGTGGGGATATTATTATGAGCGAATTAACAGGACAGATAATTACAGAAGTAAAAAAGGTCATCTGCGGCAAGGACGAGGTCATCAAAGAGGCTCTTATGTGCATACTCGCGAGCGGACATCTGCTCATCGAGGATGTTCCGGGAGTAGGTAAGACCACGCTCGCTCTTGCTTTCTCGAAGACGATGGGACTTGATTACGGCAGAGTTCAGTTCACGCCTGACGTATTGCCGTCCGATATCACGGGATTCTCGATCCTTGATAAGAATACGGGTGCCATGAAATATCAGCCCGGATCGATCTTTCATAATCTGTTCCTGGCCGACGAATTGAACCGCGCATCTTCGCGTACCCAGTCGGCTCTCCTCGAGGCAATGGAGGAAGGTAATGTTACGGTAGACGGCAAGACATATCTTCTGCCCAAGCCCTTCACGGTATTTGCTACTCAAAACCCTGCCGGTGCATCCGGTACTTCACTGCTCCCCGATTCCCAGATCGACCGATTCATGGTCAGGATCTCCATGGGCTATCCGTCCTTAAGAGACGAGCTTCATATGCTCGAAGCCCGTGCGAACGGTACGGATCCGCTGGACAGCATTACGAGGATCTGCACCAGGGAAGCTCTCGTTCAGATGCAGCAGGAAGTGGATAAGATATTCATGAACGGGAAGATCTTAAGATATATCGTAACTCTCGTTAATGCCACCAGAGAATCTTCTGATCTCGAAAGAGGCGCGAGTCCCCGTGCAACACTGGCGATAGCCGCGATGGCGAAAGCATCCGCATATCTCTTCGGAAGGAATTATGTTACGCCTCCCGATGTTAAGAGTGTCTTTATACCTGTTATCGCACACCGTCTGATACTGACTCCGGAATCGGAGATCGCAGGACTTACGACGGAGAAGGTTGCAGAAGAGATCCTTTCCGAGGTACCCGTCCCTAAGGTCTGACGGATCTTCTATGTTCAAGACGTGGCTCCTTTATTTCCTGACACTTCTCGCGACCTTCATCTTCTTTCTTTTCTACAAGATGTGGTTTTCCTGGTTCTGCCTGGTGATACTTACGGTGTTGCCTTTCGCGGCGCTCATAATGTGCATCATCTCGGCGAAGACATTTGATTTTACGACAGTTGTTCCGCTAAGCGTTCATAATAACGAGAGGTCATCCATAAAGATCAATATCACAGGACTTGCTTCACAGTTCTCGTTTTGCAGGCTCAAGGTAACGGTCAGGGATATGATGTCCGGTTCAAGTAACGTACCGAGTGTTCTGTCTTACGCCAGAGGCATCTCCGAGATCCCGATCGATACGGATCACTGCGGTTCCTATGTCTATAAGATCAACAGTATCAGGGTATATGACATGTTCGGATTCTTCTTTTCGACGCATCGCTGTAATAAGGAATTCGATGTCGTGGTAAGACCCGTACCTGTCATCCCGAAGAACAGGATCGACCTTTCTGCCTTGAGGGCGGAGTGTGTCCGTTCGGCTTCTTCTCTGAGCTCGGATCTTTATGACGTGCGCGAATACAGGATCGGCGATTCGCTGAAATCAGTTCACTGGAAAGCATCCGCCAAGAAGGATACGCTCCTCGTAAGGGAACCCTTTGAGCAGGTGTATTCACACTCGAGGTTCAGGATCGATCTGACTGATGACCGTGAATATCTCGATAAGCAGCTCAGCGAGATGATGTATACATCCGCATACTGTATCGACCGTGAATTATCCCACAGGATCAAGATAAGGAGCCGCTCTCAAAAGGAAGTGAGCTTTGATATCGAGAACAGACAGGATCTCGAGGATACGGTAACGAGCATACTTCATATGCGCGTCGCGGGGAGGACCTGATATGACAGATAAAGGTAATTCCCTCTATCCCGATATCCCGAAGCTCCTCCTGTCGATCGTAGTCACGACACTTCTCGTCGTAAGTCCGGCATGGATGATGATTTCCTGTTACGATCTTGAAGTATCGGTATCGAATCTCTTTATATTCGCGATCGTATTCTCTTTCGGATATTCCTATGCATATTCACTTGCCAATAAGGTCATATCCACGGTGATGCTGATCGCAACGCCGATACTGGTCACGCTGCTCATATGCTGCGATTTCTTTTATACCGCATACGGTCTATCGACACTTCTTTATTACATAGGTGAGTTCTCCTTATCTGAGATGCCCCTCGATGTCGAATATTCCAAGATCGGATTCTTCTCTCTTTGTATAGTCATGAACCTCATGAGCCTGATCCCGATCTCGTTTACGAGTTATGCGATCATGAAGCGAAAGAAGGTCATTTGGGCACTGATACCTAACCTTCCTTACTTCCTCTGTGCGGTAGCGCTCGTATATCGCGTACCGGATCAGCTCCCATGTGAAGTGTTCCTTACCGCGGTGATCCTTCTTCTGATCGTACATATATCGCGAAGTCGGAATACCACATTATCTGACCGCACTATCTTAAAACTGTCACTGCCGCTCCTGATCTTTATCCTGTCACTCGGAGCGATCTATCCCCAGAAGGGATATAAGAAAGATGAACTTGCCAAGCAGAATATCGAAAGCCTGAGGAGCATAGCTCTTGATCTGTCAAACGGCTCCAACGAATGGCTCAATAAAGTGCTGCAGCTGGCCGAGAGCGGCAGGAGCAAAGATGAGGTGGTTGCTACCGTAGCAAGTACGATAGACAGTCTCGCGGGAGAAGATACGGATCTTTCAACCGTCGGACACTTTGACCCGCTCGCATACAGAGTCTGTTCGGTATCGCTCGCCATCAACCGCGACTACGACGGTCCAGAGGAACTCTCGACACTCGGATGCTTATATCTGAAAGAAGATTCCAAGGATACATACGAGGACAATGTGTGGACCGCTACTGATATCGATATGCCGGTATTCAAGGAGGACGCTTTCGTTCTTCAGGATCAGGCCCAGTATCGAATGAGGATCGATTATTACAGCGACAATCCTCTGGTCCTCACGCCTTACTATACCGACTTTTGTATGGTTGACGATTATCCTTCTTCCGTAGAGGACAGGGAGATCTATACGGATGATATAGATCCGATCAATCCCTATAATTCATACGATGAGATAAATCCTTATGAGTTCAGATGCGTTCCAACGCGGGTCGGAGATGTCTATTCCGATGAATATCTGAATGACTATGTTTACGGAACGAACCTTCAGGTGCCCGATGAAACACGCGAAGCCCTGATCGAAAGCGGGGTGCTCCCCGACTGGTACATGATGATCCTGAACGGCGAGCTCGAGCTGTCGGAGGCCGATAAGATAAGAGCAGTTACCGAATTTGTCAGGAGCATTCATCCTTATGATGCCGACACGGATTATCCGCCCGAAGGTGCTGATTTCGTCACCTGGTTCCTGACCGAGAGCGATACGGGATTTTGTGTTCACTATGCAACGGCGGAGGTCATCCTGCTTCGTATGATCGGCGTGCCGGCAAGATATGTCGACGGCTATATCGTATCGGGTATCTCATTTAATCAGGAGATCCCGGTCGACTCAAAGACTTCCCATGCCTGGTTCGAAGTCTTTATCCCGGAATTCGGATGGATCATGGGAGATTCGACGCCCGGTAATGCGGGTGCCGCCAGAAGATATGATATTAATGCTCTCACGGATCTCTATCCCGAATTCGAGAGCGCGATAGATGTATCCGATCCCTCGCAGATCAGTGTAGTCGATACGACTGTTCCTTCCGATACATCTGCGGATGAGAGCGACCCTTCCGTGACTGAAAGCGAGACTTCGGAAGAGACTACTGTTACGACAGCAAGACCTGCTGCGACATCGGGCGATAACGGATCGGGAGATACGGGCTCCGACGGCAGCGCATCGGCAGGTGAAGGCGAGAGTGGTACGGCCACGGATACGGATACGAAGTTCTCCGATCTTCCATGGCATTCCGTAATAACGGCAGTCGGCTCCGCATTCGGTGTAGCAGTGCTGCTCGCTCTAGGTAGACTTATCTATGTCGGATACTGGAAGAGAAAGTTCAGCAGGGCGACTAATAACGAGAAGGCTATTGCTCATTATCGTTATTATGTATTTAAGAATAAGATAATAGGCTGCGGTCAGCCGAAGGTCGCGACTGCTATCGCGGAGAAGGCTGCATTCAGCAATGAGCAGATAACCGACAAAGAGCTTCAGACTCTGATAAGGGCAATGAGGAGGAGTTCCGATACTCTCTCGAAGAAGATGCCCTGGTATGCTAAATTCATCTATTTCTTCCTCTGATGCAACCATGCTCACGTATCTTCCGTCTAATAAGTTATCACAGATGACCTGTCAGGTCAGGCGCGGAGGGAATTATGAAGAAGAGGAAGATCATGGCACTTATACCGGCTGTATCGCTGATGCTCACGGCTTGTTACGCATCCGCGACGGAAATGCCCGGAGCAGATGAAGAGACTACAGCCGCAAGTATTGAGACATCGTTAGAAACTACAACGGAGACAACTGAGATCGTGATCGAGACTACTGCTGCGGAGACATCGGCAGCGTTAGCTGCAGTTTCGGAGGATTCGATCGATATCGATACCGAGATCGAGGATATTTCCGATCTTGATGCCGTTACTATTTCCTCTTCGGAGCCTTCGATGCCCGATCCCTTCCCTGATCTTGCCGAGCCTGATGGCACGTTCATTACTTCCGACGATGAATATGAAGCTTATATCGTTACGGACTATTCGTTCTCGGAAGACGGACTGACAGGTACATTTACATATAGTGAGATAGTTCCTTATTCACAGGAATATATCGAATCGCTCTCAGTAGGTGGTGTCCTCGACGGTGGAGTGGTGATAGATACTCTTGATTACAGCGCGGCAAGCGGTACGGTATGGATCAATTCAGGCAACATGATCTCGTTTGAATTCGAACTGCAGGAGAACGGCGAATATTATCTCATGGATGATATCGGCTGTCTGGCGGTCTCTCCCGCGGGTACTTCTGAATTTTCGATATCTCCCGACGTGGTGATCGTAGATAACGTATCTCCGTACGGACCGTACGGCATCCGTATCAACGAGAATGAGGTTCAATACTACGACAGCATAGGAGATCTCGACAACAGACTTCAGGAAGATGATGTATGGTACCGCCCTGAACTCTATATCAGAGTAGTAGACGGTGAAGTCGTATTGATCTCGATAAATCCTCATCAGCACGAGCCCTGGCACGATTGCTGAAACCCATTGAAAAATATGGTCCCGATCGGTATTCCGGTCGGGACTTTTTGATTGTCAAAATATTTTTCGTTTATCATGCAACCATGGGGCGGGGCCTTTCGTCTATTAGGTTATCAGAGGGATGATCTGATATAGGAGGACTATATGAAGAAAAGAAATATCATCATGATCATAATGGCGGCAGCGATGCTGCTCGCATCATGCGGTAAGACACCTGCCGAGGAGACTACACTTTATGAGGAACCTGCGACTACTTCAACAAGGAGTACGGTCGTAACTGAACCTTCTCCTACGATCACTCCCGTAGGATATGTAGCAGAAGTTCCTGAAGAGGAAATGTACGCAGACCTTTCGCAGGGTATGAAATTTACTTACGGAACATATGAAGGAGAGCCGATCGAATGGGTCGTACTCTCAAGATCGGGAAATACATGTATCGTCGTAACACGCGACGTAGTGACGACGATGCCTTATGCGGCAGACGGAACCTTTACTTCATGGGCTGATTCGGATATCAGAGTATGGCTCAATACCGATTTTTATACGAACTGCTTTACGGATGACGAGAGAGCTCGTATAAAAAAAGTGCCCGGTTATTCCAATCCCGATATCCCGAACGAGGATATGGTCTTCCTTCTCGGACGTGATGAAGTTTCGGAATACGAAACACGTTTTGAAACGGAAGAGGCAAGCTGCGAATGGTGGCTCAGATCCTATGCTCCCGCAGGAACATACGAAAGAGCCGACTACTGTTCGACGACAGGCGAAAAGGATCTTGTCGGAAGATCTATCACTGATGAGCTCGGTGTCAGACCTGCCATGAAGTTCTATTGCGGCAGCGATACAACGTGCCTTGAGCCCGTTCCTGCTTACTGCACGCCTTTCCCTACACCTACGCCTGCTCCTTCTTCCGAGGACGATCCTGCTTCAGATAACGGGCTTCCCGAGATCATCGAACCCGAACTTCCCGATGTAATGCCGACAGACGGTTCACTTTCGGACAGAGATAACCTCGTAAATTATTATGAGAATCATATCCTTGAGACACTGGGACAGTCGCCTCTCGGACCTGACGAGTTCTATATCTACTATGACGGCTCATCTATGACGGTCGATTCCGAGCTGAGCCTCACGGGTGCCATAACATATGTGATCGATGATTTTGACAGTGACGGAGATGATGACATGATCGTTCCCGTAATGGTCGAAGAGGCATGGGTAGATCCCCTGGCTGATGATCCGCATACATTAAGTGTAGTTACTTCGGAACATTTCTACAGGCTTCACATCCTTCTCTGTGAGACGGATAACGGTGAGGTAAGTATCACTGATGACTTTGCGATGATGGTCATTACAGGTGATGATGAGGCTAACCACGGCTATATCAACGGCGATCAGTGCATGGATGGTTTTGAGTCCTTATGTCCTCTCGGAAGAGCGATAAATATCTATACGGTCGATCGCGGTGATCATGTGAATATCCTCATAACTTCGATCGCGGGATTCTCCGTCTTCGGAGACGGTTCCATATGCAGTGCGTATGAACTCAAAGTATCAGACGGCGAGCTCCGGTATACTTCTGCATTTGTTACTCCCGGTATGGGTAGCGACGATCATATGGGATATCAGTACTATTTCGAGAACGGCGAGATCACTTCAAGAGAAGCATACTATCAGTATCCCGAGGATCATGGTGCGGATCCCGATATGATCTACGGTCTTGATCTTTATCTCGACAGGATCGGTCTCGATAATGAATTAAGTGAGATCAATGACCATATGTGGTATTACGAGGTAACCGATGAAGATGCCCATCTCGTGGCAGGAATGTATCTGGGTCCAGTCGACGAAGCAACTGTAGACGCAGGTGACGGTGGCACCGGATATCCTTACGGCTATTGGGTAGATCATGAATAAATAAGGGAGACAGGATAATGAAAAAGAGAAAAGTACTTACACTGTTACTCACAGCATCCGTTGCGCTCGCATCCTGCGGCAAGGCGTCCGTAGAGGAGAAGACCGAAGTGACTACGGAAGAGACAACAACTACAGTCGCGGAGACGACTGCGGCAACGCCTACACCGAGGCCTACTGCTACTCCCACACCCCTTCCTACGGCGACCCCTACACCTATCCCCAGGGATGGTACCGCGAGATTTGCAGATCCTTTCGATGATGAGTCGGAAAAGGATTTCCTGTCGCTCAACGAGATGAGTGACGATACGCTTCAGGGTTTTACGAATCTTTTCTTTACCGACTGGTATTGGGAATTTCCCGAATCTGCGGAGGAGATGGAAAGGATCGGAGATTCTACGTACTATCTTATTCCGGACAATGGTCTTAACTTCCGTCCTGCCTGGTTATATACGTCGTATAGCGACCCCCGTGACTGTAACCCTTATATCGATGCAGGCTGGCTTCAGTACGACGGATATGTCTTTGGCGGTCCCGAGGACGAAGGTATCGCATACCTTACGCCTTCCTCTGTTGCCGATGCTCAGATAAGGGAGTTCACGGGTTATTCGAACAGCGAGCTTTCTAATCCTCTTGGTATCTCAGAGAGTCATAACGGCGAGACATATGTCGTATTCGGTCCCATGACCAACGGCGGTATCCCAGCGTATGACTGTATCTCCGGAAGGGAACTTGAAGACGGTAACGTCATCCTGGTATTCGGTAATTCGGAGGCAGGCGGCGGATTGGTCTTTAATACTGGAACGATAGCTGTCATGGCTCCTAACGGTGACGGTACTTATCGTATCCTCAATAATCACAATACCAGGAATATCATCACATACGGAAGCGCAGACAATGAGGTATCATCCGATATGCTCCGTGAAGGTATAACTGAAGCGATCGACCGCAGAGGAGTCAATTTTGGTATGCCGGATGACGCGGATCAGTACGATGTCGACGAATCCCTGAGATTCTCTGCCTACGTATCACGTAATGCTTATCTGGCATCCTACGGAGTCATCTTCGATGATCCCTTGCTCCAGTTCTGGTTCGAATCATGTTCCTGGTATGAGCCCGTGATCCCCGAATCAGAATTTGACTACAGCGTAATGTCAGATATCGAACTTTCCAATATCGAGCAGGCCGATGCGCTCCTCGCAGAACTCGGCTGAGAAAGTGAATAAACCTATGAAGAAGACAAAGATATTAGCGATCCTCATGGCGACAGCAATGCTCACATCCTGCGGCAAGGCGCCAGTTGAGGAGACGACAGAAGAGACAACAATAACTGAAGAGACGACTACAGTCTCTGAGACAACAGCGGCGGCAACACCTACACCTACACCTACACCCAGGCCTACGTTGACACCTACTCCGAGACCGACGGCAACTCCTACGCCGACACCTGCTCCCACAGGCGATCCTATCACTTCAGATGATGATCAGTATCCGATAATAATGGGATTTGTAGATGAACTGGAGGCATCTGCTCCGGGAGAGTACAGATATATCATCTTTTCCATGAGTAGCGACAATGATGATTATTGGTTATTGGAAGTATTTGGCGACAACACTACTGAAGCATATATTGTAATCGACGGAGAAATGGTTGAAACAACAGTTCCGACTTATTATCACTATTCAGCTGATTTGGCACTCACATATGATGAGTTAAAAAGGTTCCCTTGTCTGATAGCGATGGATTATAGTTCGAGTGTACTTAGAGATGCAGAATATCCGGACAGCCTTGCTGACGGTACATATGTCGGAAGTATCATAGCGATGTCAGAGGACGGGACAAGATTGTATATGTATGTAAGCGAGGTTGTCACATTTGACAGAGATTTTGCCGAATCGCTACAGGTAGGTGATAGTATCGGATGTTCGGTGAATGGTCGAGAGCTGACTGTTACCGATATCGGGACTGAGACAGATCAGAACGGGGAAGAGCAGATAATGTATATCGGTCTGACTGATTCTTGTCATCTTCATCCCTATACCGGTATCGGGGATAACGATACTTTTGTACTGTGCCAGGACTCGTGCCCTTACTTTGAACCAAGATATGTCGTTGAATTACCTGTCTCTCCTTCATGTGAGGTAACGGATGCATTTGATATCTTGGTCGAGCTTCCCGAGTACGCAGATCAGGTCCCGACCGGTAATCCGCTTTTGGATTCTTATTGGTGGTATGTTCATTCCGGAGACTCGTATGTTCCCGCCCTTTATTCCAACGGATGGTATCAGTGTAGCGGATTACTATTCCCCATTGAAGTCAGGAATGGTGAGATCGTAAGAGTGAATATCGAGTGGAGATGATCTGATTAAGAATATAAATGTCAGTATCCGTTCATAACAAAAGCCTTCCGAGGTGATCTCGGGAGGCTTTGTGTATTCATCTTGAAAAGTTATATCAAAGACCGAAGAGTTCCTTGACCTTATCCTTGTCGACCTGTGCGCCGATAACACAGAGCTTACCTGTTACATCAGCGGCGCCTGTTCTGACATCAGCCTCGCCGGGTACGTAGTCGAAGTGGATCCACTTGCCGTCTTCGCCTGCGACGATACCCTTGGCACGAAGGATCATGCCGTAATCTCCGTTGTCGAGCTTCTCGAGAGCTGCCTTGATGCCTTCCTCTGTGAAGGATCTTGATGTCTCGAATCCGATGCTGTCGAATACTTCGTCAGCGTGGTGATGACCTTCGTGGTCATGGTCATGGCAACCGCATGTGCATCCTTCGCCGTGATCATGGTCGTGGTGGTGATGCTCATGTTCATGATCGTGATCGTGTTCGTCATGGTCATGATGGTGATGTTCATGTTCTTCGTGGTCATGGTCGTGACAACCGCATGTGCAGTCCTCACCGTGCTCGTGTTCGTGATCGTGATCCTCGTGGTCGTGATCATGGTGATGGTGGTGATGCTCGTGCTCCTCTGCTTCAAGGAGAGCAGCTGCCATGTCTGCAGCCGTGATGGGGCTCTCGATAGCCTTGAGGATCTGTACGCCTGAGAGGAGCTCCCAGGGAGTAGTGATGACCTGAGAATGGTCGTTGATGCCCTTGATGAGCTCTACTGCAGTGTCGAGCTTCTCCTGACGGATATTACCTGTTCTTGAGAGGATAATAGTGCCTGCATACTTGATCTGATTCTCGTAGAACTCAGCGAAGTTCTTGAGGTAGATCTTGCACTTGGATGCATCGATGACCGTTACTGTTCCGCAGATCTCGGTGCCTTCGACCTTCTTTACTGCAGCGACTACGTCAGAGAGCTTACCTACACCTGAGGGTTCGATAAGGATACGGTCGGGTGCATACTTGTCGATAACTTCCTTTAATGCTGTTCCGAAGTCACCTACGAGGGAGCAGCAGATGCAGCCTGAGTTCATCTCAGTGATCTCTATGCCTGACTCCTTAAGGAAGCCACCGTCGATGCCGATCTGACCGAATTCGTTCTCGATGAGGACGATCTTCTGTCCGTTATAGCCGTCAGCAATGAGCTTCTTGATGAGCGTTGTCTTTCCGGCACCTAAGAAACCTGAGAAAATGTCTACTTTTGTTGCCATATATATTCCTTCTTTCTGTTAATTGTTAACACGTTCGGTTACCTTTCGGCGGATCAGCTGAAATAGATGATCTCGTTTTCGGGCTTACTTGTTATCGCGTAGTCATCGACCTCGATACAGGGAACTGCGATAGGAGATCCGTCACGCTGCTTGTCTTCAAAGTAGCGGATGCGTCCCGTTACCTTGAGCCACTGACCTACCGGGAATCCGGAGCCGTGCTCGTGGAAGCACAGGAGATTTATCTGACCGATATCGTCTGCGCAGCATGTATATGCCTGGCGCTGCAAAGCGAAAGCGCGGCCTTTGAATTCGCGGAAGACGACTGCCTGACCGACGAGCGTTACGACCTTGCCGTTATATCTTTCGACATTATCGAGAGCATCTGTATAGAAAAGACCGAAGTCGTCGGGATCGATAACACAGGGGTTATTTTTGAGATCGTAGGGGAGGTGGTCTCCTATGTCGATCATCTCATTATCGTTGCCGAGGAAGGTGATGTTCATGCCGGGGTTCAATGACTTAACGGATCCGCGAAGCTTCGGGATGTTATTGACCTCGGGGTCTACTCGGTTGAAGATAACGTTATCGCAGTAGCGGTAGTAATCCGCGAAGATCGTCTGCATGTTCCTGTAGTATTCGGAATATGTAGATGCGTCTACTATTACGAGAGCAGCGGCGAGTGCCCATCTTCTGGGTACGTCTACCTTTTCGAAGAACTCAGAAGGGGAGACGGAACCGTTCCATTCCATAAAGATGACATCGGGCTTATGCTTCTTTTCAATGTCGAACATCAGAGCCTTGTCGACTTCGTCGGGCTCTACGGTTATTACGATGACATCGTCGCGTCCGAGTTTTTCGGGAGTATATTCTTCCTCGCCTTCTTCAGTTGCGAGTACTACTATCTTCTTATCGCTGAAATTATCTTCGGATGTCCAGGAGCAGATGAAAGAAGTCTTTCCGCTGTCGAGAAATCCCGTGAAAAAGTAAACCAAGCAATCTTTCATATAAAAACACCTCTCTACCGAATAGTATTTTCGTATTAAGGGGCGATATTTTCAAGCATCAATGTGTATGAATTTTATAATAATTATAATTAAAAACGCGTTAATACGCGCATAAGTGGTACAATACTTCCGTATGAAAAGGATAATCATCGATCATCAGGAAATAGCAAGACAGGGACAGCAACTTGCTCAGCAGGCTCAAAATGAAGTCGACAAGCAAGTCGGCAAATATTGTATGCTCGAGCTCAAGAATCTCGATCTGCTCCACGACACCCTCTATTCTCCGATGATGGATAAGATCATGGTAACTATCACGAGTACGGGTAACCTCGGACTCATCTGGATCTTTACCGCTATTATCCTCCTTATGTCGAGCAAACATAACGATGAGAGATCCAGGATCGGTTACGGCATCCTGATCGCACTCCTGCTTTCGATCATGATAGGCAATATCCTCATAAAGAATATCGCCAAGAGGAGCAGGCCTTTCTTTCACAAGAACTATAAGCTCCTGATAAAGCAGCCTTGGGACTATTCGTTCCCGTCAGGTCATACGCTCGCGTCTTTCGCGGCTGCTACGGTGTTCTTCTACATGAACCCCGACGTAGGAGCGATCGCACTTATCTATGCGGCTCTTATCGCGCTCTCAAGGCTTTATCTGAGAGTTCATTTCTTTACTGATGTATTCTTCTCGATGATCCTCGGAACGGGACTCGGGATGCTCGCGATGTTCCTCTACGATTCTCATTTTTTCGGTATACTGGCCAGATGAATATAGGAAAGATAACTTTTGACAGGACCCCCGTGTGCCTGGCGCCTATGGCGGGAACGAGCTCCGTTACTTACCGCGGGCTCTGTGTCGAGCAGGGAGCTTCGTATGCTCCGACCGAACTCGTGAGTGCAAGGTCGATCCTTTATAACGGCATAGGCAAGAGCTTTCGCTATATGGAGATAGACCCTGCGGCGGAAGGTATCACATGCATTCAGCTCTTCGGCAGCGAGGCTAAGGACTTCACGGAAGCGATAAAGATCATGATGGAAGATCCAAGGCTCGCGCCCGTTGACATTATCGACATCAATATGGGATGTCCCGTTACAAAGGTGGTAAAGACAGGCGCCGGAAGCGGTCTCATGAAGACTCCCGATATCGCCGAGCAGATAGTAAGAGAGACCGTAAAGACAGCGGCAGAGTACGATAAGCCCGTTACGGTCAAGACGAGGATAGGCTTCGATCGTTTCTCTGACGAGAGCGTTGAATTCGTAAGAAGGATCGCTCAGGCGGGCGCTGCGATGGTATGCGTTCACGGAAGGACCGCAAGGCAGATGTACGGAGGAAGTGCCGACTGGGATGCGCTGGCCCTTATGAGAGAAGCCGTTGCTGCGGAAGGCGTCCCGTTCTTTGCCAACGGCGACGTTAAGGATGAGAAGAGCGCCGGGGAGATACTCTCGAAGACGGGCGCTGACGGCATAATGGTCGGACGTGCTGCGATGGGTAACCCGTGGCTCTTCAAGCGGATCAGGGCGTATCTTGACGGCGAAGCTCTTCCTGACGAACCTTCCAATCAAGAAAAATATGATATGCTTATGCGTGAGCTCGTCGGAACGGCCGAACACATCGGCGAAGTGACTGCCGTTAAGGAGATGAGGAGCGTTATGCCTCACTATATCAAAGGTCTTCCGGGAGCTGCGTCGATCAAGGTGAAGCTTTGCGGTGCTTCCACGGTCGCAGAAGTTGGAGAGATACTAAAGGAGTGTCGTGAGATATGGATCTGACCGGTATGTCGGGCTATCTGCCTTCATTATTGATACTTATCGCCGGAGTTGTGGTATGCGGATACGGATATCGCTTCTTCAGGCTGAGCGTGACCCTGATCGGAGCCGCAATAGGCTTTGCTCTTGGTAATATCGTTGCATCTGATGTCCTTGCCACGCTGTCTCCCGCGCTCTATTGGGTGATAGTCGGAGTCTTTACGATCGGTATCGGATCGGTCGCTTTCGCGTTTTATAAGAAAGCGATCATCGTGATCTGTACGATCGGTATCGCGTACTGGTTCGTTAACGGCTATGCCGAGTCATCGATCAAGAACTGGGCGATCGGTCTCGGCATCGGATTTGTCGTCGGACTGGCAGTCTTTTTCCTTCAGAAGGCGGCGATAATGCTCTTTACTGCCGTCGCCGGAGCCAAGATGATAACCACGGTGACCCTGCCTTACATATTCATGATCCCTTTCATATCAGGTTTGTCTGACAAGATCGGAGAAATTGTATTTAAAGGCACTAAGCTTCCGCCCGATATCTTCGTCCCGGGAGTGCTTCTTTTGATCATTGCGTCCTGCGGGTTCGTCAAACAGTTCAAAGAAGACCAGAAATAAGACATAAAAATAGGGTTTTATAAACAATTCATCGTTTGTTTATCATTTTTGCGGTTGATTATTCGAAGAATAGTCTTTATAATTCAAGTCACAAGGATGAAATATCCTTTTAGTAATTGACAATTTTCTATATCTATCCCTTATTCCATGTTGAGGGCATCCCGATTGCAATACATTCGGGATGCTTTCAATATTTTTAGGGGATTTTTTGTTTTTCGAGATCTTCAATCTGCCAAGCCGGCAGCTAACCATCTGTCTCCACCCATGTCTCCACTTTTTCTAAATGGAGACCACAGTGGAGACAAATTCATCTGTTTTTATGTGAAATGTCTCCACTAATGTCTCCGATTTTAAAAAGTGGAGACGTCACCGGAGACATGTGTCTTTAAAGTCTTATCCGCGTCGCGCCCGCTAAATGTCGCTCATGGTGTCGCTCAAAGCGGCGAAAGCAGCGACACGTTCAGCGACTTTCGCTCAAAATCGCAAATATTGTCGCTCGATCAGAGTAAAACAGCGACAGGCACAGCGACATTGACGGCCCGGGGGGCTTCGAAGCGAAAGTCCGGGGAGGGTGCTAAGACACTCCTCGCCGCGCCTGCCGGTATCAGTTCACGACATTAACGGGCGAGCCTGCGAGGTACGCCTTTATATTTTCCTCTGCGATCTCTACGAGCCTTACTCTGGTCTCGAGGGGTGCCCATGCGGTATGGGGAGTGATCACGGTATTGGGTGCATCCTTTAAGGGGTTATCGGGGAGCATGGGCTCGACGCTTACGACATCCGCCGCATATCCCGCGATCTTGCCGGACTCAAGAGCTTCTGCGACCGCTACCTCGTCAACGAGAGGCCCGCGTGCGGCATTTACTATAAACACGCCGTCCTTGCAGCGGGCTATGGCATCCTTGTCGAGCATGGCCTTTGTCTCCGCCGTGAGCGGGCAGTGAAGTGAGATGATGTCCGCCAGGGGGAGTGCCTCCTCTAAAGTCATGAAGCTTATATCGCCGTCACGATCAGCTGCAGGCATGTGGTGAGGAACGGCGATGACTTTCATTCCGAGAGAATCAAGGATCTTACATACTCTCTTTCCTATCTTTCCGTATCCTACGACTACTGCCGTCTTGTTCCAGAGCTCCGTAAGAGGCTTCTTCCAGTAGCAGAACTGCTCGCATCTTACCCAGTCGCCGTCCTTTACGGACTGAGAATGTGCACCGGCGTGATTCGTCATCTCGAGAAGGAGTGCGACCGTCATCTGGGCAGTCGCGAAAGTACTGTATTCGGGGACATTCGTGACCGTGATGCCGCGTTTGGTGCAGGCTTCGAGGTCCACGACATTAAAGCCCGTGGCCAGTACGCCTATATATCTGAGCTTGGGAAGCTGCTCGATGACTTCCCTCGGGAATGCTGTCTTATTGGTGATACAGATCTCGGCGTCCTTGGCTCTTTCGATGAGATCTTCGGGCCTTGTGAAGTCGTAGACTGTGAGGTTTCCGATGTCTCCGATGCCGCCCCATGTGATATCGCCGGGATTTGCCGCCGAGCCGTCAAGTATAACAATATTCATATCCGTATCCTCCGAACAAAGAGTTTCTCGATTAATTATAATATTTGCGCGGATAAATACGAACACTGTGATAAAATCAAAAATAGTAAACCTCTACGGGGAGGAAGATCCTATGTATTTGTACTGCTTTGCCCGTTCTGAAAGGGCTAAGATGACAGGCGGTCACTTGCTCGACAAGGCCGAAGGTGAATGGATAACCGACTGCGAGAACTTCGTAAGCTGGGTCGGTGATCGTAATGAGCGCGCAGACAGTGCACTTGTGCTCCTGCTTCCTACCGAGGCGGCAGTAAAGATCCTGATCGAAAGGGTCTATCCCGCAGACATCAGATTCCCCGTTATCCAGGTGACTCCTGACGGTAAATACGCAGGAGTATTAAGATCCGTCGGATACAATACTCACGATATACTGAGCAGGATCTGCTCGATAATAGGCTGTAAGCCGCTCTCGACCCCTGATGACAGGGCCGACTTTGCTCCCGATCTCAAGAAGACGGTCACGGATTATAAGATGACCGCATTGGATCAGGATCTGCTCGATCAGACGGCTGAGGCAATAAAGAAAGGCGCTTCGATCCAGGTATACAGCGACATGCCGCTTCATATGGCGGAGCCCGTGCTCGACACGATGAGCTATGCGCCCTTTATCTTCAGGAGCAATCAGAAGAGAGAACTGTGTCAGGCATTTATAAGTTCCTGTGAGGCTGATGAGCCTTCGATATTCATTACTTGTTCGACGCTCCCTGAGGTCGAGAGCTACGGTAAGTGCCTTGTGCTCATACCGAGGACGATCGCAGTGGGACTTGAGATCGCGGCAAGGGCAGATGCCGAATATGCCGTCGAGACGGTTCGCGATACGCTTATAAACCATGAGATCGATCCGAGAGCGGTAGCTACCATCGCCGTATCCGATATCGCAAGGGATTCCGATGCGGTAGGAAAGATCGCCGAAAGCCTCGGCTGCTATGTGACTTCTTTCGACAGCAGGCTCATCAAGGCCGTAAAGGTTCCGCTCAATCCCACATACTCGGGAGCCAAGATGACAGCCGACCTTTGTACTGCAGCGGCATCGCTCGCATCCGATAACGGAAGGATGCTCATAAGGCGTGCCGGCAGCAAGAACTCCATCATACTTACAGCGATGATGAAGAGAGGGAGTATAGTACTTACCGAGTGATTGCAACAACCGCGGCGTCTTATTCGTCATCTCTCATGAGACCGCAAAACGTTTCGGTACAGCGGGATCGGGAAGAGGAGGATGAGTTTTGAATGGTATGATCCGTAAGGTCATAGAGAAAGCGGCAACCGCAGTGGTTCTCGTTATGTTTGCTCTGGTCGTACCGGGTTATTCCGTGCTGCTCTTATCTTCCTGCTCGGCAAACGAAGAAGAAGTTCAACCGGAATATTCGATGTGGTGTACGGCCGAGATCAAAGAGAGCGTAAACACTTCCTATCACATATTCAGAGACAATAAATTCACAGGTATCGATGATAACGGTTATACCTTTGTGACCGCAGACGGGATGCTCGGCGGAGCGCGCGTGCTGGAGCCTTTCGAAGGTAATTACAGGGCACTTATCACTATAAATGAAGTGAATTCCACGGATCCGGGGGATTCGATGACATATGTCGTCAACGGTCAGGGATATTATGAGTCCAATGTCTACGATTACAACACAGAGCAGATAGACACCAGATACTTTAGGCTCGATACGGATGAGATGGAGGCCGAGGAGGTAGATCTCATAGACCACGAAGGTCTGGTCACGACCGACGTATGGCAGACTCAGGCAGGTACGGTCCTCGTGACGACTGACGATTCATTCTTCGGTTCAGACCCGCTCGGAAGTATATTCCTCTGTGTGTTCGATAACGGGACGGATAATAAGGTCATCTCCATGGATGATGTCTCCGGTGAGAATGTTTTCAGCGTGCTATATGTCATAAGCGTCAGCGAAAGCGAACTCGTTGTATCCTTCATGAATGTGCAGGGTATAGAAAGAACGATAATGCTGGATATGAACGGAGACGATATCACATTATCGGATGATCAAGTTCCCGCATATCTGAGTGCAGGAGTTACGGCTTATAACGATCCTGACGGCGGTTTGTTCATCTCTGACTGCACCGGTATCTACAGGGTATCCGAGGGCGATATGAAGTCCGATTCTCCCGAATTTACGATGGTAGCCGATTGGGCCAGATGCATGGTCAGTGCCGCCAGGGTGTCGGCGCTCACTCCCGTCAGGATAGACGAAGACGGTGCGCTCGTATTGTTCGGCGTAAATGATGAAAACTATGATCTTCAGCCGAAAGCCATTACCGCCAGGATCACCGCCTGTGATTTCCCTTATGAGGGCAGGCAGGAGATCACGGTAGGTATCTTTGATTCTCTTTACGGTGACATAGGTACCAATATCGCAGCATTCAACAGATCGAATACTGCCTATTACGTAAGGCCCGTCTTTATTACTACCAGAGGCGTAGCTCCTCTTATCGATCTTGCCGATGAGGATACTTTCGATATAAGCGGTGATCAGCTCGAAGCCCTGAGATTCCATGCTTACAGGAATTTCATACAAAGTGAAGCGGCTCCGGATGTCGTCATAACTTACGGTATGCAGGCGCAGTTTCAGAGTTCTGATCTCTTCGTGGATCTTAACGGTTATATCGATTCGGATACGAACGGTCTTAACAGAGAAGATTACTTTAACAACATATTCTCGCTGTCCGAGGTCGGAGGGGAGCTCTATACGATCCCGCTCACTTACTATGTAGACGGTATAGTCGAATATGATCCCGATGATATGTATATCATGCCTTCGGATGACTACTCGGTCACGTCGATCACTTTCGCAGAGTATGATGATAAGGTCACGGGGGACTGGAACGATTATGATCCGCTCGGCGACTTCCTTTACAGAGAGGATATCTTCAGCGAGCTTATAGGTACGCATTATACGGATTTTGTCGATCTTGCGAATGAGACAACGGATTTCTCGGGGTCTGAATTTGTGGATATCCTGAACTTCAGTTCGGGCTATGAGAGTAACAGCGAAGATGACCTTCTCGTTTTCTATTACTACTATGATACGGGTGTTATGTACACTTCGTTATGCTATGTGGACGATCTGTCGAACTTCCCTCAATATCTCGATTCTTCAGTCTGGATGGGACTTCCTTCTTCGGAGGGTAATACTCCGTCCATAGGAGTAGTCAATGCCGCGGGTATTACTCAGGCATGCGACGATAAGGATGCCGCCTGGTCGTTCATGACATATCTTCTCTCGGTAGATGCACAGGAAGAAAGAAGAGGCGTGTTCGGGCTTCCCGTGAACAGGAACGCTTCCGAGAATTCACTTCGTTACCCGAGATATGCTTTCGGTCTTGTTGAGAAACTTACCGACAGCGCGACAAGAATGTATTACTCCGATAATGATCTGCTCGTGGTGAGCAACGATGTCATAAATGCATATGCCGCAGGCGAGATCACGGCCGAAGAAGCGGGCGAGATGCTGAGTTCACAGGTTTCGGTCAGATGGTGAAAAAGGAAACGTAATGCGGTTCTCGGTCGTCTTATAGTCGGGTAGGAAAAACACAATCTTAATGAAATTTTAAGACTTTCTTACAGAAGTGTTAGAACCAAGTGCAAGGTTTTAACATATAATCAGATCGTTGGTTATATGTTTAACATAAAAACAGAATAAGGAGAAATTGTTGATGAAACAAGCAAAGAAGATCGTGGCATGTACTATGGCCGCTACAATGATCGTTTCGTCCGCCATGGCTTCAGGCTGTAGCAAGAAGCCCAAGGGAAGCAACGAGAAAGTACCTGATGACGCTCCGTGGTATACGGTCGATACGATCAAGGTAGGTGAACAGTACAAGGAAGATGACAGCATAGAGTATTCCTATATGCAGTTCGTTGCTCAGGTTGGTAATAATCTTGCGTATTACACTTCCGGTAGTTATTACATGCCTGAGGATGTCAATCCCTGGGAAGTAAACTCCGATGATTACAGCTTTGATAATATCGATATCTACAGCCTTGACGGTAACCTCGTTAAGAGCATCGATATCCGTGAAGCCGTAGTCGCATCCGGTTACTATGATTATCAGGCTGAGCCTATTGACGGTGATGC
The DNA here is from genome assembly GCA_900111435.1 of Ruminococcaceae bacterium KH2T8. NCBI lineage: Bacteria > Bacillati > Bacillota > Clostridia > Eubacteriales > Oscillospiraceae > Ruminococcaceae bacterium KH2T8. The sequence continues at coordinate 387,295 of FOIY01000004.1, forward strand.
TGACGATCCTAATGCTGAAGCCGAGGATATCGAGGACGCAGATGCCGAGGCAGCTGATGCTCAGGCTGAGGATGCGGACGCAGAAGATGCAGATGCTGAGGCAGAAGACGCCGAGGATGTTGCTTCTGACGAAGAGCTGATCGGTGAAGGCGGAATCGCAGAAGAAGGCGTTATCATCGACTCCTGGGACAGTGATTATGAGTATGAACCCACAGCATGGTGGTATATCACAGGCTGCACGGTTAAGAACGGTAACGTTGTAGCAAGCGTAACAGGCGGTATTCCCACAGACGGATTCGAAGAAGAGTCCGTATCCGCAGAATTTGAATTCGATATGGGGACGGGTGATCTCGTCTCTTCAAATCTCGTAGAGATGGATGAGGATGATGATGTTTCCGGAAACTCCGAGGGTACTCAGGTATTTGAAGGTTATTCCGTAAACAAGGTCTGGCTCTGGAGCGAGAACGGAGACTATTCTTATATCCTTAACGTAGAGACTCCCGACGGAACATCTACGTCTTACGACTTGAGACAGCTTCTTCCCGGAGTAGTTATCTACGATATCTCCCAGATGGTATATCTCGGTGATGGTGAGGTCCTCTTCAAAGCAAACGATGCCGATTATGAGGAGACATACTATACATTCGATCTTAATACCGGTGCCATCGATGAGTATTCCGGCGATACAACATGGTTCGGGAACGATATCTACAACGCTTCCTATGTTGACGGTGTCGGTAACGTAACTATCGATCAGAAGGGTATCAAGAAGCTCGACTTTGATTCACAGTCAAAGGAGCAGATCTTCTCATTTGATAACTGCAACATCAACCGCTACGATGTAATGAACGGTCTTACGATCGTATCCATGACTGACGATCAGGTCGTTCTTACAGGTACTCTTTACAGAGGTAACGGTTATTACGTAAGCGGCAACGAGCTCGATACTGAGATCTTTATCCTCAGAAAGGCCGACTCCAATCCTAACGCCGGCAAGACGATCCTCGTAGCTGCTACACTCGGCTATTTCGATTACACACTCTGCGAAGCAGTATGTACTTATAACGATACAAACCCCGATTACTTCATCCGTCTTGATACTAAGTATTCCGTAACGGATAAGTATCTGTCCGGTGAGGTCGAGTACGATGAAGAAAATCAGGATGACGCTGAGCTTGAGCTTACTTCCGAGCTTTCCAACCAGCTCATGATCGACCTTCTCGCAGGTGACGGTCCGGATATCATCCTCGACGGTTCATCTTTCTATCAGCTCAATAATGAGGACTATCTCCTTAATCTGAGCGAAGAGATCAGCACAGACGGTCTGTTCTCCAATGTTATCGATGCAGCTAAGGTTGACGAGAAACTCTACCAGGTACCTCTTACTATCGGTATCACAGGTATCGTAGCAAACGCAGCAGATGTCGGAAGCGATCAGCACGGTTTCACATTCGATGAATACAGCGATTTCGTATCCGGTCCCTGTAACGGAACAGATCCTTTCCAGGCAGAAACCGGCCGCACTCAGCTCGACGTTTTCACCGAGTGCCTCGCAATGATCAATGCAGACTGCATGAGCGGTGATAAGGTAAGCTTCGATAATGATTCTTTCAGAGCTCTCGCAGAATACGTTAACGACAATATTACTGATCCCGTAGATACAGGTAATGATACAGGTGTTGTATATTCCGGTATGGGTATGGGCGAAGAGCAGGCTGTTGCCACATATCAGCAGTCACTCGCTTTCACCAGCCTTCTCTACTGGTATTCGAGCAAGGTCGAGGACACTTGCGTTCTCGGTGCTCCTACTGTTGACGGAAGAGGCCCGATCATCGGTGTAAGCTGCTCTGTTGCAGTATCTGCTCAGACACAGGAAAAGGAAGCATGCGTAGCATTCGTTGAGACACTTCTTTCCGAAGACATCCAGACTGATTACGGCAGATATGATTATTGTAATCCCGTAAGGATATCTGCTTATGAGACAACTGCTCAGGAAGCTATCGACGCGTATAACAAGAACGTTGAAGACTACAGCCGCTACATGACTGATGCAGAGCTTGTTGAGATGGGTATGGCTCCCGTTGATTCTTCCGCTATCGACAGATTCGAGAGCATGATCGAGACTTGTTCCCAGGTTTCCTCTATCGACCCTGCGGTAATGTCCATCATCAGAGAAGAGATGCCTGCATACTTCTCCGGTCAGAAGACACTTGATGATGTTATCGTCATCATGGAAGACAGAGTTCAGACATTCATCAACGAAAGAGGATAAGCTGACCTCACAACCTAAACACATCGATCGCCTTCGGGTTCCCCGGAGGCGATCTTTTTTACCCTTTTTCTTCTTAAGACATTCTTAATAGTTTCTTACAGAACTGTTAGAACAAATAACGGGTGCTTGGAATATAATCTAACTGTCAAAAAAAGAACGAGAAAATGTGCAACAATAGAGTTGAAGACATCGTCTGAGTATTGAAAAAGAAACTAAATGGAATAAGGTAATCATGAGCAGATATACTGACCTAACCAAAGACAAGGAAGAGAGTAAACAGAAGCCTTCCAGAAATCAGATCACGCCTGTTACTTTCGATCCTTCAAACAGAGCTGCACTCCTGCGGCAAAAGAAGAAGCTCCATCAGAGACGAAAGTTCGGTGAATGGGCACTCTTTACGGGATACCTGACTCCCAGCCTTGCAGGTGTCATCACATTCTTCTTTCTCCCTCTTCTGATGCTCCTCAAGACATCATTTCAGAAGTCATCCACGAATACTGATTTTATCGGTTTTTCAAATTACGAGAGAGTACTTACGAACGGTGCGTTCAAGGATGCATCTTTGAACACTTTGAAGTTCGCCGCAATGGCGGTTCCTCTCGCGGTAATCATCTCACTTCTCCTGGCATTGCTCCTTAATTCCGGTCTTCCCGGAAAGAGTATCTTCAGGAGTATCCTTCTTAACCCCATGATGGTACCCGTTGCATCGGTCGTACTCATCTGGCAGGTATTCTTCAGCTACAACGGTGTAATGAACGGATGGGGACTTGCTCATCTATTCGGAGCGGATAAGATCGACTGGCTCAAATCCGATTATGCACAGCTTGTAATACTGATCCTCTTCCTCTGGAAGAACTTAGGTTATAACATGGTCCTCTTCCTGGCGGCTCTGAACAATATTCCGGGCGAGATCCTCGAGTCGGCCATGATGGACGGAGCGGGTGCTTTCAAGAGATTCTTCGCGATCAAGATGCACTACTTAAGCCCCACGGTATTCTTCGTAGCGATCATGTCGCTCATCAACTCATTTAAGATATTCAGGGAAGTCTATCTTCTTACGGGTGACTACCCTTACGATCCGCTTTATATGCTCCAGCATTTCATGAACAACCAGTTCCACAAGCTCGATTATTCGAAGCTGTCGGCAGGAGCGATAATCATGTGTATCGTTATGATAATAATCGTCGGCGGTCTCTTCTACGCAGAAGGCAAGTTCGATGCGGATGTGGAGGAGTGATCTTATGGATAATGAAATAAGACAGCAGAGGCGAAAAGCCGCCACACTCGCAAGACGACACGTCTATATAGAGACACCCAAGACGGAATCATTCTTTGAGTCCATGACGGAGCAGCAAAGAGATGCATTCTTCAAAAAGGAGAAGATCCGTTCCGCCAAGGTCATAAAGAGAAGAAAGGTCACAAAGACCATAAGGATCAGTATATGTCTTCTGATCGCCGTCGCGGTGTGTGTACTCGCGATCATCCCGATCTTCTATACGTTCCTTAATTCATTCATGTCATCCCGAGAGATCGCGGATAACTACGGAGTCATCTTCCAGAGCCTTTCGGGTCACGCGAAGAACGGAGCTACTTATCTTGATAAGACACCTTCGCTCAAGCTGGTACCTCAGCTCGTAAGTATAGATCAGTATAAGAACCTGCTCCTTATGAGTCCGACTTACCTCTTTAAGTTCTGGAACTCGATCATACTGGTACTTCCGATAGTTGCAGGTCAGATGATCGTAGCATGCCTGGCATCTTACAGCTTTGCGCGTTACAGGAGGAAGAGGAGAGAGGCACTGTTCTTCTCCTATGTCATCCTGATGCTCATGCCCTTCCAGGTCACGCTCGTTCCCAACTACATGATCGCCGACAAGCTCGGTATCCTGAACACCAATTGGGCGATAATACTGCCGGGTATATTCTCGACTTTCAGTATCTTCCTTTTGACTAAGTATATGAGACAGATCCCGTCTGCGTATATCGAAGCTGCAAAGCTCGACGGCGCCACAGAGTGGCAGATCTTCACGAAGATCGCACTTCCTACATGTAAGAGCGCCATATTCGCACTCCTGATCCTGTTATTCATAGATTATTGGAACATGGTTGAACAACCGCTCGTTCTCTTGACGGATGTCGATAAGCAGCCGCTCTCGGTATTCCTGTCACAGATAAACGAAGCAGAGATAGGTATCGCGTTCGCGGCTTCGGCACTGTACATGATACCGCCGCTCCTGATCTTCCTTTGGGGTGAGGAATACCTCGTCGAAGGAATATCGAGATCCGGAGTCAAGTAAGTGAAAAATTGAGAGGAGATATAAAAATGGCAGCAGGAAAGAAAAACAGAAAGTGGGTAGTAAGAGCGATAGTCTCTTTCGTAGCCATACTGGCACTCCTTACTTTTTTCTCTAATACGATCATGAATGCCACTATACCTAAGGTAATAGGTCAGAATGCGGTAAGGGGTAACCTTTCGTCCACTAACAGTGCGACGGGTACTATCACCCCGGATCTTAAGACGGACATCAAGTCTATCGCGAACAGAGAGATCGATCATGTACTGGTCGGTAATTACTATCATGTTGATGCAGGTGATCCGCTCGTCTCGTTAAAGCCCTTGGAAGAAGGCGAGGATGAGGCTCTTGAGACCCTCAGGGATCAGCTTCAGACAGCAGAGCGTGCACAGCGTGACTATGAGATGAGTCCCGCTCCCGATAATTCATTCACGACAGAACAGTCTGCGATCGACCTCGCTCAGGATAATCTCGATACTGCAAATGCGACTCTTGATGCAGCAAGAAACAGAGATTCCGTTATCTCCGATGCGGAAGATACTATCGATACATACAGCTCTCAGGTACCCGGCCTTCAGGCTACCGTAGATGCCGAGGCTGCAAGCGTAGCGGATTACAATGCGACGATCTCCGAGATCGAAGCAGATATCACGAGCACGCAGACACAGATCGATACGCTCATCAATCTCGGAGTACCTACTCCTACACCCGTACCCGAGACTCCCGAAGAGACCTTACCGACGGATGAGACGACAGAGACATCCGAGACAACGGCTGCTGCTACGGATCCCAGAACAGATACGATCGCAGAACTTCAGGCACAGCTCGAAGCTCTTGAAGCTCAGAGAGATGCTACCGAGGCATTAAGAGATGAAGCTCAGGCAAGAATGGACAGCGCAAGTGCAGATCTTGCAGAGGCACAGGCCGAGATCGCAGATGCGGAGGCTACCATCACTGCAGCAGAGCAGCTCCCCTCGGTATCCGATGCACAGACTGCGGTAAACAGAGCACAGACCAGCCTTGATTCAGCAAGAACATCTCTTTCCAATGCGCAGGCACAGGCTAACGTTACTGCTGCTCAGACAGCGGATGCAGTCGCTGACCGCCTTGAGCTCATCGAGGAACTCGAAGAGAAGATCGCAAAGGCAGAAGAAGCCGCAGCAGCTACGGAGATCGTTGCACCCATAAGCGGAACTGTATACTCCCTTGCTGTTTCCGACGGCGAGAAGATGGAGGAAGATAAGGTCATCATGGTCATCATACCTCCCGAAAGTACATACTCCGTAACATTCTCTTTCGATGCTGACGTTGCATCTACTTTCGATACCGGTACGGAGCTTACTCCCAATGACGGTTATATCGAGAAGTGTATCGTAACGAACGTTCATCCCGACGAGAGAAATCCCCGTGAGAAGAGGATCGTTAAGTGCTCTATCGAAGGCTATGACATCTGGCCCGGCCTTCAGCTCACAGTTACTGCAGGCAGATCCAATGCGGATTATGAGCACGTTATCCCTTGCAGTGCCGTAGGTGAGGACAATGCAGGTACATATGTATATGTCATCATCGAGTCCTCGGGACCTCTCGGAGATAAGTACGTAGTAAGACGTGTATCAGTAACAGTTGATAAGACAGACGGAACACTCTGCGCTATCTCAGGTGAAGGAATCGATCAGGGTATGATCGTCACCAGAAGTGAGAAGCCGCTCCATAACGGTGACAGAGTAAGACTCGAAGACTATTCTTCGGATCAGAGCTGATACTAACGGAGTGAAAGGCAGAATAATATGGCATTCAAAGATGCATTTAAACAATACTGGCTCGATACGGGTACCCTGAACGTGAGGCGCTTTAAGCGATTCGTTCTGAGCGCACCGTTCTGGATCCTGATCATCGCAGTCGCACTTATAGCTACGGGCATAATCAGATATAACATCCTGATCGACAACAGGCCCGAGCAGTATATGGCGGACATCTGGTCCCAGGAGAGCAATGTCTCATACAGACAGCTTTCGGTATTCGCAAGAGGCGTAAGGAGTACGGGAACGCTACCGGTACTTCTCTCGGGCGCCGATGTCTCCATCACCAGAGCAGATGTCGCTACCATGAGAAAAGAACTTCAGGGCATCGTCGATTCATCCAAGGGCGGCAAGTCTGCAGGCCTTACGGATGACGGATCTCCCAGAGGATGGGAAGATGCATACTCGACATTCTTCGATACATCGGTCTATCGTGCCGATCTCGATGGAGAGCCCAAGGACTCTGACCGTATCGATGCTCAGATCGTAGCGGTAGGCGGTAACTACGGACTGTTCCACCCGTTCATCTACATGTCGGGCGGATTCCTTCAGGACAGGTGTGTCGATCCCGACCAGATCGTCCTGAACGATGCACTCGCATGGAGACTCTTTAAGTCATATGACATCACGGGCAGAAGGATCGTCTTAGACGGTCATGAGTTCATCGTCAGCGGTGTAGTAAGGGAATATGACAGCTCGATCGACCGTGAGGTCGAGGCGCTCGAGCCCAGAGCATATATCTACTTTAATGCTCTTGAGGTGCTCGTGGCAGATGAGCTCTCTACCATGTCTGCAGCTCCTGCGGATGCTACTGCTGCAGCACCGGGCGGTGCGTCAACCGGAAGTGCGTCTGATGCGTCATCATCCACATCGAGCAGTACGCCTACGGCTCTTGCGATCTCCTGCTATGAGGTAATGCTCCCCGAGATCGTTGAAGGCGTAGCTAATACGGATATCAAGTCGGTGCTTCCCGGATATACCGAGACGAATCCCAAGTATTATGTATTAAGTAATACGGAGAGGTTCGGAGTCCTCAAGGTATGGGATTACATGATCCCTTTCGGTGAGACGTCGGTACAGCTCAACGGCTACGAAATGCCTTACTGGGAGAGAGCATGTCAGATCACATACGTACATCTCTTTGTCGATATGGTACTCGTATTCGCGGGATCATTCCTTCTGGTAGTCGGCGTTGCCGCATCGGTACTTCGCTGGCGAAAGAAAGACTTCGACATCATTGTCCCTGAGGAGGAGACTGAAGACTCAGAGGAAGAGACGGCACTGGCAGTCGTAAATTGACTCGAAGTTGAAACATAAAAATATTAGCCGGAACGTATAATTAAGGTATACGTTCCGGTTTTTTGTCTTTATGGAAGTATGGAGGGACACATATATGTTGAACAGGAAGATCAGAAATATACTTGCAGCTGCGGCTATTACTACATCTGTCGCACTCATCGCTTCGTGCAATATAAATACCGATAAGGCAGGCCAGGCTTTCGAGCATCTCGGTCAGAACATAAATGAAGCCGTAAACGGCGAGGAAGAGACTGAACCAGTTGTCGAGGAGACAGAGCTTCCAGTACCCGAAGAAGCAGAGGAAGTACCCGATGAGACTCCTGCTGAGACGCAGCCCGAGCCTACCGCTACTCCTGCTCCCACGGCAACCCCGACACCTACGGCAACTCCCACTCCGACACCTACACCGGCTCCCGAGAGAGTCGATTTCTCGGAGCTCACCGAAGATCAGATCAGCGATACGATCACGGTCGAGAGCGAGGATTTCGAAGAGAGCTATGTTGACGAAAATGATATAACCTATGCTACTTTCTCCGGTAACAGACTGCTCGTCAGCGAAGAGAGCGCACCTAATATCCAGACAGCCGTAAATCTCATCCTCGACGGATTCTATAATGAGGCTGAGGGCGTATACAACAGATATATATCTGAGGCTCAGGCTGACTATGCTCTCATTGGTGAAGAGACGGAAGAAGTATTTGAGCCTTACGATGTTACGGTTACTTACGAATACGGATTTAACGGCAGGATCTTGAGCGTTCGTATGGAGTATGCCGTCGTAAACGGTGAAGAAGTCGTTACGGATAATATCGAGTATGTCAACTTCGATATGTACACGGGTCAGTATATCGATACTTCCACGGTAGTAGCAGACAGAGCCGAGTTCGACAGGATCGCCGGCGAGTCCCTCGCATTCTCTACCGATGACGAAGAAGATACGGCTGACAGCTTCAGCGATATCATCATCTTCGTACAGGATTCCGGCAACGGAGTATATGTAGTCGGAAGAGACGCAGAAGGCAATTATGTAAGGGCTTTGGTAGACATCCAGAACTTCTCCGGAGTATTCAACAGATACGGTCGTATCGTCTTCGGAATCTGAGCAAACTTGCAAATTCTAAAAAAATGTTGCAAACTTACCCTAATGTTTGCGTGAGGCGGGGCCTCACAAAAAGATGGGGGGAACATTATCTGTGGAACGCAGAAAACTGCGCGCGTGGGCGTTACTGCTCACTTTTGTGTGCAGCTGGCTGTCAGCTTGCAACGGAAATGTAGAAGAGACTACTTCTGAGTGGACTGCTCCTAGCGTCACTCCGCATCCGACTCAGACTCCGACACCGACAGTATACGTCGATCCGGATCTGCTCGTCGAACTTGATGTGGAAGAAGTTGAAGACGAAGAGGACGGTACGCTCACGGTATATACGTGGACTAATACTTTCACCAATCTCCTGAACGAATATACGGACGTCGATTTCGAAGTCGAGCTCATCGATATCAATACGTATTCGACACGTCTCGATCAGGCATTGGCTTCAGGTGAAGATGCTCCCGATCTTTTTGTATGTGAAGGTAATATCGCTTCAAGGTATATCCATTCAGACAATACACTGCCGCTCAATGATCTCGGTATCTCTTATGACGAGATGGGCGAGATGTATGAATATTCACTTCAGTTCGCGGCAGATGACGATAACATAATCAAGGCTATGACATGGGAGCTGTGCCCCGGTGCCGTCATCTACAACAGAGACGTGGCCGAGGATGTGCTCGGTGTAAGTGAGCCCGAGGATGTTGCTCCGTACTTTGAGAGCTGGGATGCTTTCGGAGAGACTGCAACACTCGTATATGATGAATCCGAGGGAGATGTCAGGGTAGTATCCGGTTACGATGATCTCTGGAGAGCTTATTCCGGAGGCAGAACATCTTCATGGGTAGTTAACTCCAACCTGAATGTCGATCCCGTCTGGACTGATTTCTTCGATCTGGCTCTCGGCCTTTACGAGGGAGATCTTACTTTCGATACGACGCAGCTCGATTCAGACTGGCTCGCAAATATGAATAATGACAAGGTGCTTTCATACTGGGGACCCTTGTGGCTCGTTAATATGATCAAGATCCAGGATCCCTACGGACACTGGGGCGTGGTCATGCCTCCCGAGGAATTCTCCTGGGGTGAGAACTGGATGATGGCTTCGACTTCATGTGATATGAAGGCATCCGTTGCACAGATCATGAGAGACCTCGCACTCGATGAAGATAACCTGATCGATATGGCAGGCGACGGCAAGTTCGTGAACAACATGAGCGTCATGGCCGATATCATCGACAGCGAAGATTATCAGATGAGCTACCTTAACGATCAGAATCCTTACGGCATCTTTAACGATGTCGCCATGGAGATCGATGCTACTGACGTAACACGCTATGAACAGTCATTTAATGACGAGTTCCTTAATATCGTTGCGCTCTATGTAGAGGGTGAATTCGCCTCCAAGGACGATGCCGAAGCGGAGTTCGAGACCATAGTTACGGAGCTTGGCCTGGTCTGATCTTCTTGTTTTCAATTTGTTAATTCATATTTGAATACCGATAGTGTAAAATAAAAATGCTGTTTTCAAATAATTACACATCGGAGGCTTTCAATATGAAATTTGGTCATTTTGACGACGTGAAGAAAGAGTACGTCATCAACACACCGAGAACACCCTATCCCTGGATCAACTACCTCGGCAATCAGGGTTTCTTCTCGCTCATATCCAACACAGCAGGCGGATATTCCTTCTACAAGGATGCAAGACTTAGAAGGATCACGAGATATCGTTACAACAACGTACCTCTCGACATGGGCGGAAGATATTTCTATATCAACGATAACGGTACGGTCTGGAATCCCGGCTGGTCACCCGTAAAGACAGAACTCGATTCATACGAGTGCCGTCACGGTATGGGTTATACGATCATCGAGGGTAAGAAGAACGGCCTTAAGGCAGAAGTAACATTCTTCGTTCCCCAGAACTACGACGGAGAGGTTCAGCAGGTAGTACTTACCAATGAGAGCTCCGAAACAAAGGATTTCTCCATCTTCTCACTTGCCGAGTGGTGTCTCTGGGATGCTCAGGATGACTGCACCAACTTCCAGAGAAACTTCTCTACAGGTCGTGTAGAGATCGAAGGATCTACTATCTATCACGTAACAGAGTACAGAGACAGACGTAATCACTACGCTTTCTATACAGTTAATGACGATATCGACGGTTACGATACAGACCGTGATGCATTCCTCGGAAGCATCTATAACGGCTGGGAGAACCCCGAGACGGTAAAGGCAGGAAAGGCTTCCGATTCATTTGCTGACGGTTGGTCTCCCATCGCTTCTCACTACAAGAAGGTAACTCTTGCTCCCGGTGAGTCCAAGACACTCATCTACATCCTCGGCTATGCTGAGAATCCTCAGGACAAGAAGTTCGCTTCCGAGAAGCCTGCTAACCTCCTTACAAGAGAGGCATGGGTCCTCAATAAGGAGAAGGCTTATGCCATGATCGACAAGTACAACACACCCGAGAAGGTTGCTGCAGGCCTCGAAGAGCTCCGCACAACTTGGGATAAGCTCCTTTCCATCTTCAAGGTTGATACACCTGACGATAAGGTCAACCGTATGGTCAACATCTGGAACCAGTATCAGTGCATGGTTACATTCAACCTTTCCCGTTCCGCTTCTTATTTCGAGTCCGGTATCGGTAGAGGAATGGGCTTCAGAGATTCCAACCAGGATATCCTCGGTTTCGTTCACCAGATCCCCGAGCGTGCAAGAGAGAGACTTATCGATATCGCTTCCACACAGCTGAAGGACGGCGGATGCTATCACCAGTATCAGCCCCTTACAAAGAAGGGTAACGCAGATATCGGAGGTGACTTCTCCGATGACCCGCTGTGGATGATCCTCTCCGTTGCTTCCTACATCAAGGAGACAGGCGACTGGGGAATCCTTGACGCAGACGTTCCTTTCGATGACGATCCCGACGGAAAGCACACGATGCTCGAGCACCTAGATGTATCTTTCTATCACATCGTTGAGAACCTCGGACCTCACGGACTTCCTCTTGCAATGAGAGCTGACTGGAACGACTGTATCAACCTTTCATGCTTCTCAGACACACCCGGTGAGTCCTTCCAGACATACACCAACCCCAAGTTCAAGGCCGAGGGCGGTTACTCCAAGGTTGCCGAGTCCGTATTCGTTGCAGCTCTCTTCACATACACGGGTCCTGCATACGTAGGTATCCTCGAGCACCTCGGTAAGACAGCTGAGGCAGCTAAGGCTCAGGCTGAGATCGATAAGATGAAGAAGAACACTATGGATTCCGCATTCGACGGCGAGTGGTTCCTTCGTGCTTACGATGCTAACGGCGAGAAGATGGGTTCACATGAGTGCGAAGAGGGTAAGATATTCATCGAGCCCCAGGGCTTCGCAGTTATGTCCGAGATCGGTAAGGATGTCGGAGCTGATATCAAGACACTCGACTCTATCGACAAGTACCTCAACTGCGAGTTCGGTCTCGTTCTCAATAACCCCGCTTTCACAAAGTACTATGTACAGTACGGTGAGATCTCCACATATCCCGGCGGATACAAGGAGAACGCAGGTATCTTCACACATAACAACGCATGGATCATCTGCGCAGAGGCTTATGCGGGAAGAGGAGAGAAGGCTTTCGAGTACTATTCCAAGATCGCTCCCGCCTTCACTGAGGAGACATCCGATATCCACAAGACTGAGCCTTATGTATACGGCCAGATGATCGGCGGTAAGGATGCTAAGAACTTCGGTCAGGGCAAGAACTCCTGGCTCACAGGTACTGCAGCATGGAACATGGTCGCTATCTCTCAGTACATCCTCGGCGTAAAGCCCGAGTTCGACGGCCTCAGAGTTGATCCTTCCATCCCTTCCGCATGGGACGGCTTCACTGCTACACGTCAGTTCAGAGGCGACATCTACGAGATCACGATCAAGAATCCCGATCACGTGTGCAAGGGTGTCAAGAGCCTTACAGTCGACGGTCAGGCAGTAGACGGATGCATCGTTCCCGTAGCAGGTGACGGTAAGACACACAAGGTCGAAGTAGTTCTCGGCTGATTTAGCACAGATTTATATAATAAATACCATGAATCCGACAGGCGGTCGTCTTAACTGACGACCGCTTAGTTGTTATAATCAAAAGGTATTACGCTTTCGGAGGTATCACCATGATATTAAGAGGAGAAAAAGCCAGAGAGCAGGTGCGCTCCGCATCGGCAGCTCTTTGTGAGAAGTTCGCTTCAAAAGGTATTAAGGGCAGTGTAAGTGCACAGTATATTAACCTTGCCGGCAATGCTGTCGTGGCAGGTGTATCAGGTCTTGATTTCGAGTCTCCTTTCGTATCGGTACTCCTTCAAAAGCCCGAGCTCGATAAGGTGCTCAGAGACTGCTTTACGAACGGAAAGAGCATTCTCTTCGAGTACGACGGTGATGTCAAGGCATATAGCGAGAAGGACGGCACTGTAGAAGAGGTAGCGATCGATGCTTCCGTAAAGAGCGTTATCAAGGATTCCATCGAGGCTTCCTTCAAGTGGGGCGGAGAATTGAATTCCTGCGGTGAACTTATCGCAGATCCCGCTACACCCGCTCCCGGACCTCACTACTATACAAATATGCTCATCGGTAACCGTATCGGTTTTGACCGTCCCCTCCAGAGCACACCCAAGAGTGCCGTAGATGCACTGGGCGGCGGATGCTTCAGAGCACATGCCGATACTCAGGTACTTGCAACAAAGTGGGACTATCTCCCCGAGGAGAACGGATTCCCCGCTAACCGTCAGTTCTATATCACTGAGGGCGGAAAGCAGATCTTCTGGTCCGGCACGGCAAGTGACGAGAACCTTAAGAAGGTCGAGACAAAGCATTCACAGAACAGAACGATCATCTCCTATGAGCTCAAGGACGGACTTAAGATCACGAGAACGATCTTTATCCTTCCCCAGGACGATAAGATGCCTCTGGCATGCGAAGCTCAGATGATCGATATCGAGAATACATCTTCTGCCGACAGGGATCTTCGTATCGTATATACGGGTATGTTCGGTACGAGTGAAGTTCATGCTCTCCGTGAGGATGTCATCTTCTCTACTGTAGTAGCTCAGTCCGAGGTATTCTTCGATGAAGCTAACGAGATCAAGGCTATTAGCTTTAACCCTAATCCCAAGTGGACAAAGGGTAATATCAGATACAATACGCTGCTCGTTCATACTGATGACGGCGTGAAGTTCCCCGAGGAGTACTGTGCAAGGTTCGCTGATCTTGTAGGAAGCGGCACGATCGCTCATCCCGAGTTTATCTCATACCTTATGGACAGACCTTCGAGAAAGGGTCCCGGATTCTTCGCACTTGCTACATCTTTCACGGTAAAGGCAGGCGGCAGCGTAAGAGCAGATGACTTTACATGCCTTTCATCCGATGCAGTTAACGACAAGTTCGAAGACGAAGTCACCATGAAGGAAGAGCTTGCTGCTCTTATCTCAAAGTTCAGCGATAAGGATGCGCTTCCCAAGGAGCTCAATAAGGTCATCGACTTTACAAAGAATTACGCTAAGTACTTGAAGATCGAGCACGAAGATAAGAACTTCGAGTCTTATGTAAATAACAATCTTCCTTTCCAGGTCTTCTATCAGACATTCGTCTCAAGATCACTGGACTGGACGCAGAAGGGCTATAGAGAGATCGGCTTCAGAGAGATCCAGGATATCTTTGCATCCATGTACTACTTCCGTGGTATGGGTCAGACAGAGTTCGTTAAGAAGCTCCTTCGCGAGTGGGCAGGCAATGTCTTTGAAGACGGTTATGCTAACCATAACTTCTACTGGACGGGTAAGGAACCCGGCTGGTGGTCTGATGATGCACTCTGGCTCCTTCAGGCTCTCGACAGATATGTCAAGCTCACGGGCGACTACGATTTCCTCAAGGAGCAGATCAGTGTCGCAGTAGCTGACGGCGAAGAGAAGAAGACAAGAACTCTCCTCGAGACGATAAAGGCTATCATCACATATAGTGCAAAGATCTCCGTAGGTAAGCACAACATTCCTCTTATCGACAGAGCTGACTGGAATGACTGCTTAAGAGTCGATCCCGATTGTATCGGCGGTGCCGTAAAGATCGAGAAGTATAAGGAGCAGCTTGCAGCTTCCGGAAAGAAGTTCGGCGAAGTTCCTTTCGAGTCAGAGTATTCCGAGTCCGTCATGAACGGCTTCCTCTTGAAGGTTGCTATCGATGCCGCTAAGGGAATGTTCGAGACGGTAGGAGACAGCGCATATGCAGCAGAGCTCGATACACTTTCCTCAAAGGTTAAGGAAGACCTCAGAGGCTCCGCTTGGAAGAATGATTTCTTCGCAAGAGTACTCTTTAACAGATCGAACAAGCCCGAGCTCAAGTACCTTGGTGCAGCAGGCGATAACCTTCAGGTAGAGGATGCTCCCGGATCTTATTTCCTTAATGCATTCTCATGGTCGGTTCTCTCCGGTTGTGCGGATGAAGAGCAGATCAGCACAATGCTCGATTCACTCGATAATTACCTGAAGTCACCTTACGGATTCCGTCTCTGCTCGACTGTAGACTACTCCAAGATCGCACCCAAGATCGACGTAGCACTCTACTACCCCGGAGACAGAGAGAACGGAGGAGTATTTAAGCACGCGAACATGATGGCTGCAGCTGCTATGCTCAAGGCTTCCAAGGAAGTTGAAGATAAGGCACTTGCCGAGCGTCTTGCAGATACTGCTTACTGGGTAATCGACTGCATCCTTCCTTACAGGACCTTGAAGTCTCCCTTCACGGTATGCGGTAATCCCAGGTGGTGCACACAGTACAACAACAGCGACTCCGGTGAGAATATCGGACCTACGCTCTCCGGTACGTCCACTTGGCTTCTCCTGTGTCTCTTCTCCTGCTTCGGCGTAGAGTTCACGGCAGAGAATCTCATAGTCGAGCCTCTCCTCAGAAAGGATGACACATCGCTTAAGGTAAAGGTCAACAGCGGTGTTGCCGAGTACGAGATCGATATCACGAAGCCTCAGGGCTTCAGCAGAGCCAAGGACGGCGTAAAGGTATTCTGTGACGGCAAGGAACTCCCGGATACCAAAGTGCCCGTGTTCACGGACGGCAAGGTTCATAACATTGAAGTAAAATTTTGACGAAGATAAGATGTGAAGAAGGAAGACCGCGATCGTAATGACCGCGGTCTTTCTTTTGCGGGAAAAACTGATCCTCATAGATTGACACCCAACCCCCATTGAATTAGTATTGTGCGAAAGCTAATTTGGTGGGTATAGGTGTTCATGAAAAGTATCGATAGCAGATGGATCAGGTCAGCAGTAACAGTCTTTGTAGCTTTATTCTTCATATCAGCATTACCATGGCGAGAAATAAGAGCAGATGCCATAACTCATGGTGAATATGACTGTTCTCCTCTCTCCATAACTTACGATCAGATCTCTTCATGGGATACTACAACCCAGGCTGAGTTTACAGTTGTCAATGATTCTGACGTACCGGTTGAAGGTTGGACCTTTGAGCTGGAATTCCCTATAGAAGTATCTGTAAGTAATATCTGGAATGCTGTTGATCTTGCAGGTGAAGAGACTCACTTGGTCGTCGGTAATCAGGAATACAACTCAACAATAGCTCCCGGTGAAAGCATAACGTTCGGCATTATCCTGGAAGGTACAGAATTTGCTCCGACCGCTCCGGCAAGTGTTACGCTTGTTACCGAAACAGAAGAAGAGATAACTGAAATCTCCGAAGAAATCGCTGATGAGCCTTGTGAAGAAACTGTAGAATCGGATGCATTTTCTTATGCTGTCTTTACATCAGGCGATGTTAATATCAGCGGGTACATGAGTAATATTTTCGGTGATATCTATTCAGGAACAGACTTCATATTTCAGGGTTCTGAATTAAATATTGAAGGCACTGTCAGAACAGCAGGTTCTGTAAATGCTTCGGGATATATTACCGAGATCGATTCTATAGAAGAGAATACAGAGAGTCTTGAACTCCCTGACCTGGAAGAATATATAGCTGAAAGTTCGGATGATAAAGAGATTCTCTCTTCAGAAGCATTTGTTTCACAAACAGATATTGTTGCTAACGGCTATTACTATACTGAAGACTGTATCGAGATTAATGCAGTAACCTTAAGTGGTGAAGTCGTAATGGTTGCTGAAGAGGATATAACCATAAATGTAGATACGATCCCTGAAGGTACAAGCCTTATCCTGTATTCCGTAAACGGAGATATAAAGTTCAACGTAACAGAGGCAGAGATAAATGGTATCTTCTATGCTCCCGAAGGAAAAGTAACAGTTAACGCAAACGATGTCTCTGTAATCGGTAACATCGTAGCCAATGAACTTGAATTCAACGGATCAGTCCTGAATATCTCAGTCGATGAAGATGTAGTATTTCCGACAGTAACTCCAACAGATGTTCCTGAGATCACGGTTACCGATACACCTACAGAGACTCCCGAGCCTACAGCTGTTCCCACAGAAGAACCCGAAGTAACAGATACACCGACTCCTACGGTAACTGTTGCTCCGTCTTTGACCGAGACTCCTACACCGACTGCAACTGCCACTCCAACTCCTACAGAAGAGCCAGTAGATACCGAACTTGATAGTGACGGAGACTATATCCCCGACTACCTTGAAGTAGAGATCGGAACAAATCCCAATAATCCCGATACAGATGCAGACGGATTAAATGACTATCTGGAGATAATGGTCGGATACGATCCTGCAAAAGCAGATACCGACGATAACGGTATCGCTGACGGAGACGAGGATTTCGACGGAGATAATGTTTCTAATCTTGTAGAACTCTCGATCGGAACAGAGATGATGTCAGAAGATACTGACTGTGATGGAATAACGGACGGAAATGAGTTGTATGTTTATTGTTCCAATCCTATGAATCCTGATACAGACGGAGACGGCATCTACGACGGAGATGAGCTCTTACTCGGCAAGAGCCCTACGGATTCAAGCGACGGAGATATCAGGGTAGAGCAGACCAAGGAACAGGAGTTTTCTAACGAAGAAGATCCTGCGATATCTTCGGTTGAAGTAACCATGGAACTTTCTAACCTTATCGACAGATCCCTCAGGATCAGAGATATGTACAATGTGAATGTCTATGTAACGAATGTCGCAGGACGCATAGGAAGTCCCATCTCATTTGAGTGTGCTGAAGAATTCGACACAGCAACAGTAGTGATCCACTACGATGAGACTAAGCTCGGAGATACACAGGAAGAAGATCTCGGAGTTCTGTGGTTCGATGAAGCGAACGGAATATTCGTAGAGCAGGAACAGGCTGTAGTCGATACAGACGCTGATACGGTTACTTTGGAGCTTGAGCATTTCAGCAAATATGTGTTAGTAGATCTGAATGTATGGGCAAGTAATGTCCCTCCTACATATACACTTGCTGGTCTGGGTGGTTCACATACGGAAAGACGTAATATCGATGTTGTTATCGGGATATCGCTAAGTGATTGGATGGCGTTATATGTACCTCCGACAAATGATATAGACGAAGAAAGAAGAGATATTATAAGAGCTTATATAGAAGAGATCTACGGATATCTTATTGAAGGGGATACGTGTTATTTTGCAATCTATAGTACTACAGGAACCTCTTATCATTTAAGGCGATTTGAATATTCAGAGGATGGAATTCCTGAAGGGGTAATTAGTAATCTGTATGCAGAACAGTTGGAGGATGTAACGAGTCAGCAAGATCCAAATGAATACTATACTGTAGACGATGAGCTTATCCGCATAAATATTGGAGCGTATCCGTTACAATTGCACACTGAAGTAATATCTGCAGGCGGTATGATCTATGCGAGTGGTTCAACATTCAGAGCCAGTGACGATTTATTTCGATTTAATGATGTGCGCATTAATGTAAATCAAGACAACGATGAGATCTTAGGACAGATACGAAACATAATTGATGGTAATCCTATTTCCTGGGACGATTCTGACGAAGACGGAATTCCGGATGTTATTGAAACTGAAGGAATGCACGTTCTCAATAGTGACCTGGTATATTATTCTGATCCGACAACTCCGGATTCGGATATGGATACTCTGACAGACGGTGAAGAGATGGGCACGATGCATAGGATCTTAAGGATCGATGAAGATACTGTCCAGATCGATAGAGTGAACCTGCTTAATATCGACGAGGTTGGAACAAGTGACTTTGCATATCTTGAGTCCTATATACCTGAAAATCCCAACGAGATCTGCTTTGTATTCGATATTGTTTCGGATCCGATGTTGAAAGATACGGATGGGGATTACTATTATGATGCGGTGGATCCTAACCCGATGGAGAGTGGCCTCGAGACGATTAATCTGGGGGGAGGATCTTATGCTTTGACTGAGGCTGATCCCGGGTATATTCATGTTACCGGTGTGCCAGATGATATACGTTACGGTGAAGATGGTCCCGAACCGGAACATGGCTTTTATGGAGGTCATCAATTTTGGTTTAGATATGATCCTGTTTTTGGGTTAAATATCAATGATTCCGGATGTGGATTGATTGCAACTAATGATGTTGTGTTATATATGAGAAATGGTATTTCATCCTATGATTGGGATTCGTATCACGATGAAGTAATTGATACTAATAATGACTTTTTAGTGATGCAGACTGCTACTGGACAGGGTATTCCTTTTCCTAGTTCATATGCTTTTAGTCACTGGGCTATTCGAGAGTGTCTTTTGTATAACGGATTTTTGAATAGAGGATTTAATGTTTCTTCGAATAATAGCGACTCTATGTTGGATATTATAGAGCAGTCAATATGTAATGACCATCCAGTTATTTTAATGGAAGATGATTTCCATCAGGAAGGTAGAACGGATCTGGGGTTCACAATTTATAGAGTAAACTATGATGCTACTACTATAGGAAGGTACTTATATCCACATGAGTCTGCTGGTATGAATTATCATTATGTAACGATAACTGGAATAATCATCGATCACAATAACTCTGACATTGTATATTTGAGAGTTCAAAGTTGGGGTAAAGAATTATACATTAGTTATAATGAGTTTATTGAGTATAATGAAACTAATAGAGCATACTTTGGAAGGATTATTGTTCTTAGTTAAAATCGTATGAATAGTCGGAAATTGTCAATCTTGGTAGCATGTCTCGTTTTATTTTCTTTTGTATATACCCTCGTGGGTTGTGTTAGATATGTCAAAATAAAAAAGCAGACTGAATATCATGAAGGTGTGAGTGAAGTTGAGGAGTATGTTTTATCGGAATTAGGTGATTATATTGTTTTCAGAGAGCCAAAGATAAATGAGGATTATCATCGAATCGACTGGTTTGTAGTTTTTACAACGTCTTATATGTGCAATGAATCTCAATTAGAAGAGCATCCGATCATTGAAACGATGGAGCGAACAAGAGTGCTTCTTAATGAATATCTGGCCGACAATCCCGAGTGCATTTTTTGTGATTATGATTTCAGGGTGGCATTTCAGATAGCTCCTGATAAGAGCCCGAGAAGTACGATTTACTATTCTACAGTCGGAGAAATCATGAACTATTCGTTTATAACATCCGATGAATGTGGAAGCATTTTGAGTTCGGTGGATTATTATGGTGAGCTGGATAGCGAATCCGTTTCATTTATCTCGGGGGATAGTATATACGAGATTAAATTGAATTTCGGTAATGTACAGGATGCTGATGAGGTATTGACTATTATCGATCAGATGCCGAATCTTCAATATGTATTTGTAGATGAATCGTTCGTTTCGGAGCTTGAATCAGAAAGACCCGATATAACATTTATCGGGAAATAAATATACGATAAGGAGCACACGGATTGCTTTATCTGATGTGCTTCATAATGATACGGATGGGGATTACTATTATGATGCAGTGGATCCGAACCCGATGGAGAGTGGCCTCGAGACGATAGGTCTTGGTGGAGGATCTTATGTTTTAACAGAGGCTGATCCTGGGTATATTCATATTGTCAATGTTCCTGATGATAGACTTGGTGAGAGGACTACTGAATCAGAGGATGGATTTTATGGAGGAAATCAGAGCTGGTTTAATGAAGTTACAATAAGCAGATTGGCTCTTGAGGATTCCGGGTGTGGACTTATTGCTACTAATGATGTTTTGCTTTATCTTGATGGAGGTTCACTAACGTATGATTGGGACGCATATCATGATTCTGTTATCGAGACATATTATGACTTTATAGATATGCAAGATTTGAATTGTTTAGTATACGTGCCTTGCATTGTTCCGGTATCTTATTCTGTATCATATGAATATGTTCAATGGTGTTTACTGTACAATGGTCATACTAGTTTAAGCTATACTATACGTGAAGCAAATCAGGATCTGCTTCTAACGAATATTATTGAATCTTTAACAAACAATAAGCCTGTAATTCTGCTGGAAGATGATCGAATCCCCTATTACATTAATGACCTTGAAGAACGATTCGAGGAAGAATTATCCGATTTAGATGATGACGCTGAACGGCAAGGTATAAGACTACATAGGCGTCCTGATATTATTAGCAATCTTACGTACGTGTTTAGTGAGGATAATAACTACGTCCCTATGCAGTATCATTATGTAACAATTACGGGAATAGTAATAGATAGTAATTACACGGTGGATGATAGTTCTATTGTTTCTTCCGAGGGACAGCATGCCTACTTGAGAGTTCAAAGTTGGGGAGCAGAATATTATATTAAATACGAGGATTTTGTTCAGTATAATTATAGTTACGAAACTTCAAGTGTCGGTCATTTGTTGTTTGTGAATTGATTCAGTGGAAGGGGGTTGTATAAGTGAAAAGAAAGATTAGTGCTAATTTTGCGATTGTGTTCATTTTTCTGATGATCTATCCTCTATTCGTTAGTAGCTGCGCTGCACATGAACATGTCGATAAGCAGACTGAATATCACGAAGAAGTGTCAGGCTTAGAAGAGTATCTTTTAGATCATGTTGGCGAGTATTTAAGATTTGAGAAACCTGCAATTGATGAAGTTGGCAAAAACTTTGGTTGGAATATGAAGTTTGTATCGGATTATACAAGAGATGAAAATCTGCTCGCTGAACATCCATATCTTGAAATAATGGAGAATACCAGACAATTGTTCAATGATTATCTGGAGGCTAATCCGGAATATTATCTGAATGATGGTTACAATATTGAATGTCGTTTTATATTGGCTCCTGATGGATCGCCTGATAGTACTACTCACGAAGAATTGCTTGGAACGGTCAGTAATGCCCCCTATCCATATGATGTTTCTTATCTTCGTACTGTTGATTATGTAGGGTTGATCAATATTGTCCCGGGATCAGATCTATCCTTTGAAGGCGTGGAATACATTACCCTTCCACCTAGGGCGGATCTCGATTCAGCTATAGCTATAGTTGATTCATTTCCTGACTTGAAGCAAGTTACATACTATAGTGATTATGGTTCGGATCTTGCTGAGCTCAGACCTGAAATAGAGGTAATAGATCATCGAGAGTAGAAGTGAAGAAGGAAGACCGCGATCGTAATGACCGCGGTCTTTCTTTTGCTTAAAGTTATCTAACTTCTACATCAGGCGCAGGTTCGAAACTGCTTGCCGGATATACACCGAAGACGTTGGCTGTTCTTCCTTTGTATGCTTCGGCGAAATAGTACTCACCGGGTTCGGTTATGGCTTCGTATATGTCGTGGTCGATCAGTCTTCTTTTTTCTCCCGATTCTCTTCTGTCATCGGCGAGATAAACGTAATATGTGTAGCTCTTATCGCCGTCTTCATCGCTGCTTTCTTCCGCTTCGGTCCTGATAACGGTCTCGAGTTTCAGACAATATGAAGCTTTTTCGGGTGCTACATCGGTAGCCAGACTCAAGAGATTGATGGCTAAGACGAGCAGAAAACCTGCGAGCAGCGGGATAAGTGATACGATCGTTATTATCGTAGTCGTCTTATAGGTTGTGGTATAACGCTTGAGCTTTATGGCCTTCACGATGATGATCGTAAGGACGATAGCTGCTAAGATCCCCATTGCTGCCGCCATCAGGCCTGATGCTTTGTGATTGAACTCGTAGTGCTGTTCGTAAGCATATCGAAGCATATCCATCGTGACGGTTGTCCTTTCGCCGTCCGCCAGAACGATGCGATCTGATAACCCCGTGCATAATGTAACGAAGAATGAGACCGTCAACGCAGTCAGACAAATAATGACGGATCTGATCCGACCTAAAACATTTCTCATATTGATTCCCTCCTTATTCCAAGGATATATTACCACGCCAGGGCGTCCCTGACATCTGTTTTACAACGGTAACGATTCTTTCATATGCGCTGTGTTACAATAGAAAAGTCAAGGAGGAGATATCCCTATGCCTTATTCAAGTGTATTCCTGTCAGATATAGTAAAGGCCTTTGATCTTGAGGTCGTATACGATACCGGTGATATTGAGGAAAGAAGGATCAGCGTAGCCGACGTTACGCGCCCGGGCCTTCAGCTCGCGGGCTATTATGATCACTTCGGTCCCGACCGTATCCAGATCGTGGGAAACATGGAGCATGCATATCTCGAGCACCTGACTGCCGATGATCGAAAGACATCTCTCCTTAACCTTTTCGGCAAGGAGATCCCGGCACTTATCATTACAAGAAATCACGAAGCACATAAAGAGATGATCGCTGCCGCTTCGGAGAAGAATACTCCGATCTTCAGGACAGGCGAAGCGACATCGGACTTCTCGAACTCGTTGGTCGAATATCTCAAGATGGAACTTGCACCCCGTGTCAGCATGCACGGCGTTCTCGTAGAGGTTAACGGTGAAGGAATCCTGATATTAGGTGAGAGCGGCGTAGGTAAATCCGAGACGGCTCTCGAGATCGTAAAGAGAGGTCACAGACTCATAGCTGACGATCAGGTCGAGATCAGAAAGGTATCCGAGTCAAGGCTCGTAGGAAGAGCTCCCGAGGTCATAAGACACCTTATCGAGATCAGAGGTATCGGTATCCTCGACGTTAAGGAACTCTACGGTGTATCTTCCGTAAAGCCTTCGGAAGGTATCGATTTCGTAATCAATCTCGAGCTTTGGGATGAGAAGAAGACATATGACAGATTAGGCCTTAACGAAGAGACGACCGAGATCCTCGGTATAGAGATCCCTTCGATCACGATCCCCGTAGGTCCCGGACGTAACCTCGCAGTCATCGTCGAGGCAGCCGCTATCAACTTCCGTGTTAAGAAGATGGGCTATAACGCAGCCGCAGACCTTGTCTCCAGAGTATTCCCCGGAGGAAATCTGCAGGCATGACGATCGAAGAGAATGTAATCTTAAAGCAGTTCACTACTTTTAAGTGCGGCGGTCCCGCAAAGTATTTCGCCGAGCCCGAAAAGCCCGAAGATATCGTAGAGCTCATTGGCTTTGCGAAGGAAAAGGGACTTAAGATATTGATCTTAGGCCTCGGGTCCAATATGCTCATCTCCGACAGCGGATTTGACGGTCTTGCCATAAGGATCGGAAAGAAGATGGGCACC
Organism: Ruminococcaceae bacterium KH2T8; assembly: GCA_900111435.1. Taxonomy (NCBI): domain Bacteria; kingdom Bacillati; phylum Bacillota; class Clostridia; order Eubacteriales; family Oscillospiraceae; species Ruminococcaceae bacterium KH2T8. The sequence continues at coordinate 411,613 of FOIY01000004.1, forward strand.
ATATCATTTGAGGATGATGGCGAATATACGATAGTTACGGCTTCTGCAGGATGCTCTCTCGCAGTCTTCGGAAACAGATGCGCTTCCGAAGGACTTGAAGGAGCGGAGTTCTGCTGCGGTATCCCGGGAACGGTCGGCGGTGCGGTATTCATGAATGCAGGTGCTTACGGCAGAGAGATAAAGGATATCGCGGTGAGTGTCGATTACCTCCTGGACGGAGAAGTTCATACGATAGATGCATCGGAATGTGCTTTCGGATATCGAAAGAGCATATTCGAGCAGATGACTTCCGAGGGCAAGGACGCCATAGTATTGTCGCTTAAGGCACGCCTTAAGAAGGGTGATAAGGAGAAGATCCTCGAGTATGTTAACGAGCTCAAGGAGAAGCGGACCAAGTCCCAGCCCGTAGAAGTCCCGAGTGCGGGATCTACTTTCAAGCGTCCCGAAGGATACTTCGCGGGAGCGCTTATCGAAGGCAGCGGTCTCAAGGGCTTCGCGCTCGATGATTCAGGCGCCCAGGTATCTCCCAAGCACGCGGGCTTTGTAGTTAATAACGGCGGAAAGGCATCCGCGGCGGATGTCATGAAGCTCATAAGATATATTCAGGATAAGGTCTATGCGGATTCGGGCGTAAGGCTCGAGACCGAAGTCAGACTTATCGGAGGGGACGGCAACTGATGGATATAGTCATCCTTACGGGTATCAGCGGAGCAGGAAAGAGCCAGGCGGCAGCTTTCTTTGAGGATCAGGGATATTTTTGTATCGATAACGTACCGCCTCAGTTCCTTCCGGAGTTCGCCGAGATCTTCGCCAAAGAAGAATATGAAGCCGCAAAGATGGATAAGCTCTGCTTCGTAGTCGACGTTCGAAGCCGAGTAATGCTCGCAGGCTGGGGAGTCGCCATGCAAAAGCTCGACGAGATACCGGGCGTTACATATAAGGTCGTATTCCTTGAAGCAAGTGACGAGGTCCTCGTAAGCAGATACAGACAGACAAGGCGAAAGCATCCTCTCATGGATGAGATGCCCCTTACGGACGCGATCGCTTCCGAGCGAAAGCTCCTCCATAACATCAGAGGCAGGGCATCCTGCATTATCGACACGACGATGCTCAATAACGCAGGCCTCAAACGAGCTTTAAGAGACTTCATAAGATCCGAAGAGCAGCAGGGATTTCCCGTATTCGTCGAGTCTTTCGGCTTTATGTATGGTATCCCTTCAGACAGTGACTGCGTATACGATATGAGATTTCTCCCTAATCCTTTCTGGGTAGACGAGCTCAAGATGCTGAGCGGTAAGGACAGTGAGATAGGTGAGTATCTTAACGGATTTGAAGAGACTCACATCTTCATGGAGAAGGTAAAGGATATATTCGGCTTCATGATCCCCCTTTATATCAAGGAGGGTAAGAGCCGATTGAGCATAGGTATCGGCTGTACGGGCGGCAGACACAGATCCGTCTACATCGCCGAGCAACTCGGCATAGCCCTTCAGGAGATGGGTTATAACACGGTCGTTCACCACAGGGATATCGACCGCGATCCCCGATATACGAAGAAGGATACTGATAATGTCTGATCGTGACGAGAGCTTCAGCCGCGAAGTAAAAGCCGAGGTCATGAAGCACATCCCGAGAAAAGACGAGTCCTGCCAGTCGGTAATGGACGGCATTGTCATGTCTTCCGGAGCTGACAGTAAGCAGAGCGATAATGTCGTTGATTATATCGAGAGACTTCTTACGAGAGAGTCCGTATCGCTCTATTCCGATGCATCGCTTTATAAGGATGCAGGTATAGACCGCTACTTTTTAAGAGGCGTATTCCTCGCCTGCGGTTATTGCTCCGATCCTTCGATCGCCTACAGGATAGAGCTTCACGTCAAGGAATCGTGGGCAGTCCCGATCATCGAGGATATGCTCGCTCAGGCTGATGTACCGTTTCGGACATCGGGCAGGGGAGAGGTCACGGTTCTTTATATCACGAGCGGCGACGCCGTATCGGACTTCCTCGGTATCATAGGTGCGGACCTCAAAAGGCTCGAATTCGAGAACAAGAGAGCCGAAAAGGAAGTAATAGGCAACGTAACCAGAGCGGTCAACTGTGATTCGGGAAATACCAGAAGACAGGCTGAAGCGGGTGCTGCAAGAAACGAGCTCATCTCCAAGCTCATGGCTTCAGATGCCGCTAATTCCTTATCTCCCGAGCTTTTGCAGGCCGCGAAGGTCAATCTCGAGAATCCCGGTGCCTCCATTTCGGAGCTTGGGAAGCTCATGGATCCCCCCATCGGGAAATCGGGAATGAACCACAGGATTCAAAAGCTCTTGGAAATCGCAAAGTCTATTGATTGAGATATTGTATTGATCTGTGATATTATTTAATTTGCTTTTTTGTAAGCATGGGGGAAATGGAGAGGAATGAACCGAAAGGATCAATACATAGAGCCGGATAACTCGTATTACGAGATGTCTACGGATCCGTCGCAAGGTACGATGAAATTAGTCATCGCTCTGACTGCGCTGTCTGTTATCTTAACGTCAGTCCTTGCGATCGTGTATTTCCGCGAGAAAAACAAACCCGTAAATCAGGTTACCAATGTTATCGGAGGAACGGATACTTATATCTCCGTAGCTACTGCTACCCCTACGCCCGTGCCTCCCATCCAGGCTTTCCAGAACCCGCTCCTTTATCCTTCATCGGCACTTATCAATACGACGACCGATCTTCCGATATCGGATGCGTGCATCCCTTCGACCAGAGGTCTTACGCAGAATGTCATAAACGGTGCGGTCATCGTGTCCGACTACCAAAGAGAGAACGAGATCTTCATGGGAGATCCTCTCGAATACAGCAGTGTAGCGGGCATTACTACTTTCAGAGGAAATAACTTCAGGAATACGGCTACTTTCGGATATCTGTCCCCCGTAGGCGATTCTATCGATACGATAACTCAGGTCTGGGAGTTTAGCGGAACGGGCTCAAGGCTCGCTTCATCTCAGACTTTCGAATGGGAAGGCTTCCAGCTCACGGGCCAGCCGCTCGTAGTAAGGTGGTCTTCCGATATAAGGTCGAGCATGAACCTTTATCCCGATAAGGCCGCTAAGGAGGATCTTACGGAGGTCATCTGCGCATGCCTTGACGGACTTGTCTATTTCTTTGACATTGACGACGGTTCGCAGACCAGAGATCCCATCTATGTCGGAGCATCCATCAAGGGTACTCCATCCGTTGATCCCCGCGGCTTCCCGCTCCTTTATCTCGGACAGGGAGACGATAACGGCGATGACGGATTCGGAATGTATATCTATTCCCTTATCGACGGATCACAGCTTTATTTCTATGACGGCGGTGACGACGGCGCATACAGGATGAACTGGGGTGCTTTCGATTCCTCTCCGATCATCGATGCGATCACGGATACTCTTATCTGGCCCTGTGAGAACGGCATCATCTATACGTTTACTCTTAATACCGAATATGTATCGGGCAGTTCGAGCGTAATGGTAAATCCCGTATGTACGGGCTATAAGTATATCTTCAACGATACTCAGGGCAGATACCTCGGAGTTGAGAGCTCTATCGCAGTCTACGGCAACTACGGTTATTTCATCGACAACAACTCGAATCTCATCTGCCTCGACCTTAATTCCCTTGAGATGATCTGGGTATTCAGGACAGATGACGATTCCGATCTTTCACCAGTTATCTCGGAGGAGAACGGTATCCCGTATATCTATATCGGTACGGAAGTCGATTATCAGGGCGGTCAGGGTTCTTACTCGGGTGCCGCATATACATACAAGATCAATGCACTGACCGGAGATGAGGTATGGCAGACATCGCAGCCCTGCTATACATATAACGGTCAGACATCCGATACGGATCAGGTCGGCGGATGCGTCGGCAATCCCATTCTCGGCAAGGGACAGATCTCCAATCTCGTGATCTTCTCCTACAGCTGCACTACCGATCTTTTGAGCGGTAACCGTATCGTAGCCTATAACCGCGATACCGGTAACGAAGTATGGCATTATGACATGAACATATATACTTACAGCTCTCCCGTCGATTGTTATGACCAGGACGGCAATGCATATATCATCATATGCGACAGCCTCGGTCAGATCCATCTGGTAAATGGCCAGACAGGCGAGAGAATAAGCTATATCCAGGCGTCTCGAAATCTCGGTACCGAGAGTGAGACTTCTACGGGAGTCGAATTCCAGGCATCGCCGGTCGTGTTCAATGATATGATGGTAATCTGCACTACATCGGGATCCGTATTCGGGATCAGGATCGATTAAAGGATCGAGGGCTGCGAATGGATAAGAGCATCAATGAAATGTATGAAGAGATAGCATTGCTCGAGGTGGAGATCAGTTCATTCTCGGGCGGCGGATACAAGGTCAGATATGACTTTGAGCGCAATCTCATCTCGTGGAATGACGGTTATATGTGGAATAACAATTTCATGAAATCCTTAACGGCCCCGAAGCTCGCCCTGATCAACGAAAGGCTTCCCGAATCAGGCATGATAGAGTGGATGATAGGCTATAACGCAGGCAATCTCGATAAGTACGGCAAGGCAACAGCCAATCCGTCATCGTGGAAGATACATATCAGGTTCAGTGACGACACTTCGCTCGTCAGCAGTCATACGAAGAACTTCCCTAAGGACTGGGGAAAGCTCAAGTCCATTATCGAAGATACGACCGAATGCTGTTTCCGCCTGCACTGATGCTCTGTTTGTGATATTATAATAAGAGGCAGTTAAACTAGGAGGAACAACGTGGATTATTTTGAGGGCCTTTTCTTAGGAAAGCTCTGGAGTGATACGGACTTTGAGAACAGACGTCACGCAGGATTATTCGTACTTTACGGATTCTTCGTGTCGCTCGTTTTTTCGTACAGGTATCTGACAGGCAAGTCATTTTACTTTATAGGTTCGTTCAATACGGTTCAGCTCGTTTTCCTGATCCTTCTCTTCTTGGCTTGTCCCTTCATCTGCTTCCGCTATTACCGAATGCCCTTGTGGGGCAAGTTACTCGTATTACTCGAGAAGATCGGTAAGGCCGTTCTCATAATCAATCTTACCGTCAGCCTCGCTATTCCCAAGGTAAGGGTACAGGCAGACGGTCTTCAGGATTTTCTCATCAACTATCTTAACGGCACGTTGGAAAAATATACCGAGAAGTTCGCCGCAGAGGCCGGTTCGTTCGCGACCGTAATGGGCGTACTCATGGGCGGTATCCATACAGTGCTCGTATTCGTGCTTATCCTGGCGCTGGCGCTCATCATCCCGGGAGTGATATTCCTTCTGGTCCGCCTCGTACAGTACGGCTATGACTGGCTGATAGATAAGCTCATCTTGAAGAAATTCTTCAGGTTCAGAAGATAACATCGTTTATTACGGAGGTCCGATATGGCAGAACTCAGAGACAAGACGGATATTACGGTTGAGGAACTCGAGGAGAGCCTGGGTGCCAAGAAACTTCCCGAATTCATAAAGAACTGCGAGCAGACTTTCCTTGACAGGATAGATGCCATCGTAGATATCATCTGCAATGATCCGAATAAGAAGGCGATCTTTGTTTCAGGTCCCACATCTTCAGGCAAGACGACATTTACCATGCGTTTGTCCGCGGGACTTACGGCACACGGCAGACAGGCCAATTTCCTGTCCCTTGATGACTATTACAATACGAGCGAGCTCAAGTTCGATAAGGACGGAAGGCCCGATTTCGAGACTATCGATGCTCTCGATATCGATCTTGCGGCAGAGCATATCAAAGACATAATCGACGGAAAGAAGGTAATCCCTCCTTTCTTTAACTTCAAGACCAGGCTTCGCGAGGAGAGAGATCCGAGCGAGGCGATCGAGCTCCCCGAGAACGGCGTACTCGTCGTAGAGGGACTTCACGGTCTTTCCGAGAAGACGGCGGGATGTATCGATCCCGATAAGTGCGTAAAGGTATTCATCATGCCTTACGGTAATGTCTTCTGTGATACAAAGCTTATGGACAGCAATGAGATCCGAATGCTTCGAAGGATCGTCAGGGACTACAGGCACAGAGGTGCTCATGCGCTCTCGACTGTAGACTACTGGCCCATGATCGCAAGATCCGAGGAGGACTACTACACGGATTATCTGACGAGAGCGGATTTCCATGTTAATTCTTTCCTTCCTTACGAGAGCCTTATCATAGCTCCTCTGGCGCTCCACGATATAAAGGAAGCATTGAGCCGCGTTGAAGACGGTACGATCGAGCCCAATATCTTTATGGCAAAGTCGAAGACCGGCAAGGATTTCGCGGATTTCTCCACGGCACTCGCTAAGTGCAGCAAGCTCGTTAAGCATCTGGAGAAGATACCCGTGGTAAATCCCGCTCATGTTCCCGAGCAGTCCATATTGAACGAGTTTATTTCAGAATAATAAGGAGGCAATCTAATGCCTATCAGGATAGCTAATAATCTTCCTGCGAGGACCGTTCTCGAAAAGGAGCGAGTATTCGTTATGGAAGAGACTAGGGCTCTTAATCAGGAGATACGTCCCATAAGGATCGCGATCCTGAACCTGATGCCCAATAAATCCGTTACGGAGACGCAGCTTCTCCGTGCGCTCTCCAATACTCCTCTGCAGGTGGATGTTGACCTTATGAGAGTCGCATCCCATGTCTCCACTCATACGAGTGAAGAGCATCTCTTGAAGTACTACGAGACTTTCGCGGAGATGAAGGAGAGATATTACGACGGTCTTATAATCACGGGAGCTCCCGTAGAGCAGATCCCTTTCGAGGAGGTCGACTACTGGGATGAGCTTACCGAGATAATGGAATGGAGCAAGACTCACGTTTATTCCACGATGCATATCTGCTGGGGTGCGATGGCAGGTCTTTACTACCATTACGGAGTTCCGAAGTACGATCTGCCCGAGAAGGCTTTCGGTATCTTTGAGCACAGCATGACATACAGTAAGCCCGTAAAGCTCTTCAGAGGTTTTGACGACGTTTTCTATGTCCCTCATTCAAGACATACCGAGATCCATAAGGAGGATGTAGCAAAGCGTCCCGAATTAAGGATACTGTCCGAGTCTGACGAATGCGGCCTTTATGCAGTCGCCGACAGACACGGCAGACAGTTCTTCATCACGGGTCACTCGGAGTACGATCCGTACACACTGGATGATGAATATAAGAGAGACCTTGCCAAGGGACTGCCCATCAAGATGCCCCTTAATTACTATAAGGACGACGATCCCGAGAAGGGTCCCGTTTTGAGATGGAGATCTTCTGCGACGCTCCTTTTCAATAACTGGCTCAACTTCTATGTATATCAGGAGACGCCTTTCGACCTGTCGCTCCTCGAGCCTATCGATCACAGCAAGTCAGGTACTCTCGATACGGAGATAGGAAATGGCTGACAGTCGCATCATCGACAATGAGCTCGTAAACGCTCTTTGTCCCGAGCGCGACGAGAAAGGTCATAAGGGGACCTTCGGAACGGTCCTCATCTGTTCCGGTTCACGTTTCATGACCGGAGCCCAGACTCTTGCGACTGAGAGCGCGCTTCGAAGCGGCGCGGGCATGGTCAGGGTATTTGCTCCCGAGGAATCCATGGTCTCTACGAGAGTCAACTGTCCGTGTGCGATGTTTGCAGCCTATAAGGATTCTCCCGAAGAGACAGTAAGATACGCTGACGAGCTCCTTAAGAATTCGAGTTCGGTGCTTATCGGCCCCGGGCTTGATACCGGGGACAAGAGGAATCTTCACCTTTTGAGGTTTCTTATCGAGAGAGCCGATAAGCTCGTTATCGATGCGAGCGCCCTGGGTATCCTTTCGCAAAATAAGGCCATGCTCTTTCCTCTTCTGAAGAAGAGAGCTGAAAAGGGGCTGTCCCGAGCCGTGCTGACGCCTCATATAGGGGAGTTCAGAAGACTCGCGGGAGAAGCCGATATCGATTCGTGCATTTCATTCTCACAGGAGATGAATACGGTCACTGTCCTCAAAAGTGCCTCGACTTTCATAAGCATATCGGGCAAAGAGGGGTATACTATCGATAGCCCCAACAGCGGTATGGGCAAGGGCGGTAGCGGAGATGTCCTCGCAGGTCTTACGGCAGGACTCCTCGCTCAGGGCATGTTCCCCGAGGATGCCGCGGTAAGCGCCGTGTACATCCATTCGCTCGCAGGAAAGAATGCCGCCGTCGATCTCGGAAAGAGGTCGATGCTCCCGTCGGATCTGCCGTCCTATTTTACGGATGCGTTCGAAGAGATCGGCTGGGACAGAACAGGAGATGAAATATGATTTTTGACAGATCTTGTGTAGAGATAGACGTCGCTGCACTTAAGAACAACATAAGTGAGATAAGGAGAGTCACCAAGCCCGATGCGGACATAATGGCTGTCGTTAAGGCTGATGCATACGGTCACGGCGCATACGAGGTTGCGAAGACCTTGCTCGATAACGGTGCTTCGGGTCTTTGTATCGCTACGATCGACGAGGCTATCCACCTTCGTCAGAGCGGCATCACGGCAAGGCTCTTGATCCTCGGCGGTACTGACAGCGCAAGATATGCTGATGCCATCAGATATAATGTCGACCTCGCAGTATACGATTACGAGTCGGCGAAGTCATTATCGGACGAGGCTGTAAGGCTCGGCGGCAAGTGCAATATCCACGTTAAGCTCGACACCGGTATGGGAAGGATCGGATTCTTTGCCGATGGTTCTTCGACCGATGAGATCGAGATGATCTGCAAGCTCCCGGGACTTGTTCCTTACGGTATCTTCTCTCATTTCGCAGTAGCGGATACGGATGATGATGAATATACGAAGCTTCAGTTCGACCGCTTCATGAGTCAGATCGAGGAGCTCAAGGCAAAGGGCATAACTTTCGAGAAGAGACATATCTGTAACAGCGCGGGAATAATGAGATTCCCCGAGATGCATCTTGATATGGTAAGAGCAGGCATCATCCTTTACGGTCTCATGCCCCCGGGATGCCCCGAACCTGCTTGTGACATCAACCTTATTCCCGTAATGAGCTGGTATGCCAAGGTCATCCACGTAAAGGAGATTCCCGAAGGCACATCAGTAAGCTACGGCAGACACTTTGTCGCCAAGAGGGCTACTAAGGTCATCACGGTGTCGGTAGGTTATGCTGACGGACTTTCGAGAAGATTCAGTAACGGATTCGAGCTCCTGGTCAACGGTCAGAGACTCCCGATCATTGGTAATGTCTGCATGGATATGTGCATGGTCGATGCCACGGATCTTAAGGGCGAAGTCAAGAAGGGCGATATCGTAGAGATATTCGGCAAGGAGAGATCTGCCGATGAGCTCGCGGATTATCTCGGAACGATCAACTACGAGATAACATGCGATGTAGGTAAGAGAGTACAGAGGATCTTTGTCGACTGACGGGATCCTCTTTATGGGATAAAGGGAGGGATATATGAAGAGGACTTTAAGGAAATCGGCAGCGGCAGTTCTGGCCTTTTCGGTGGCAATGGCCGCCTCATCCTGCTCTATCCTGGAGCAGCTTCAGGAGACGGCTCCGCACGAAGACGATACGGCTGTAGATGACGTACTGGCGGTAGCAGACGAATACGCGAAAGCTATCGAATACAGGGATACCGAAAAGCTCAAGGTCTTTTCGACAGGCGTTACGGACGAGGACCTTGCTTTCTTCGACTTAAGCGAAGAAGATGAGACTTCAGCTGAGATAAAGGAGTTTATCGCTGACAGCATCGTCTGCCATGTTGATGAAGACACGATAAGCGCGTCGGGTGAGGACAAGTCCGGCAGTGCGGGTATAGTGATCGAGATCGCCGATTACGATGACCTTATCGGCAGCACGGATTACAGATATGATCCCGACGGACTGATCGCCGAGCTCGGAAATACCGAAGCAAAGGAGATCAGGCTGACGCTCGATCTCGAGCTGAGCGAAGACGGCGTATGGCTCGTAACGAACTTTTCCGACGTAAGGGAAGACGTTTACGGATTCTACGATGAGAATATCGCGGCTACTGATCTTGAGGACCATATAACGGAGATCGCATGGGCAGGTTGCCGCGATGACGCGGAATACGAAAATGCCGAATATATGCAGTGCACAATGTATCTCGATAACGATGTATTCCACGATGTATCGGACGATATCTACTATGCATATTCATATGAAGGCGAGGAGTTCTATCGAAATGCGGGCTATTCCGCCATCGTCTATGTATACGACGGTCCCGCCGATCCCGCAAACCCCGGTTATTTTGCAGCAGGAGAATATACGATCACTTTCTATGCTCCGGGAGATATTGTCATCCATACCGAGACGGCGACAGTTACGGTTGACGTGGTGACTGCTCTCACCGCAGAAGGAGTCGAGAGCGGAGTGTGGTACCGTACCGACGATCCCGCCGGGTTTACGAATGCGGGCGAAGGAGCGGTCTATACTGATACGGACAGTATCGAGTTCGATCTTTCGTTTGATACTAGTCGCTATGACTACTCCGATGTCTACTATTCAGTAACTATCGGAGGCGATGTCGTATTTACGAGTGCGCCGGGTACTTTCACCGGTATCTATGGTGAAGAGCAGGGCGCGGAATTTGATTTCAGCGGACATATCGCCCAGGGTGACTACACGATATCCTTCTTTGGAGCGAACGGCACTCTGATCTGTTCGGATACATGCACGGTGCTCGCTGCGTGATATAAGTTCGTTCCTTGACATTTTTCAAAGCCTCGCTTATAATCGTTAAGCTAATTATGTTCGACATATGCGCTCATTGCGTTTTGTGATAGACAATCATTACGGAGGAAATAGAGTATGAAGATGACATTTCAGCCTAAGAAGAGACAGAGAGCTACAGAGCACGGCTTCCGTGCGAGAATGGCTACTCGCAGCGGACGCGACGTTCTTAAGAGAAGAAGACTTAAGGGCAGAAAGAAGCTCGCTGCATAAGGATCACCCATGTGGTCCTTTTTTCAATATCGCAAAGTGAGGCTTGCCTGAATTGACGTCTTTACCTTTAAGGTTCAACTACGAATTTTCGAGAGTTTACCGCAGAGGTACTTACGCGAACGGACGACATATCACTGTTCATGTGTTCAGGCGTCCCAAGGGACTCAAGCATAACGATACCTTTATCCCGGCTTCTTTGATCAGAGTCGGGTTCTGTGCCAATAAGAAACAGCTTGGCGCGGTAGGTCGTAACAGGGCGAGAAGGCTCATGAGGGAAGCCTACAGGCATTTGGAGCCTGATATCCGTCAGGGATGCGATATTGTGATCACACTCAGGAGTTCGGAGCAGTTGCCTTCCTATTCGGATATCGCAGATGAGATGAAGTATCTGATGGGAAAGCTCAGGATCTTTGTACAGGAGAACTAGGAAGTGGCGGCAAGATTTCTGATCCGCATCGTAAGGTTGTATCAGAAGTATATTTCGCCCGGGTTAGGGGATCACTGTAAGTATCTGCCTACCTGTTCGGAGTACATGATCGGTTGCTTGGAAAAGTATGGGGTCATCAGAGGTTTACCCCGTGGAATATGGCGGATATTACGTTGTAATCCCTTCTCAAAGGGCGGATACGATCCTGTTCGCTGACGGGAGTTATTGGAGTTATTAATGGAATTATTAGTTTTAAAGTTTTCTTTGTTTGAACCGATCGCTCAGTTCTTCGGTTGGCTTACAAGGATCTTCTTTGATTTTTTCGGCAACTACGGTGTTGCTATCATCGTTCTTACCGTAGTCATCAGATTTGCGCTCATCCCGCTCAATGTCAGGAGCCAGAAGTCCATGCTCAAGATGCAGGCTCTCTCCGGTAAGACTGCAGAACTTCAGCGCAAGTACGGCGATGACAAGCAGAGATATCAGGAAGAAGTAATGAAGATGCAGAAGGAGAACGGAGCCATGGGCTTTTCCGGATGTCTCCTTCCTTTCATTCAGATGTTCCTCCTTATCCCAATGTATCGTATCGTCAGCGGTCCTTTGCACTACATCGCAAAGGTACCCAAGGAAAACATCAACAATATGATCGAGCTCGCTAAGTCCGAGGGACTTGCAGAAGGTAAGAGCCTTCGTGCTTTGAGCGAGATCAACCACATCGGCCTTATCGATCTTCTTAATCACAATGCCGATTTCATGCACAAGTGTATAGACAAGGGTTATATCGCAATGGGTCAGATGATCGACCTTAACTTCCTCGGCGTAGACCTTACCAAGGTCCCTTCCTGGAAGCCTCTCGAGATCATCAGGGAACCTTCCGTTTATCTTCCTCTTTTGATGTTCCCTTTGCTCGTTGTAGTCATCAACCTCGTGCAGATGAAGCTCATGCAGTTCTTAAAGCCCGGTTATAAGGAGCAGAAAGAAGCTAAGCAGAGAGAAAAGAATAATCCCGCCAGAGCAGGCCAGACACCTGAGGATCAGGCAGAAGCTACAACTAAGATGATGAACTGGATGATGCCCGTTATCATGCTCATCACTACATTCTCGCTTCCTGCAGCCATGGGTCTTTACTGGGTCATCGGCGGTATAATGGGAATAGTTACGAACCTCATCACATATTTCATGTTCACAAAGCCCTATGAGCTCAAGAAGCAGGAGCTCGCCGAGAAGAAGGCAAACGCTTTCAAGAAGAAGAAAGCAGATGACTCTTCCGAGGATCAGAATAAGGGCAAGAAGAAAAAGAAGAAATAATCTTTTGACGGAGGATATATATGGAAAAGACAGTCGTAAAGACAGGTAAGACAGTTGATGAAGCTATAGAGAGTGCACTCGCTGAGCTTGGTGTTTCCAAGGAAGATGCAAAGATCGAAGTGATCAACGAGCCTGCAGGCGGTTTTCTCGGTCTTGGCTCAAAGGAAGCTGAGGTAAAGGTAACAGCAGACGTCAGCGATGCTGAAGAGGAAGAAGTCGTTTACTACGGTGACGATGAGAGCTTCGAGGGTGACGCTGTAAGTGAAGCTGAGGATGCAGCAGTTCAGTTTGTAGCTGAGGTACTTTCCGGTATCGGCATCCACGGTAATATGGATTCTTACAGAGAGGACGATGCGATCTATATCTCAGTATCCGGTGCAGATTGCGGTGCAGCTATCGGCCGCCACGGTGAGACACTCGAGTCTATCTCTTATCTTACAAACCTTATCGCTAATAAGCACAGCGAGGAGCGTGTTCACGTTCATCTCGATGTAGGCGGATATAAGAGACACAGAGAGCAGGTTATCAAGAACCTTGCAGATCGTGCCGCTTCCAAGGTTAGAAGAACAGGACGAAAGGTCGCTATGGAGGCCATGAATCCTGCCGAGAGACGTATCGTTCACTCCTATCTTCAGGATATCAACGGTGTAACAACTCATTCCGAGGGTGAAGAGCCTGACAGAAGAGTAATCGTAACACCTGCCAACTGATCGTATGATCCCGTCCGAGCTTGACAGCAGGCCTTTCTGTGCATGCTCGACGCCTTCAGGGACGGCGGGTATCGCGGTAATAAGGCTTTCGGGCACGGATTCCGCAGCCATCGCCGATAAGTGTGTTAGGATCATCAGAGCTTCGAGCGACAGCATCAAGAGCTGCCTTGATATGCCCGGTTATACCGCCGCATATGCCGAGTTCAGAGATCCTTCAACTGACACGGTCCTGGACAATGTGATAATTACTCGTTTTGTTGCTCCGTATTCTTATACGGGTGATGAGATGATAGAGATCTCCTGCCATGGCGGTAATGCCGTCAAACAGGAGATCTTGCGCGTCTTGGAGGGGCTCGGAGCACGACAGGCCGAGAGAGGCGAGTTCACGAAGCGTGCATTTATAAACGGTAAGCTCGATATGGCAGAGGCCGAAGCGGTCATGAACGTTATCGAAGCCGACTCCAGACGTACGCTCGATGCAGCTAACTCGCAGATGCACGGTGAGCTTTCTTCGCGCCTTTCGAAATATGAAGAAGTGCTCTATAAGGCACTGGCGCTGATCGAGATGATCGTTGAGTTCCCCGAGCACGACGATACTCCCGAGAATACGGATGAGGTCATGAGCCTTTGCCGTGAAGCACTCGAGGGCATAGAGAACCTTATCAGGAGCTATGCGAAGGGAAAGATCCTTACCGAGAGGATGAAGATCGTCCTCTGCGGACTTCCCAACAGCGGCAAGAGCACGCTTCTCAACAGCATCGCCGGATTTGAAAGAGCTATCGTAACGGAAGTGCCGGGTACGACCCGAGATACTATAGAACTTCAGACGGTGATCAACTCGATCCCTGTAACGATAGTAGATACTGCCGGGATAAGAGAGACGGAAGATGCTATCGAGGAGATGGGCGTAAAACGCGCCGTAAGAGCCGTGAGCGAAGCGGATCTCATATTCTACCTCATATCTCCCGATACTACGGCGCAGGTGGCTCTGGAGACTGCTAAAGACCTTATTCCGGCTAAGACCAGGATCGTATTTACAAAGACTGACTCCGGTATCAATCCCGAGAAGGAAGCCATAACCGACGGTCTTCGTAAGATCGGGATCGGGAGCTTTACCGAGATATCCGCAAAGGACGGCATTAATCTCTCGAGCATAGAGGATGCGGTCACCGAGGTCTATGAGAATGCAGGCGGGCTCATGTCGGATAATATAACGATCCTGAGCAGCAGGCACTGCGACTGCCTCGAAGCAGCATCGGATAAGCTCAGATCTGCTATGGATGCCATCGAGGGCGGACTCGGAGTCGATATCGCATCGTCCGTTATAAGAGCTGCACTTGATGATATCGGTTCGGTAACCGGCAAGACCGTATCGGTCGAACTCGCGGATACTATATTTTCGAAATTCTGTATAGGAAAGTAACATGAACATAAAAGAAGCACTTGAGACCACAAATGCCTATATGGCAGGAGAATATGATATCGCCGTAGTCGGAGCGGGACATGCCGGCTGCGAGGCTGCTCATGCATGCGCAAAGCTCGGACTTAAGACCGTACTCTTTACGCTATATCTCGACAGCATCGCCAACCTTCCATGTAATCCGAGTGTCGGCGGTACCGCCAAGGGTCAGCTCGTAAGAGAGATCGATGCACTGGGCGGCATTATGGGAAAGGTCGCAGATGAGTGCTGTATCCAGATGAGGATGCTCAACAGATCCAAGGGACCGGCCGTTTATTCGCCCCGTGCCCAGATGGACAGGAGCAGGTATTCCGTAGTCATGAAGTCCCGCCTCGAGAAGCTTCCGAACCTTGATATAAGACAGGCTCATATAACGGATCTTCTCACGGAAGATGAGGACGGCATCAGAGTCTGCGGCGTAATGACCGAGAGCAAGGCTGTCTATTCCGCATCGGCGGTCGTCATCTGCTCGGGAACATACATGGAGTCTCGTACGATAAGAGGAGAGGTCGTAGCTTTAAGCGGCCCCGACGGACTCCCGAGATCCGTAGGTCTTTCATCTTCGCTTGCTTCTAAGGGCATCCCGATATTGAGGTTTAAGACCGGAACTCCCGTCAGGGTCAATTCCGGAAGGATCGACTTCGACGTCATGACGAGACAGGACGGAGAGACTGATGTACCGCCGTTCTCTTTCGATAACGAGATGAACGGAGTGACCGTACCGCAGGATCAGGTTCCGTGCTGGTCGGTATGGACGACTGACGAGACAAGAGAGATCATCAGCTCCAATATGGACAGGTCGCCTCTTTATAGCGGAGTGATCACGGGAATCGGCCCGAGATACTGTCCTTCGATCGAAGATAAGTTCATGAGGTTCAAGGATAAGAACAGACATCAGATCTTCGTTGAGCCCATGGGACGCGAGACGAGCGAAATGTATCTTCAGGGATTCAGTACGTCGCTACCCGAAGAAGTTCAGGTACAGATGGTTAGGAGTCTTCCGGGACTTGATAAGGCGATGATCCAGAGAAGTGCTTATGCGATCGAATATGATCTCGTAGATCCGCTGTCGCTGCGCCCGACTCTTGAATCCAAGATAGTAGACGGTCTCTTTACGGCAGGTCAGATCAACGGTTCATCAGGATACGAGGAAGCAGCCGCACAGGGTATAGTCGCGGGTATCAATGCAGGATTAAAGCTCAAGAATGAAGAGCCCATGATCCTCGACAGATCTCAGGCATATATCGGAGTGCTTATCGATGACCTGGTAACAAAGGGAACATCTGAGCCTTACCGTATGATGACTTCAAGAGCCGAATACAGGCTTTTCCTGAGGCAGGATAATGCAGACCAGAGGCTCACTCCCGTAGGACGCCGAGTAGGACTTATCGACGAAGAGCGTTTTGCGAGATTCACGGCTAAGAGCGAAGCGATCGCAAATGAGACGGAACGTCTTCGCAATACATATATCGCACCTACTCCGGAGCTCGGAGCTATCCTTGAGAGCGCAGGCACCAATCTTCCGCCTTCGGGAATATCTCTCGCGGAGCTCATAAAGAGACCTCAGGTATCTTACGATCTTATAGCTCCGGTCGATAAGGAGAGGAAAGAACTCACGGTCGATATCACCCGTGCAGTCGAGACGGATCTTAAGTACGAAGGTTACTTAAAGCTCGAGAAGGAGAAGATAGAGAAGTTCGCACAGCTCGAAAGAAGGCTGCTTCCCGAAGATACCGACTATGAGCAGATCAAGGGCTTAAGGCTCGAGGCAAGGCAGAAGCTCAATGCGATAAAGCCTTTAAACATCGGCCAGGCTTCCAGGATATCGGGCGTATCGCCTGCGGATATCTCGGTGCTCCTTGTATATACAGAAATGATCAAGAGGAAAGATAAGAATGAGTAACGAAGAAGAAAATATGCTCGCAGATGAGCTCACACCTGTACTCGAAGGCGGCGCGACACAGATAGAGGTCCCGCTCGATGCCGAAGAGATCATAAAGTTCAGGACATATGCGGAGCTCCTTCGCGAGAGAAATAAGGTCATGAACCTTACGAACATCGTAGATGACAAGGGCATCGCGATGAGGCATTTCGTCGACTCTCTTACTATCGTTCCTTATATCAGGGAAGAGCAGAAGAAAAAGGGAAAAGAGGACCTGACGCTTGTTGATGTAGGAACGGGCGCGGGATTCCCCGGCATACCGATCAAGGTAAAGATGCCCAAGATAAAGCTGATCCTCATGGATTCTCTTCAAAAGAGGATCGGATTTCTCGAGGATGTCTGTAATGAACTCGAATTAAAGGGTGTTACTACTGTCCATACACGTGCCGAAGATGCCGGCAGGAATAAGAAGTACAGGGAAAAGTATGATATTGCGACAGCAAGAGCCGTTGCTTCGTTGCCCGTACTCTGCGAGTATTGCCTGCCTTTCGTAAAGGTCGGCGGAATATTCCTTGCGATGAAGGGCCATGCGGAAGAGGAACTCAAGGATGCAAAGAAAGCCATCGCACTTCTCGGCGGTACGATCGAGAAGACAGATGAGTTCGTACTCCCGGGAACGGATATGAACAGATCCGTGATAGTAATAAGAAAGGTTCGTCCGACTCCTCCTCAGTATCCGAGGCAGGCGGGCAAACCTTCTAAGACTCCGATAAGTTGATGATATCTGTCAGCGATTAGCTCTTGAAGCTGCAGCTCTGGTGTAGGCTCTTGATGCGCCTGTCTGAGGAGCTACGGGGATGGCTACATCTTCGGGCATCTTGTTAGAGGCAGCCGTCTTAGCCATATAGTAATAATCGGGAGCATCTGAATAGCACTGATAAACGGGGATCTCGGATGAGCTTTCCGTCTCAGTCTCAGTTTCCGTATTGAATACCTTAAGCAGAAAACCTCCTGCTGCGAGAACAGCTGCGGCAGCTGCGATGCTTACGATCTTTATGATCTTTGAACGCGTCGCCTTCTTTTCGATATGACCTGCTACAAACCTGTTATCGATCGCGGTAAGGACGGTTCCGGTTCCGGAAGGATCCTCCGTGATGCTGCCTTCCTCGCGAAGTCTCTTGAGGGTATTTTGTATGAGCTCATCGGATGCATGGATCGAGTCGAGATTGCTCGAAAATACATCTCTCATCTCTTTATCAAATCGTTGCTTCATATGCCTCACCTTCGATATTTCCGAAATATTCTCTTTCGAATTTTGCAAGTTTCTTTCTTACCCTGAACAGTCTGCTCCTTACCGAGCTCTCCGTTATGCCGCATACGCGCGCTACGGCGGCGTTATCCATCTGGCAGTAATACTTTAGGAGGATAACATCCTTATACTTGGGGGAGAGCTTTTGGATGGCATTCCAGAGTTCTCCTGAAGGTTCCATCCTGCCGAAATAGATATCTTCCTGCTCGTGTCCGTCAACGGACGGCGTGATCATGGGATTATGTTTACGTGAATCCTCGGTCGTTTCACCCTCTGTTTCCGTCATCTGATCGTAGGAAGCGATCCTCGTCGACCAGGTGGACTTAAGGTAATCCTTGCACACGTTACGTGCGATCGCCATGAGCCAGTACTTGGGCGGACAGTCTCCCGCGAAAGAATCGCGCTTTCTCAAGACTTTTACGAATACATCCTGAAAGGCATCTTCGGCCTGGCATCTCTTGCCGAGATAATATGTGCACACTCTGAGCACGTCATTGGCATAGAGCCTGACGAGTTCTTCCGTATCGGGCAGTGTGAAATACTTTTCCATGCAGAGGGCCTTTCTATAAGGTGTTTCATTTTATAGACGACTATATTTTATTATACGTTGCGACTTTTTTCTTTACGTTTAGCGGGAAAGTTGAGGTATTAGTGAGGCAATCCCGCTTTTATTATAATATTACGCGCGCATTATTATTAATAAGAATAAATGTATGGTATAATTGACAAGTATGATATTTACCCGAAGTATATACGGAGGAAAAGATGGCTAACGACAAAGAGCTGCGCAAGCAGCAGGAAGAAGAGATGGATTCGGTCTTTAAGTCCGAACAGAATACCATTGTACCCGTAGACCTCGATCAGGAGATGAGAAAGTCGTTCATCGACTATGCTATGTCAGTTATCACCGATCGTGCTCTCCCGGATATCAGAGACGGTTTGAAGCCCGTTCAGAGAAGAATACTCTATTCGATGTTTTCACAGGGATTTACTCCCGATAAGCCTTACCGTAAGTGTGCTACCACGGTCGGTGACGTTCTCGGACGTTTCCATCCCCATGGTGACGCATCCGTTTACGATGCACTCGTAAGACTCGCACAGGATTTCTCGTTGAGACATCCTCTCGTAGACGGTCACGGTAACTTCGGTTCGATCGACGGTGACCCGCCGGCTGCTTACCGATATACGGAGGCAAGACTTGAGAAGGTAGCTCTCGAGATGATGAGCGATATCAACAAGAATACCGTTGAGATGCGCCCCAACTTCGACGAGCACGAGATGGAGCCCGTAACGCTCCCCGCAAGATTCCCGAACCTTCTCGTTAACGGTTCCGTAGGTATTGCCGTAGGTATGGCTACCAACATCCCTCCCCACAATATGGGTGAGACGATCGACGGCGTTATCATGATGCTCGATAATCCCGACGTAACTGTCGAGGAACTCATGGAAGTAGTAAAGGGACCTGACTTCCCCACAGGCGGACAGATCCTCGGTACTTCCGGTATCAGAGAGACATACAGGACAGGCCGCGGCCGTATCGTAGTACGTGCTCATGCCGAGATCGAGGACGGCCCCGGAGGAAAGCAGAGGATCATCATCCACGATCTTCCTTTCGCGGTCAATAAGGCAAGACTTATCGAGCGTATGGCAGATCTCGTTAAGGATAAGAAGGTAGAAGGTATCACGAACCTTCGAGACGAGTCCGACCGTAACGAGATGGTACGTATCGTTATCGACGTCAAAAAGGATGCAAATCCCGACGTCGTTCTTAATCAGCTCTATAAGAACTGTGCTCTCCAGGATGCATGCTGCGCCAACATGATCGCACTTGTTCCCGACAGCGAAGGAAAGCTCGAGCCCAAGATGATCACACTGATCGATGCACTCAAGTACTACATCTCCCACCAGGAAGACGTTGTCACGAGAAGAACGGAGTTCGATCTTGAGAAGGCAGAGAGCAAGCGTCACATCGACGAGGGTCTCCTCCTTGCGATGGATCATATCGACGAGATCATCGCCATCATCAGGTCTTCAAGGACAGAGGCAGAGGCGATGGAGAGAATGTGCCAGAAGTTCGGCTTCTCCGATAAGCAGGCTAAGCACATCGTCGACATGCGTCTCGGTAGACTTACCGGTCTTGAGAGAGAGAAACTCGAAGCCGAGATCAGAGAACTCGATGAGAAGATCGCATTCTATAAGAAGATCCTCAGTGAGAAGGAAGTTCTCCACAGCGTTATCAAGGATGAGCTCCTCGAAGTCAAGAGAAAGTTCGCGACACCTCGTGTTACCGAGATCGTTAACGGTTCCTTCGAGGATATCGATGACGAGTCACTTATCCAGGAAGAGGATATCGTTGTAACTCTTACTCATTTCGGATATATCAAGAGACAGAGGATCGATACATATAAGAGCCAGCACAGAGGCGGCAGAGGAATCTCCGCTCAGGGCAGGCGTGAAGAGGACTATGTCGAGAAGATCCTTACGACGACTACTCACAAGTTCCTCCTTTGCTTCACGAATACGGGAAGAGTATTCAAGATCAAGGGTTATCAGATCCCCGAGACTGCATCGAGAAGTGCAAGAGGTACGGCTCTCGTTAATATCCTGAAGCTTCAGGAAGGCGAGAAGATCAGAAATATCATCCCTCTTGATAACTTTGATGATGAGGGTATCTACCTTACCGTTGCCACAAAGAGCGGTATCGTCAAGAGAACTCCCGTTAAGAGCTATGCAAATATCAATAAGAACGGTCTTATCGCCGTAAATATCAGAGACAACGACAAGGTCGTAGATGTTGCCGTTACCAATGAGAATCAGGAGATCATCCTCGTATCCAAGAGCGGTAAGGCAATAAGGTTCAATTCCGACGACGTACGTGAGACGGGAAGAAATACTTCCGGTGTACGCGGAATGAAGCTCGATGATGACGATGTTATCGTCGGAATGGTTCCCGTTACGGAACATGGTGAGCTCCTCGTTATCTCCGAAAAGGGATACGGTAAGAGATCCGGCGTCGAGGAATACAGACAGCAGAACAGAGGCGGTAAGGGTCTTATCACTTATAAGGTTTCCGAGAAGACAGGTAACCTCGTAGGATGTACGCTCGTAACGGATGATGATGATCTTCTTATCATCACCGACAGCGGTGTCATCATCAGAGTATCTGCTACAGAGATCCCTACACTCTCACGTGCTACATCCGGCGTAAGGCTCATGAAGGCTTCCGGTGCTTCGATCGTTGACTTCGCGATCACTTATCATGAGGATCCCGAGGAAGAGGGTGAAGAAGGTGCCGAGGGAGCTGAAGGCGAGAATCCCGCTGAAGCTTCAGAAGAAATCGTCGAGGCTGAAACAGCTGAGACAGCAGAAAATACAACAACCGAAGAGAACGGAGAAGAGTAATGCACAAGACGATCAACTCCGTCATAGGAAAAGCAGCGACCCTGATCGTTGCGACCATGACCGCCGTAGCTTTCCTGTCACCCCTTAGCGGAATAAACGTTTCCGCTTCGGTGGGACAGCCGGTACTTACACTGCCGACACTTGACGAAGTCAATTGCGCTTCTTATTGCGTATACGACAAGACAGCCGACTCTATCATCATGAGCAAGACTCCTCATAACAGGATCTATCCTGCGTCGATGACAAAGATCATGACTGCCCAGCTCGCTCTCGACTATCTCGATACCGATGCATATCTTACGGTATCGCAGAATGCTCTCGATAACGTAACGGCAGACTCTACATTGATGTATGTCACGCTCGGAGAAGAGCTCACCGTATCCGAACTTCTTTACGGTCTTATGCTTCCTTCGGGAAATGATGCCGCAAACGTTCTTGCAGAGGGTGTAATAGATGCGATCTTCGCAAACTATCCCGCAGACGGAACTGACGTAGGTCCCGACGGGATCAATGCACAGTATTTTGTTGATACGATGGGCGTGACTGAAGAGGAGATCCTCACGAGCTACAAGCTCTCCGCTTTCGCTGAACTCATGAATCTTCGTGCAGGTGCGATCGGATGTACGGGAACTCATTTCGTAAATGCTCACGGTCTTCACAGTGACGAGCACTACACGACGGCGAGCGATCTTACGCTCATCATGGCAAAGGCCTGCGAGAATCCTGATTTCTGTACGGTCATCAGCTCTCCTACGCATATCTTTGCGGCAACTAATGCTCATCCTACGGATGCATGGCAGATCGTAAGGAATTCCAATAATATCCTGAGCGATCCATGGCTCTGTGCCACTACGGCTGAAGGTGACGACACTCATATCACGGCATTTGTCGGAGGAAAGACGGGTACTACTTCCATAGCCGGTACCGGAATGACCACTTACTCGGTTAACGAGAACGGTCATGAGCTCTTTATCTCCGTATGCGGTATTCCTGCAGAGGAGTACAGCAATCAGACCGTATATGTTGCTTCCGTAGTAGGATACGGTCACCTCACATGCTGGAATAATGATCCTACGAGTGTTATTCCCGGTACTACGGGTGATTACAGAAGATCCAATTCGACCGATGCGGAACTTCCCCAGTACGATCCGCTCATAGTTCCTTTCGATACGTTGGATGTCGACTATATGCCGGAAGGGTGGAGCGCAGAAGATCCTGCTGCTGAACCTGTAGATCCCGAATCGGGAGAAGAGCCTTCCGATCCGAGCGAGGAACCTTCGGATCCTGATGAAGAGACCGGTGAGACAGAGACTGCAGCCGATACTGACGAGAGTGAGAATGAACCCGAGCCTACAGGTCTTATCGGAAAGACAAAGGCTAAGCTCCTCAAGACTCCCGCAGGAAAGTTTGCCAAGGCGAATCCTTTCGCTTCCGGAGTCATCGTAGGTCTTTCGTTCCTTATCGTAGTTCTCGTAGTTGTTCTTATCGTTCGTGCGGTAAAGAATAATACGAAGAAAAAGAAGGGAAAGGCCAGACCCTTTAACGGAAATATCAGTATCTGATATCTGATAGAAGAGATTTTTGAACAAAGTAAAGCGGCAGTCCGATCGGGCTGCCGCTTATTGTTTATCTGTTGATGTATCTTTATTCGTATCCCTTTAGCGAGTTGTCGTCATCGTCGTAGTGATCTGCCTTGCAGTTATCGTGCGAAGGAAACCTGTTGTAATCATATACGGGATCATAATCGTACTGCTGACTGCTCGTATTTTCCTGAACGCTCCTGTAATCATCTTCCTCAGGCGTCTTCTTCGGCAGGATACTCGCGCCGGACTGCTTAAGTGAAGTGATGATCCTGAAGGCTGCAAAACACAAAATGGTATTCCACATGAGCGCAAAGAACAGCAAAGGCATAGACTGTGAAGCTCCGGATGTAAGTCCGGTAACAGCTCTGATCAAAGTTCCGATACCGATGCAGAAGAACGGTATCAGAAAGATGAGAACAAAGATCGACGAGAACTTCATGGCACTACTGTTTTGAGAAGTTCCGACACCCGCTGTACTGCTCTTAGATTCATCGGAATGGTCAAGCGGCATTTCCTCATAATCGAACATCCTCTCCTTGAGGTAGGTAATGAACATCCTGACAGCCGGGATCAGGAAGAACAATCCGAATACAAACAGGGCCGGAATGAATGCATAGATATTAGAGAACGGCTTTGACAGCTTATTCTTATCATACTGTCCGAGTTCCCTGATGGAAGAAGCAAATACTTCTTCGGGTTTCTTACCAGCTTCGAGTCCGCTTTGAACAGAAGGGACAAACACTGAATCATTATAAAGTGCGTCGGTCTTATCCCCTACCATGATCTCCCATTCGTAGTCCGGAACATTGAGAGTCCCTTCCATAAAGGGCTCCTTCTGATCCTTAGGTATCGCATAGACGATAAGATAATGCTGCTCATCGTCAAAGAGCTCGCAATACCTGTCGTAAGCATAATTAACGAGCTGGTTGTACCCGGGATAATCATCTTCCGTATACATCGTATAAACGACAGGACAGATGCCCGTAATGTCGTTATATTCTTCGAGCGCAGCCTCGAGATCCGCGGTATCATCTATAATATCTATATTATCGATAACACGGGTCTGCGGTCTGTCATACTTCTCGTGAAGTTTCATCGGGATCTTAACGCCGGTAGTAAATAATATTGCTCCGCTGAAAAAGATTCCCATGACGAGCGTCAAAATAACACCCGAAAGACCGTTCTTTCTGGGTGGGACATCTGAATAGAAGTATTCGTCATCTCTTCCGTTATGATAGTGTTTCCTGTATCTCTTTGATCCGGGGAAATAGGTATGAGATGTTCTGGATCTCGATCCGCCGCTTCCTCCGTGACTGCCGTGCGATCCTCCGTGGGATCCGCCGCCGTGTGAACCACCGCCTCCGCTGTGTGGCATAATATCACCTCCCTTATCCATGACCATTATACATCATGGCAAAAGAAAAGACCTGCTCCGTCAGGAACAGGTCTTTATTGATCTTAGTCAGATAGTCTGTATCAGAGATCCTTAACGCTCTCGATAGCAGCGCGGATGTTATCCTCAGACTTGTTGAAGAGATCCATCTCAGCGGAGTTAAGAGGAAGCTCAAGGATCTTCTCAACACCGGAACCGCCAAGGATACAAGGAACGTTCATAGCGATGTCCTTCTTACCATACTCACCGTCGAGCTTTGTACATACTGTACGTACTGTGTGCTCGTTGTTGAGGATGGACTCAGCAAGTGTTGTAGCGGAAACAGCGATACCGTTGAATGTAGCTCTCTTGAGCTTGATGATCTCTGCACCGGAAAGTCTTGTCTTATCAGCGATCTCAGCCTTGATCTCATCGGAGAGGTCAACACCTACGAGCTTAGCGTACTCATCAACAGGCATACCTGCGATGTGTGTACGGCTCCAGCAAGGGAACTGTGTCTCGCCGTGCTCACCGAGAACATAACCGTGTACGTTACGAACGTCAACGTTGAGCTTCTGAGAAAGGAGATATCTGAAACGAGCGGAGTCGAGGTTTGTACCGGAACCGATAACCTTTGTAGAAGGAAGTCCTGTCCACTCTGTTACCTTGTATGTAACAACATCGCAAGGGTTAGAAACGAGCATGATGATACCACCGTTGTAGTGCTGCATGATGCTGTCTGTGATGATGTGAGCGAGCTTAACGTTCTTAACAGCGAGGTCGATTCTTGTCTCGCCTTCTTTTCTGGGGATACCAGCTGTAACGATGATAAGATCGCAATCCTTAACGTCAGAGTAATCACCTGCGTGGATGTTCATGTGACCAAGGAAAGGGAGACCGTGGCTGATATCAAGAACCTCACCCTGTGCCTTGTCTGTGTTTACATCGATAAGTACAAGCTCAGAACATGTCTGCTTGATAGACATAACGAATGCAACTGCTGCACCAACTGAACCTGCGCCGATAATGGCGATCTTGGAACCTTCTTTTTTGTCCATAATAATGAACCCCCTGTAATTATTTAATAAGACTTTAATTGAAAGCCTGAAAAAAGCTACAACAAACTATAACAGAATCTAAAGGATAAATAAACCCTTTTATTAATAATATATATACATATTACATAACTACACGTAAGTGATTGTTTGTGTGATTAGACATAGAGCGTCAATATCGTCTGCGCTTCTTATCCGGTTTGACGAGTTCGAGCAGCAGAGCAAAGGGGAGAAATAAGATGCTCCCGATCAAAAAGAATATGGAGAAGATCCCGGTGTGAGTCTTTACCGTGTGCCTGACTCTGACTCGGCGGCGATTTGCCATAGCGGTACTTCCTCCTTTCGATCTCATAAGAGATAAACATATTCCCACTGATACTATTTTATACAGCCGGGATCCTATTTGTGTTAATAGGGGATAAATAATCTGATAATAAGATCCGATATATATGAACCGGTGTTCTTTGAAAGGAAACGTGAACGAAAGTTGAAACGAAAAAACGCAATGATATCAAGGCTTTTCGGGCGATCGGGCTCTCGGATCAAGAAAAACTTTTGAAAATATCAAAAAAGTGCTTGCAAAAGAAGTAGTAGCACGATATACTATCGGAGCGCTTGAGAGAGAGGACGCCAAAGACCTCAAACAAAAGCGCTAAGGAACTGAAAAAAGTGCTTGACAAAGCGAACTGAGTTTGGTATCCTTACTAGGCACTTCGCAAGAGAGTAAAGCTCGAAGCGAGGGCGCGGATCTTGAAAATTGAATAGAATGCAGAACTTGAAAACAACGAGCCTTAAGTTAATTCATTGAAATGAGTTTAAT
>FOIY01000005.1 GCA_900111435.1 Ruminococcaceae bacterium KH2T8
AAGCATCACCGGTGTGGTGCTTCTTTTATTTTGTTCGAAACATGAAAAAGGGGATTTGAGCCCGTGAGGGGATCGGGCGCATTTCGTGTTTTGGGCCTTTCGGGCGGTGTGATCGGAACCGGATTAGCGCCGATCGGCTGTGCGGTTCACGCAAGTCCTGTTTTTTGAGAATGTTTACACCATTTTCGAGACCGCGGTTCACACAAATTGATTTTGGGTTGATTGTTTGAACTATTTGGCGCGTTATAGTTCAAACAAATTGAGTTTATAGAGATTGTTTACACCATATCGCCTCTTATGGTGTAAACATTTGACGTTTATGGGATTTGTTTACACTTTGAAGCCCTAAAAGGTGTAAACAATTTAGTAATATCCGACTTGTGTGAACCGGCACCTTTTAAAAGGTGTAAACAATCCCTCGAAAGCCGACATGTGTGAACCGGCAGCTCGTTTTTGGTAGCCGATGGCCGGGCATTGGTCCTCTTTCGGACCGTATAAGGAGGATAAATTTATCGGCGGGCGGCGTTGGATCAACTTGCGGAACAAAGGATCTGCAAACCCGCAAAGCCCTGGAAACACTGCATTCTACCAACGGTCGATTGTCTTCTCAGGAGAAAATTGCTAGGTTTAGAGTAGATAACTGTAAGGGGGAGGTACCTTATGAGACTACGAAAAGCCTTTAGCATCTTTATAGTGATGATGATGGTCGTCATGTCATTCTCATCTGCCGTTCTGGCTGACGGGGATACGACTGCTATCGAGATCTCGACCGGACTGTCGCTGGAGTTGCCGTCAGATTTTATGGCCGTATGGTATGGCATGAGCGATGATGATCCCATGCTCGAAGAGTATGGCAGTGATCCCGAATTCGTCAGGGGAATGTATGAGCAGGGCAGTATAGAGCTTCAGGGAGGCTATGATCCTGCTGACGGAGAACCGGGTAATTTCTTCTTTACGGTTTGCTTCGAGAAGGATGCTCCGGAAACGCTTGACGAAGACGCGTTCCTGGATGCGTTTGCCAAAGATGCGGCGCCGTTCTCACTGAATCAACAGGGCGTTTTCGACCCTGAAGAAGACATCGACGGCGAGATCTATCGCGGAACTATACAGATCGGAGATCTGACTGTATATAAGATGTATGCCGATATCGCTGCAGATTATACGCTTAAATATACAGAGTATTGCCTGATAACCGAAGATGGAAAGATGCATTCCCTGATGATAATGCTGGTACAGGATTCTGATGCCGATGGTGAGCCGATCCCCTTCTCTGAGGAAGATATTGCGTACTATGCATACACACTCGAATGCATCGAAGGTTCATTAGCATTTGACGGCGCTGCCGTCAGTATAGATGCGGCACCTTATGAGGGCCCGGTCTTGGCTGCTTCTACGGAGGATTCGGGCGATGTTGGTGAGGCCGGTACTACTACGCCTGCTGATTCCACGCCCAAGCCCACTAAGGCTCCGGAGAAGACTTTCTTTAAGAGCTTTACCGAGTTTGAGTTCCCGGTCTGGATCCTCGCAGGTGCCATGGTCATCTTGCTCCTTGCCGGTGCTAAGGTAAATAAGAAGCTTGACTGGCAGGAGGAGCCTTTCGCGCTCGATACGTCAAAGTGCATCCAGGGCTTTGCCGCAGTGGCGATAATCATTCACCACTTAACGCAGAATATCGGTCCGAGTGCAGGACCTCTGGCGTTCATGTCGGAATGCGGCGTTCTCTTTGTAGGTATCTTTTTCTTCTTCTCGGGCTACGGACTTTACACGAGCCTTAAGACCAAGAAGGATTACCTTAAGAGCTTCCTTAAGAAGAGATATGTAACGATACTCGTTCCTTTCTATATGTGTATCTTCGTATTCGTTATCGCTGCGTGCATAGGCGGCATGAAGCTCGAAGGTTGGGAGATCCCTGCCGTGCTTTCCGGCTGGTCCTTGCTTAACAGCCACATGTGGTACATAGTCGAGATCGCTATCCTTTACCTCGTATTCTTTGCCCTTTACAGCCTTATAAAGAACCGCACGGTCGCTACCGTTCTGATGAGTGCTTTCGTTCTCGGCATGATGTACTTCAGCCTTCAGCTCGCTCACGGTGATGACTACTCCTGCCCTTACTGGTTCATGGGTGAGTGGTGGTATAACTCGTCGCTTCTCTTTATAGTCGGCATAATCGTATCCAAGCACGCGGATGGTCTCCGAAAGATCGCACGCAAGATCTATTGGGTGCTCGTACCCGTTCTGGGATTCCTCGTATGGTTCCTCGGAAAGAAGACTTTCTTCATGCTCCAGACTGTTTCCTACTGGAGTGAAGAGCCCGGCGGAGATCCCGCGATCATGGATAAGCTCAAGTGCCTTTCCGTACAGCTTCCCTGGATCCTGTGCTTCGTGTTGCTCCTCCTTCTTATCATGATGAAGGTCAGATTCGGCAACCCCGTGCTGAAGTTCTTAGGCTCCATTTCTCTCGAGCTCTACCTTTCACATAACCTGTTCCTGACGGGACTTCAGGAAGGTTCGATATTCAGAGTAAAGAGTGCGAGCATGTACATGATCCTTACGATCCTGATGGCGATCGGATTTGCGACGATCATCAGCGGTGTAGACAAGTACATCATCGGACTTATCACGGGCAAGAAGAGAGATGATCTCAAGCTCGAGCCCACAGCCCGTATCCACTCGATCGATGTTATGAGGATAGTCATGGCATTCTTCGTCGTAGCTATCCACTGTCCCTTCTCGGGAAAGGCGGGCGACGTGTTCGTTACTTACGGCAAGACGGCGGTTCCTTTCTTCCTCGTAGTATGCGGCTACATGCTCTTCCGCGAGGACAGCGCCGAGATGATGAAACGCCTTCTCAAGCAGACAAAGAGGATCGCGATATTCTATGTGCTCGCCAATATCTTCTATGCAGGTGTATGCGCACTTTATTCGTGGGTGATGATGCACAACATGTCCGAGTTTACTGCCTGCTTCAAGACGAAGCCGCTCATGGACTTCCTGCTCTATAACTTCTCGCCCTTCTCGGAGCATCTGTGGTACCTCGGATCACTTCTTTATGCTTTGCTCATAATGCTCCTTCTTAATAAGCTCAAGGTGCTGAAGCATGCGGCATTTGCGGGCCCCGTTCTCGTTGCGGCATATGTCATCCTGTCGCATATGGGAATCGGCGAAGGATATCAGCTTCGAAATGCGATCCTCGTCGGTATGGGCTACACGCTCACGGGAATGCTCATAAGAAGATTCGCCGAGAAGATCCTGAGCATAAAGTTCATTACACCTGTTCTTTTGATCCTCTTCGCAGTGTGCTGCGGAACGGCGATCGTCGAGCTTACGCACTATAAGCAGGGAACGGCGGTGCCTTTCGTAAGCTGCGAGATCCTCACGGTCGTACTCATGCTCCTGTGCCTGAGGTTCCCGAAGTTCGGTATGGGCACCTTCGCCGAGAAGCTCGGCAGGGAATGCTCGCTTCCGATCTACATCCTGCACATCAGCGTTATGATGCTGTTCTTCATGACGAATAATGATAAGTTCTTCGGCGACTTTGGCGCTGTAACCGTCTTCGTCGTAACGGCAGCGATCGCGGGTGCATATAAGAGCATAAGGCATGCGATCGGCGAAGTATCGCGCGAAAGCAAGGCGCCCGCTGAAGCTGCGGCATCTGAGCCGGAAGCGGGTAAGGTCGAATCCGCAGAGGTAGCAACTGAGAAAGTCTAGTTTTCATAGTACCTATCCCTAAGGGAGAAAAGGTCGTGACCTGATGGTCGCGGCCTTTTCTTTTGGTGCGCGGGTGGAGGGGGGGCTGACTTGCCGGTGGCCCATGTCTCCGGTGCTGTCTCCGTTTTTCAAAAACGGAGACGGGGGTGGAGACATTTCGCTCAAAAACGAAGGTTTTTTCTCCACTGTGGTCTCCATTTTTAAAAAGTGGAGACATAGGTGGAGACATCCGTTTGCCGGTTGCTTTCGCGCGGCCGGCGATCAGAAATTCGCTAAAACAGTCACCTGTCTGCAGATTGGTGACGGATTTGGTGATTTTTGACAGGGTCGCTCTGAAACCTTGTCCGTACCTTTTGCGTTTATAGATATGTAAGACTTAATGTGGAATTCATGATAAGGGGATAAATCCATGAAAGACAGTAAGCACTTAAGAGCACTCGTTACTCTGATGGCTGCGTTTTGCATCCTGTTTTCGATGTGCGGGACGCTGAGCGCCAATTCGATAATCATCAAATCGCAGTTCTATGCTGAGTTTATCAATACGGGCGATGATTCTAGATTCTATGCGCTCCTGCTCGCGAAGAGTACTGACGGCAGGGCTATAACATTAGTTTCCCACATGAGTAATAAGACCGAAGCGCAGTATGAGCGTCTAAGAGAGCATCAGGAGCAGGCTGTTGAGCTTGGTGTTCAGGGATATGAAGCTGACGGCGTGGATACTTTCCTGGCTCAGTGTGACTGCCTTGAAGGTTTTGTCTACGATGATGAAATGACCGCTTTGGAATGTTGCTTCGGAGATACGGTCATCGAAGCAACCTATGTCACTCCCATAGATAATTGCGACTTCAGATTCCTGTTCTACTGGCCCGATACCGGTGAGTATAAGCTGAGCGATACCTTTTCGCTCGAAAAGATCAACCGGATAAGGATCGATATGTCGGCTGACGGGACTTACCTGCCGATAACGGACCTCGAGTATGAATACGACCTTAACGCGCTTATCCCCGGCGTGGCTTTCCATCTGCTGTTCACGCTCATAACGGAGACCCTGATCGCCGTATTCTTCAAGCTTCGTACCAAAAAGCTGCTGGCTACGATACTCGTTACGAATCTCATTACCAACCTGACGGCCAATCTGGTGGCGGTACTGAGCGTGATGCATTATGTTCAGCTCTATCTTGTTATTGAGCTGGCCGTGTTCATAGTGGAATTCATCGTATACCGCATATTCTTCGCGAAAGAGATCAAGACCGCCAAGATCCTGGTATTCACGGCAGCGGCAAATCTGTTCTCGGCCATAGGCGGATTCTTCGCTTTCCTGGCTGTGCTTTCGATCGTGGGAACAACTTGATCGGGGCCGCCCGAAAGCCACGCGCGCGTAAGGGTCGTGGTGACCAATTCGGTGACTCGCCCGCGATCGGAAAGTCGTTCAAAGTGTCGCTTTTCGATTCAAAAATCGACGTTCTTTACGACTTTTGGCCGATAGTCGATAAAAGTGTCGTTTTTCATTTCAAAAAACGACGTTTCTAACGACTTTTGAATAACGACACCCGCGCGAACTCGTTTCATGTTAAGATTCGCAGAATTGGTCACCGGAAAGTGCTTTCAGTGACCGATTTGGTGAAAATCAGGCGAAAATCACAAAAATGGTCACTGACGAAGGTTCCCGGTGACCAATTTGGTGACTCGTGAAGCTAACGCCCGAAAGCCGCACCGCGCGCCCTTTACCTGACGTCGCCGTCGAAGAGGCCGGATCTTCTTTCGAGGACCATGTTCTTTATGAGGTAGACAACGGCCGCTACTACTATGGTGCTGACGAGGACCGCGGGGAGGTAAACTCCTATGCCGTACTTATCGTAGATGAAGAAGAGATTTTCGATCATGAGATAGTTGAGCATTATGGTCTCGAGGGAGATCTTGCCCATGAACTTTAATACGGCATTACCGATCCTGACCTTGGATACTATGGTGATGACGAGGATTATGAATACGAGCTCTAATACCGTCTCTTCGCTGAGCCCTTCGAGCCTGTAGAGAATGCCCTGAAGATTGTTCCTGTCGTCAATGTAGTAGATCTGCCTTTCGACGAGTCCTCTGTGGATGTAGTCGAGAAGTACGAAGAGTACGGATGAGGAGAGGATGATCGCCGTGAAGGCTTTCCTGATGACGCGATTGACCTTTTCTTCCTTATAGGCGTAGAGCATGCCTACGGGGAACATGAGGATCGTGTTATACCACCACTCGCCCTTGAACCAGTATGACATTATCATGGACTGGGAGTGTCCCGAGAGTAGTCCTATGGTGACCATGATAAGGACGACGGCGGTTGTCAGGATGATGCCCGTTCCGGCTTTCTTGACCTTGCCGAATATGATCCTGAATGCGACGTAGAGGATCATGATCTCGACCGCAAACCACATCTGGTTATTAACGAGGAAGAGACCGAAGAAGGCACAGATGACCTCAGTGAATGTAAAGTGATTACCGTATCTGATGTTGCCCAGGAGCGCTTCCGTAAGGTAGATGTAGTTGCAGATGAAGTACGGAACGAGGACGGTAAATATCCTTCGCTTCATGAAGCCTTTGGTGTAGTCTTTATCGGTCAGCCATCTCTTTACGAGACCGAAGCCCGAAGAGAAGAAGAAGAATGCTACTGCCAGGATGCCGTAGTAGTAATAATTCATGAATTCCTTCATGAGCTCTTCGCGTACTCCGAAGTTTACCATCGTTATGACCGTCTGGTGGAAGATTATAAAGATCGCGAGGAAACCGCGGATCTCCTTGCTCAAGATCCTGTCGAAGAATGTCTTCTCGTCGGAAGGTCTTCTCTTGGCGTTTATCAGCAGCAGTGCTCCTAGGAGAGCCAGACTGATATAAAAGATCACTGTAAAATTCACTTTGGCTTCTCCTTGTTATTTCATTAGACTTATGACGTTTAGTGTGAGCGATATCAGCAGCAGGGTTATGACGACCAGTATGATTATTATCAGTCGACTTCGTTCCTTCTTGTGCCGGATCTCTTCGTCGCCGAGTTCGACCGATTCGTTTACGAGTTTTTGCGCTTCTTCACGCGTCAGTACCTCGTTCTCGTCCTGCCGCTTTCCGGCCAGGATCTCCATTATGGAGATGTCGAGAACTTTCGATATCGGTTCGAGCATTGAGATGTCCGGGAAACTTAATCCGCGTTCCCATTTGGATACGGCTTTGTCCGTGACATTTAAGGCATCCGCAAGCTGCTTTTGGGTCATGCCCTTTTCCTTGCGTAATTCGGTTATCAGTTGTCCTGTTTGTTCTTTATCCATCAGACCTTTTCCTTGAGAAACCGCTCTGCCTAATACGTCCAAAATAAGTATACAATAAGTTCACGGTTCTCTTAACATATATCAATGTAATATCGCGATCTTTCTGCTATCTTTTGATCATAGGAACGATAAGGAGGAACGATATGAGAGACGTACTGATCGGAACATGGGCCTGGGGAACAGGCGGCAACGGCTCGAAGATGGTATTCGGCAACAAGCAGGATGAGTCGGTCTTAAGGCAGTCATTTGCCGATGCGGTAAAGCTCGGATTTACGAAATGGGATACCGCGGCCGTATACGGAATGGGTACGTGCGAAAGCCTCCTCGGCTCACTTATAAAAGGTAACGACGATATCTTTATCTCCACGAAATTCATGCCTGCCAAGAAGTATAAGAATGGTGCGCTGACGAAGTCTTTCGAAGAGAGTATGGCGCGCCTCGGGCGAAGCTCCGCGGACCTTTTCTGGATACACGTTCCGCACGATCTTTTAAGGAATCTTGAAGAGGCAGTTCCGCTCATGAAAGAGGGGCGCATAAAGTCGATCGGTATATCGAATGTATCGCTCGCGCATATCAAGGAGGCCGAAAGCTTTCTCGCGGAAAAAGGCCTGAAGCTCGGCGCCGTTCAGAATCACTTCAGCCTCTTAAGGAACGACCAGCAGCCGATCATAGATTACTGTAACGGCAGGGGGATCACTTACTATGCATATATGGTCCTTGAGCAGGGAGCACTGTCGGGAAGATACAGCGCGAAAGAGCATTTTCCTCTCCTGTCGATGAGGGGGTTAGCGTTCCCGAAGAGCAAGTTCATAAAGATCGAAAAGCTCCTCCTTACAATGAAGGAGATAGCTGCTAAATACGATGTCGATCCTTCGCAGATACCTATCCTCTGGGCAGCAGGAAAAGGCGCCGTACCGATCGTCGGCATTACGAAGCCCACGCATGCTGCAAGGCTCGCAGCCGCCATAAATATTGAACTCTCACCTGATGAGATGAAGCACCTGGAGGACGAAGCCGCCGCTACCGGAATAAGGCAGCAGGGCATGTGGGAACCGCAGTAATGAGCGTATATTATTTGGTGCCGCCGACGTATGCGGTCAGTGCCTGCGCGTAGTAGTTTCTAAGTCTCGATCTTAACGATCCGGGGCTTATTACCACCGCGTCTTTTCCGAATCTTCTGAAGTATTCATCGAGCTGCATCTCGGGCCAGTCGAAGTGATAAATATCACCTTCTATCTTGGTGACGTCAGGTCTGTTCTTCGTGACTACCTTGAACTTCTGTTTGCCGCTCTCGGTCATCTTTATCACGGCATGTATATCGGTCGTCATGGAGTGAGGACTTCGCATGGCTTTCTCGCTCAGTTCATGCCTTATATCTTCATCGATCTCGAAGGTCTTCGACGTGATAAAGACATCGTTGAGCCTTGAGATCCTGAATGTCCTGTTCTTCCTGCTTCGAGGGTCGTGACAGAGAAGATAGTTGAACTGCTCCTCCTTGGAAGTCGCGATCATGTAAGGCTCGACCGTCTCC
Source organism: Ruminococcaceae bacterium KH2T8 (assembly GCA_900111435.1). Lineage (NCBI taxonomy): Bacteria > Bacillati > Bacillota > Clostridia > Eubacteriales > Oscillospiraceae > Ruminococcaceae bacterium KH2T8. The sequence goes on from FOIY01000005.1 coordinate 8,542, forward strand.
TTGTATCTTAGATTCGCGGAAGTGAAAGTAAGTAGTCGCTTCTCGGATATCGCCTCATTTATCGCATCGAACTTATCCTTGAATATTATCTCTTCTCTTTTATTTCTCGGGATCGAGAGATAGGAGATGAACATATCCTTTATATATCCCGAAAGCGACGTATCCTTGAGAAGATTATTCTCGATTATCCTCAGTATATTGTAGGACGGTCCGCTCACTGTCAGTGTGATGACCGTACTCTTTCCGCCTGTGGTGTCGGTATTTCTAATATAAGTCTTCAGGATCTTATCTGCGAGAGCTGCGGCATCCTTGGGCTTAAGAGCCTTAACGGATGTCAGGTCGCTTACGATGTTTCCGATGAGTTCGTCGGTATCGCGCCTGTACTGATCGAAGTAATTAACGATCAGTTCCTTAAGGAATCCATTAAGGTTAACGGACTGATCGCTCCTTGTGAATTCAAAGAGCTCGGCGTCGTTTACGAGCCTTGATCTGGTGTCTTCCGATATGTAGATCTTATATTTCTCTGTCATGTACAGCTCCTGACTGGGGTCGTGAATCTTGATTAACTATTCGTAAAATCAATATCTAAAGCCATTATATTGGGGTTGCGGAAGTGTGTCAATCTGCATCTTTAAGAACCCGATTTGCAGCGCTAAGATATAGCCACAACGAACGAAGACACACACAGCGACGAAACGGTCCCATGGTTATGAGCGGGTTCGAATCCCGTAGAAAAAGTGTCTTGTCCAAACGTTTAGTAAAGGTGCATACAGCAACTAAAAAGATCTTTTAGGTAGATATCCGGGGGTTACCCCGGGGCACCTTGTTAGAAAAGGAGAATAGAGAAGATGTTGAACTTTTTGAAGAGAGAAGCAGATAAGACAAATACATTAAACGGTGCGGTCACATATGCGAGCACGATGTCCGATTGCCTGGACTTCTTTGCTACTGCAGGCGCACTCAGAAATGCATCCGAAGATGAGATAGTAACAAGGTTCGTGAAGGCTTTCGCCGAGAACAGAGATATCGCCTTGAAGACACTGTTCTTCGCAAGAGATATAAGAGGCGGTCTCGGTGAGAGAAGATCCTTCAGAGTAGTGATGAGATACCTTGCCGAGAACTATCCCGAGACAGTCGAAAAGAATATCGCGAATATCGCGGAATTCGGCAGATATGACGATATCCTCATGCTCATGGATACGCCTTCCGAGAAGTATGCTGTCGCGTACATAAAGGAGACTTTGGATCGCGATATCAATGCCATGAACGAAGGCGAGAGTGTCTCTTTGATGGCTAAGTGGCTTCCTTCCGTAAATACGAGTAACGGCGATTCCGTAAGACTCGGTAAGAAGATCGCAAAGGCTCTTCATATGTCCGATCGCGACTACAGAAAGATGCTCTCTGCACTCAGATCCCATATCAGGATAATCGAGAATAACTTAAGAGAAAAAGACTATACTTTCGATTACGAAAAACAGCCCTCGAGAGCACTCTTTAAGTACAGAAGAGCATTCATCAGAAACGATAATGAGAGATACCTGTCGTTCATCCAAAGAGCAAAGGAAGATCCTTCCATATTGCATACGGGTACGCTCGCTCCTCACGAGATAGTTGCGCCCGTATTGAGAAGAGCAAAGATATCCGCTTCTGACAGAGAAGTAATGGATACTACATGGAATGCGCTTCCCGACTATGCGGGTTCGAGCAATTCGCTCGTAGTGGTGGACGGTTCCGGTTCCATGTACTGGTCCTGGGGCAATGCGCGCCCCATCGAAGTAGCCGAGTCCCTGGGTATCTACTTTGCAGAGCACAACAAGGGCGCTTTCGGTGGTCACTTTATAACGTTCTCCGCTAACCCCAGACTAGTTGAGATCAAGGGCAGGGATATCTTTGAAAAGGTGCAGTACTGCATGGGCTTTAACGAGTGCAGCAATACGGATCTGAAGAAGACATTTGATCTGATACTGAATACTGCGGTGAAGAATCGCCTGAAGCAGTCGGATATGCCCGAGAGACTCTACATCATTTCCGATATGGAATTTGATATATGTGCAGGTAATTCGAACTCGACGGTCTTTGAAGACGCAAAGGCCAGATTCGCAAAGCACGGCTACAAGCTGCCTCAGGTAGTCTTCTGGAACGTGAACAGCATTAACAGACAGCAGCCCGTCAGGATGAACGAGCAGGGTGTGGTACTGGTATCCGGTCAATCACCTCAAGTGTTCTCCATGATAGAGGGCGGCGAAGTCGATCCTTACAGCTTCATGCTGAGCATAGTCTCCGCTGAAAGATACGAAAGGGTCGCAGCATAAGAAAGGATAAGAATATGAATACAATAGAGATCAAAGGAAAGGTGAATACGGCTGTCTGCTACGCGAAAGTAGTGGAAGACGAAGCAATCGAACAGATCAGAAGAATGTGCGATTATCCCATGACCGCAGGATCCAGGATCAGGATAATGCCTGACGTTCATGCGGGTAAAGGCTGCACTATCGGTACTACCATGACTATCGAGGATAAGGTCGTCCCGAATGTCGTAGGAGTAGACATCGGATGCGGTATGTATACGGTGTCCCTCGGAGATCAGCCTCTCGATCTTGAAAAGCTCGACGAAGCGGCTCACTATATACCTTCCGGCAAGAATGTCTGGGAAGGCAGACAGGAGAGATTCGACCTTACTGAGCTTAAGTGCTACAGAGACCTCAAAGAGACAAAAAGACTCGAGAGATCTCTCGGTACGCTCGGCGGCGGCAATCACTTTATCGAGGTAGATGAGGCGTCTGACGGTACGAGATATCTCGTTATTCATTCGGGCTCCAGAAACCTCGGTAAGCAGGTCGCGGAGATCTACCAGAAGATCGCGGTACAGCTCGATAAAGGTTACGAGGAATATTACAGAAAGCGTGATGAGATCATCAGGACATACAAGGAGGCAGGCAGAAGGAAAGAGATCCAGGCTGCCGTCAAGGAGCTCTACAAAGAGTATTACGAAAAGGCGGAAGGCACCATGCCTGACGACCTCTGCTACCTCTACGGTGAATACCTCGAAGATTATCTTCACGACGTAAAGATCTGCCAGACCTTCGCAAGAAGGAACAGGGAGAAGATGGCCGAGATCCTTCTCGAGAGAGCGGGCCTAATCGGCGGGGAGGCTTTCCACACCGTGCACAACTATATTGACACCGATGAGATGATACTTCGAAAAGGTTCGATCGCCGCGCACGAGGGTGAGAAAGTCCTCATCCCCATCAACATGAGAGACGGCTCCGTCATCGCGATCGGCAGGGGCAATCCCGAATGGAACTACTCCGCACCGCACGGCGCCGGCAGGCTCATGTCCAGAACGAAGGCGAAGGATACTCTCTCCATGGAAGCATATAAGGAAGCCATGAAAGGTATCTATACTACTTCCGTAAACGAATCGACGCTCGATGAAGCGCCCATGGCATATAAATCCCTCGAGGATATTATCGATGTCATCGCAGAATCCGTTGATGTGGTCGAAGTCATTAAGCCGATATATAACTTTAAAGCATAAAGGTCCTTCGGGACCTTTTTTGTTATACTTATGAGCGAAAGGGAGAGGTAAACAACATGATCAGACTTATTACGGATAAAGATACAAAGAAGCAGATCGCAAGAGAAGTACTCGAGGCACTTACCGAGTGGTTCGAAGTCGAAGAGAGCAGGGAGCAGTATATCGCTGACAGCCCCGATATGACCATGGTCGCATCGTTTGACGGCGATAAGGCGAACGGCTTTCTGTGCCTCAAGGAAACGGGTAAGGCTACGGTAGAACTCGCGGTCATGGGAGTGCTTAAGGACTATCACCGTCACGGTATCGGAAGACAGCTCTTCGATGCCGCGAAAGAGATCGCCAAAGAGCAGGGCTATTCCTTTATGCAGGTGAAGACCGTAAAGATGGGTGTATATGAAGATTACGATATCACCAACAGGTTCTATCTGAGCGTAGGATTTCAGGAATTCGAAGTATTCCCCGATCACTGGGACGAAGCCAATCCTTGCCAGATCTATGTCATGAGCCTTTGATATCAGGTATTCCTCGCTGCAGCTTCCTGTTCTTCTTCTTGCCTCTTTTTAAAATGATTCACTTTCAAAAGTGATATAATCCCCCTTGTGAGCGTGGCTTTCGCGTCATGCTCCAAGGAGGTTTTGTTATGCGTGAAAAATGGTCATCCAGATCAGCATTTATCTTAGCTGCGATAGGTTCGGCCGTAGGACTCGGAAATGCGTGGAGGTTCCCCGGCCTTGCGGCGAAGTACGGAGGAGGAGCTTTCCTTTTTGTCTACCTTCTTGCAATGGTACTTATCGGTATCCCTCTCCTCATGATGGAGATCTCTATCGCAAGACATACGAGACAGGGAGCTCCCGGCTCTATGCGTTCCCTTCGTAAGGGCGGTGAAGGAGTAGGCTGGCTCGCGGTAGCTAACGGTGTCGGAATATCCATATACTATGCGGCTGTTTTCGCATGGGTCATCCTTATGTTCTTCCTGAGCTATAAGTTTGCGGGTATGACGGGCGACACGGATGCCGCAAGTTCTCTGTGGGCAACGACGATCAAGACTACGGGAAATACAACGGGATTTACGACTATATCGTGGCCTGTTCTCATCTGTCTCCTGATCGCATGGGCGCTCTGCTACCTTTGCATCCGTAACGGTACGACGACTGTAGGTAAGGTCGTAAAGTTCACGGTTACGCTCCCCGTTATCTGCCTTATCATAATGGCATCAAGAGGAATCACGATGCCCGGTGCAACGGCAGGTCTTGCAAAGCTCTTCCTGCCCGACTGGAGTGCACTTGCCGACTCTAATCTCTGGGTCGATGCCATAGGTCAGGTATTCTATTCTCTTTCGACATCGATGGCGATCATGTTCGCTTACGGTTCGTTCCTTGACGAGAAATCGAATATCGCGGTCGATACGATCATCATCGCTTTCTCCGATATGTTCGTCAGCGTACTTGCGGGTATCGTTATGTTCACGACGATGGCAGGTGTAGGAATGCTCGATAACATCTCTGCTTCGGGTATCGCTACGGCTTTCATCATCTACCCTCAGGCTATCGTAAAGCTTTCGGGCAACGGAGTAGTCAACATGATCTTCGCGTTCGTATTCTACTTCTGCCTTATCACTCTTGCGATCGACTCACTCTTCTCGATCATCGAGGGTATCTCTACGGCACTCTCCGATAAGTTCAAGCTCGACAAGAAGCGCACGACTCTTACGATCTGTATCATCGAGGGCATTATCAGCCTTATCTATGTAACCGGTGCAGGTCTTGCGGTACTTGATATCGTCGATTATTTCATCAACAGCTATACGCTCCTTATCACGGGTATCCTCGAGATGGTAGTTGCAGGATGGTTCTTTAAGACGACCAAGATCCTCGATGAACTCAACCGCAACACGAAGTCGTTCAAGATGCCGGGCTGGTGGTTCCTTCCTTCTATCAAGGTGGTATCGCCCCTCGTGCTCTCGGGACTCTTTATCTGGAATCTCGTGAACCTCATCAAGGGCGGCGGTGTCTACGGAGCAAGTGACGGCTATACCATGAAAGCCAACATCATCTTCGGTTGGGGCATGGTAGCTTTTATCCTTTGCTCGGGCCTCATCATCAAGCTGATCGTAAAGTCCAAAGAGGTCGAGGAGGACGACAGGACCTGGGACGAATATCAGTCCAAGGAAACTAAATAAGGGGGAAGTGAGTGACTTTAGTTTCGTTCACACTTTCTTTATGAGGAGATAACACAATTCATATTTGTACGGTTTAGAATAAGACCATACAAAAGAACTACGAGAGGGGTGATACCAATGGGAAGTGATCAACAATCTTCTATTAGCGAGTATTCCTCCGCTCGGAAGATTCATTTTTAACTTGAGTTTGTTATTACGAGGCAACCGTGAGCAGCGACGCGGTTGCTTCTTTTTATGCCTTCTTTCTGATTGAATGAGAGTGCTTTATATGTTAACCTTTGCCTGTTACCTGATAAGAAGTTGATACGATACTGACGGCAAGGTACGGACGATCGATATATTGTTTTTGTTCGCGCATGTTATGCGTGTCGTTGCCGTATCTTCTTTTTGTGAGGGTATGGCTTTTGTTTTGGGAGGAATCAGATGGAGACACGTGTAGCGGTCATCAGCGTGATCGTCGGTAAGGACGGCGACGTCGAGCATTTAAATGCTCTTTTGCACGACTATCGTGAATACATAATCGGACGTATGGGCATCCCCTATAAAGAGAAGGGTGTCAGCATAATAAGCGTTGTCCTCGATGCGCCTCAGGATGATATATCGACCCTTGCAGGTAAGATTGGAAATCTCAAGGACGTCAACGCAAAGACGGCATACTCCAATGTATAAGATCGAAGAACTTATCGAAAGGCTCGCACGGGATCATTCGCTCAGCCTCGAAGAATACGCTTTCCTCATAAGGGAGCGCAGCGAAAGCTCTGCGCTTCGTCTGGCCGCACTTGCAGATGAGAAGAGGCGCGAAGTCTACGGAACGGATGTCTACATCAGAGGCCTGATCGAGATCTCGAACTACTGTAAGAACGACTGCCTTTACTGCGGCATCAGAAGGAGCAATAAGGAGTGCGACAGATATCGCCTGACGTCCGAGGAAATACTTCTCTGCTGCAAAGAAGGGTACCGTCTGGGATTTAGGACTTTCGTTATGCAGGGCGGTGAAGATCCCTACTATACGGACGATCTTCTCTGTGATCTGATCTCTCGGGTGAAGACGCTTTATCCCGACTGCGCGGTAACGCTTTCGCTGGGCGAGAGGAGCCGCGAAAGCTATCAGCGACTTTTCGATGCCGGCGCCGACAGATATCTGCTGAGGCACGAGACGGCGGATAAGGAGCACTACGGAAAACTGCATCCGGAATCGATGTCCTGGGACAACCGAATGAAGTGCCTTCATGAGCTTCGCGAGATCGGCTATCAGGTCGGCTGCGGCTTTATGGTGGAGTCGCCGTACCAAAGCGAGACGGAGCTCGCGCGTGATCTTAAGTTCATCGAGGAGTTCAGGCCCGACATGTGCGGCATAGGTCCCTTTATCTCGCATAAGGATACGCCGTTTAGGGACGAGCCTTCGGGAGGGTGCGACCTTACGTGTTATCTCCTGAGCATCATAAGGCTCATCTATCCAAATATATTGCTTCCCGCGACGACGGCTCTCGGAACTATCGATCCGATGGGCAGGGAGAAGGGCCTTAAGGCAGGCGCAAATGTCGTGATGCCGAACCTTTCGCCCGTGGGAGTACGAAAGAAATACGAGCTCTACGACAACAAGATCTGTACCGGAGAAGAAGCATCGGAATGCATCGAATGTCTTCGCAGGAGGATCGATAAAGCTGGATACAAAATGGTCACCGACAGAGGCGACATAAAAAGATAAGAGGTGTAAAGAATGGCAAAGTACGACAAGAATTCATTATGTGCAGACGAATTCATAAACGACGAGGAGATCAGGGCGACACTCGAATATGCCGAAGCAAATAAGAATAACGTCGAGCTCATCGATAAGATCTTAAAGAAGGCAAGGCCCGTTAAGAAAGATAAGGGTTATGTGTGCGCGGGACTTGACCACAGGGAAGCATCCGTGCTCCTTGCCTGCGATATCCCCGAGAAGATCGAGGAGATCTATAAGATCGCAGAAGAGATCAAAATGGCTTACTACGGCAACAGGATCGTTATCTTTGCGCCGCTGTACCTTTCGAACTACTGCGTGAACGGATGTCTTTACTGCCCTTACCACATGAAGAACAAGACTATCCCGCGAAAGAAGCTTACGCAGGAAGAGGTTAAGGCCGAGGTCATCGCGCTGCAGGACATGGGTCACAAGAGACTTGCGATCGAGGCAGGTGAGGACCCCGTAAATAACCCGATCGAATATATCCTCGACTGCATAAATACGATCTATTCCGTACACCACAAAAACGGTGATATCAGAAGAGTAAATGTCAATATCGCGGCTACTACCGTAGAGAACTATAAAAAGCTCAAGGACGCGGGTATCGGTACATATATCCTATTCCAGGAGACATACCATAAGGAGAGCTACTTGAGGCTTCATCCGACAGGCCCCAAGCATGACTATAACTACCATACTGAGGCACACGACCGCGCGATGGATGCGGGTATCGACGATGTAGGTCTCGGAGTACTCTTCGGACTTGAGCTTTATAAGTACGAATTCGCGGGACTTCTCATGCACGCCGAGCACCTCGAGGCGGTACACGGCGTAGGTCCTCATACGATCAGCGTACCCAGGGTCAAGAAGGCCGACGATATCGATCCGACCGAGTTCGATAACGGTATCGACGATGAGACTTTCGCGAAGATCACGGCATGCATCAGGCTCGCTGTTCCCTATACCGGCATGATCATCTCGACTCGTGAGACACAGAGCGTAAGACAGAAGCTCTTAAGACTCGGCATCAGCCAGGTAAGCGGCGGCTCGCGTACATCCGTCGGAGGCTATACGGAAGAGGAGAGACCTCACGATACGGAGCAGTTCGATGTATCTGATCAGAGGACTCTCGATGAGGTCGTAAGGTGGCTCATGGAAAATAACCACATCCCTTCATTCTGCACGGCATGCTACAGAGAAGGCAGAACGGGCGACCGTTTCATGGCACTTTGTAAGAGCGGACAGATATTGAATTGCTGCCACCCTAATGCCCTCATGACGCTCGCGGAGTACCTCGAGGACTATGCTTCACCCGAGACGAAGAAGATCGGCTACGACATGATCGAGCGCGAGCTTCAGAAAGTGCCGCGCCTTGAGAACAGGCAGAAGGCCGCCGAAAATATCGAATATATAAAGAACTCTGATCGCAGAGACTTCAGATTCTAAGGAGAGATACTATGGGCTTAACGGATACTCCTTCGGCAGAGAGGGTGCATATCGGATTCTTCGGTATGCGCAATGCGGGTAAATCTAGTCTTGTGAATAAGATCACTGGGCAGGAGATGTCAGTTGTATCGGACGTAAAGGGTACGACGACCGACCCCGTGCGAAAGACTATGGAGCTTCTTCCGATAGGCCCTGTCGTGATAATAGATACTCCGGGTCTCGACGATATAGGAGAGCTCGGTGAGAAGAGAGTTAAGAAGACAAATGAGATATTAGGTCTTACCGATATCGCCGTCCTGGTAACCGATGCTTCTACTGACTTTAGTAGTGAAGAGGAGGAGCTCATCGAGCTCTTCAAGGCGCGCTCGCTGCCCTTTATCGTCGTATACAATAAGTCGGATCTCGTCGGAGGCGCAGGAGATATCGTGCCGCGCGAAGGCGTTGAGTCCATCGTCGTAAGCTCTAAGACCGGCGAGAATATCCACGAGCTCAAGGAGCTGATCGGAAGACTCGCCGCTGATAACAAGGAAGAGAAATATCTCGTGTCGGATCTGCTTCACGAAGGTGACATGACGGTACTCGTGATCCCGATCGACGAGTCCGCTCCCAAGGGCAGGCTTATACTTCCCCAGCAGCTCGTTATGAGAGACCTGCTCGATCACGGGCTGGCTTTCGCATCCTGCCGCACGGAGGAACTGGCCGCTACGCTCGCTTCGTTTAAGAAAGCGCCGGCTCTCGTGATAACCGATTCGCAGGCTTTCGCCGAGGTGTCGAAGATCGTTCCTTCGGATGTTGCATTAACGTCTTTCTCGATCCTTATGGCCCGCTACAAAGGGGAGCTCACTAGGCTCGTAGAGGGCGCCGAGAGGCTCGCTGATCTGGAGGACGGAGCGAAGGTCCTGATAAGCGAAGGCTGCACGCACCACAGACAGTGTAATGACATAGGTACGGTAAAGCTCCCAAAGCTCATACGAAAGTATACGGGTAAGGAGATCGATCTCGAGTTCACTTCGGGACGGGATTTCCCCGAGGACCTTTCGAGGTACGATCTCATAGTTCACTGCGGCGGCTGCATGCTGAACGATAAAGAGATGCAAAGGCGCGTAAAGGCGGCCGTCGATGCAGGAGTTCCGATCGTCAATTACGGCGTTGCCATCGCGAAGATGAACGGGATACTGGACTGGAGCCTCGAGCCTTTAAAATGACGGAGTTTGGCGGCGGTTCAGCTGCTTTCGTCGACCCTGCGCTGATGCGCGGCGTCTAAGACGGCGTAGCTGTAAAGTCCGCAGCCTCTGGTCGCATTGGGGTGAACATCATCGAGCATGTATTTGGAACTGCCGTCCATTTCAAGTACTGATAAGATTATTGGACTCGGATCTAGAAATATTATATCTTCCTTGTTGCACCAGTCTTTGAGAGCATCGGCAAAATTATCTCTTATTATGTCGTATCCCTTAGTATCGTCTACGATCGGCCACGGTGCGATGAAGTAGTATTTCGCATCGGGTGAATTGATCTTTAACAGATTGACGATCTTTTGGCATTTTTCGACATATTCTTCAGGGGTATCAGCTCCAACATCGCAATGTATATTTAGCACATCGTTTATACCGATCGCGATCACATATACATCTGCTGTAGTTGATTCACTGATGTTATCGATAACGTCAAGCGTTGTCCAGCCTCCGAGTGAGAGATGGATCGTGTTACCTTTTATGTTTGTTTCGAGATACTTGTACCAGGGAATGCCATATGCTTCATTACCATGAGTAATGCTGTCGCCTATAAAACAAAAGGACTTACCACTCTGCATATCTTCGTACAGTTCACTGTCCTTAAGCTCATCTGTCATTTCTCCGTAGAATTGGCATCTTATCGGAAATGGTCTGGTATGATTGAGTATTAATATTGGCGTTACGATCGAGACCACGAGAATGCAGATCAGTATGATCGTTGTATTTTTGTTGTGGTTTCTTGGATTATGATTTCTCATATTTTCACCCTGTTATGTTTTCTCCGGCGGTTCTGTGCCGGTGCGCGGCGTCTAAGACGGCGTAGCTGTAAAGTCCGCAGCCTCTTTCTCTGTTGGGATGGATATCATCCTTCATGTAGTCGGCGCTGTTATCTCCTTCGATGACCGAGAGTATGAACGGCGTCGGGTCGATAAATATGAAGCCGTTATCGTCGCACCATGTATGAAGTGCGTCCGAGTATGCTTCGCGTCTCATGGTCATTTCCTCGGGATAGTTTACGAAAGGCCACGGCGCGATAAAGTATATCTTGGCTTCGGGGGAGCTTTCGCGTATCGAGCTTATTACTATATCAAGATTCTCCGTGTATTCTTCGGGGGTAGTGGCGGCGGGCCTGATGTCCTGGAAAAGGATGTCATTGATCCCAATTGCAAAGATATAAATGTCAGCCGCAGGGATGTCATCTATTCGGTATGCAATGTCGCTCGTAGTCCATCCGAAATGCGAGAAGTTCGAGACGTCTCCTTCGATATAACGCTCCATGGGTCTGTACCACGGTGTCAGCCTCGTCTCGGTGCCTTCGGTTATGCTGTCACCGATAAAGCATACGGACTTGCCGCTCTGCATATCCTCGAATAATTCGCTGTCCCTTATCTCGGAGGTCATCCTGCCGTAGGAGCTGACCCTCTCGTGCCACAATACGAAGGCAAGCCCGACGAGCGCCAGTACCAATACCGATATCAGTACTTTCGTAGTCATGCTGATCTTTCGTGCCTTCTGAGTCGCAGTCTTTCCCATACCCGAATTATACAATACGCGGTTCTGCGTTTGCCGCAAATTTCATTGAATTTAGATTCAACAAACTATTGACACGCGGGTTGAGTGTTGTGTATATTGAATACGTAATCATTGAATATAGATTCAACGAAAGGGGATAGTCAGTATGAATACAAACGGAAAAGAGAAGGTTATCGTTATCGGCGGAGGCGTCGCAGGATTGTCGGCAGGCATCTACGCGCTGCTTTCGGGATTTGACGCCGAGATCTATGAGAAGAATGCGATCCCGGGCGGCGAGTGCATCGGCTGGAACAGAAAGGGTTACCATATCGACAACTGCATCCACTGGCTCACGGGCACCAAGAAGGGCACGGAGCTCTACGAGGTCTGGAATAAGGTCGGGGCGCTTTCGGAAGATATCGAGTGCGCTAAGATCGATTCGTTCTACACATCGACACATAACGGAAAGAGCGTGACGCTCTGGAACGATCTTCAGAAGACCGAGCGCGAGCTCATCGAGGCGGCACCCGAGGATGAGGCGGAGATCAGGAAGTTCATCGAGTATGTTGAGTACTCCAAGCAGTGCGTCTTCCCCGCAGGAAAGCCTATGGAGATGTGGGGCATCAAAGACTATATCAATATGGGAAAGAACATGGCGGACTTCCCCAAGGTAATGAAGGAATTCGGAAAGATCTCGCTTGAGGAATACAGCAGAAAGTTCAAGAACCCTCTCATGCAGAAGATGATCTGTGACTACCTCCCCAAGGAATATACGGCTTATTCCTTCCTTGTTTCTTACGCTACGATGGCGGATGGTAACGGCGGCATCCCCATGGGCGCATCACTTCAGATGTCGGTACGTATGGCCGAGAGATTCAAGGAGTTCGGCGGAGTGATCCGCTATAACGCGGGCGCTTCCGAGATCGTACTCGATAAGAAGAAGGCAAAGGGCGTAAAGCTCGAGGACGGAACTCTGGTCGAGGGTGACTACATCATCCCGACGGTAGATACGCGACTTCTCTTCGGCAAGCTACTTCCCGAGAAGTATATGCCAAAGGATCTTAAGGCCGCTTACGACGAGCCCGAGAAGTATCCCGCAACGAGCGGCTTTCAGGTGGCATATGCCGTCAGCGAGAAGTTCAACAGAGGCGAGACTATCTTTATCGACATCGAGCCCCTGAAGGTCGGGAATCGTACTTTCGACAGGATGTATGTCAAGGCGTACGGCTACGATCCCATCTTCGTAAAGGGCGGAAAGCAGGTCATCCAGACATGCATCTCACAGACTGACACGGACTTCGATTTCTGGAAGAGTCTGAGCCCCGAAGAGTACAGGGAAGTAAAGGCAAAGCTCACGGAGGAGATCACGAAGAGGATCGCGGCTGCTTTCCCGGAGCTTGACGGCGACCTCGAGTTCCTCGACGCATGGACACCTCTTACTTACGAAAGATACTGTAACGCATATCACGGCAGCTACATGAGCTTTGTTACTACACCTGCCGGCAAGCAGATCAAGATGAAGGGACGCCTTAAGGGTATCGATAACCTCTATCTCGCAGGCCAGTGGACCAACGCACCCGGAGGTCTTCCCGTGGCAGTTGCGAGCGGTAAGTTTGCGATCCAGAGACTTCTCAAGGTGAAGCGCAGGGATATTAATATATAATAGGAGTATCCCAAGGAGGATATCTATGACGAGACAAGAGCAGAAAGAAGAAAGAAGAAGAGCGATCCTCATGACGGGGCTCACGCTCTTTGTAAAAAGAGGCTACCACGAGACAAAGATCTCGGACATAGCCGCTGCAGTGCCCATGAGCACGGGACTTTTATTCCACTACTTCGCATCGAAGGAGGAGCTGCTTCTCGAACTCGTAAAGCTCGGAGCGCAGTCGACCGAGTCCACTGAGAAGATGGTCGACATCCCGCCGGAAGTCTATTTCGAAGGATTCCTTACCAAGCTCTTCGAATATGCCAAGGAGCAGCCGTGGGTATTTAATATGTTCGTCCTGATGGGACAGGCAAGGCGCCCGGGTATGCCCGAAGAAGCACGAAAGATCGCTCTCTCTACGGGCGCGATCGACGATACCGCAAAGATCATCGCGAAGGGCCAGAAGAGCGGCGTCTTCAGAAAGGGCGATCCGCACCTGCTGTCGGTATGCTTTTGGGCAACGGTGCAGGGCATAATGGAGGAGATGGCGCTCGATGAGAGCCTGAAAGCGCCCGATCCCGCGTGGATCGTCTCGATTTTGAAGGCGTAAGACTGTTCGCCGCCCGCCTTTCGCCGGGTGGCGTCTTTAATCTCGTGTCTCGAGGCGCGCCCCTGCCGTGTGGCAATTTGTAACAGTGTTATAGCAAGGCATCCGCCGCGCGCGGGTGCCTTTTTGTGTGTTTGGGGGGCGCGGCGTGGCAGCGATGCGGCAGCGCGGGTCGTGCGAGACCGAGGCAGCGGCGGTGGCTTTCGTGTAGGCAAGTTAGAGGAGTGGTGTGGGAGCACGAGTCACCAGATTGGTCACTGAGAGGAGTCTGTGGTGACCAAATTGGTGAAAAATGGCTGATAATCACCGAATTGGTCACTGGCGAGGTCTTCCGGTGACCAGTCTGGTGACTTTGGCGGGCTCTAATCGCCGATCTGCAAAAAGTACTTGCAGGCTAATCAGGATTAGCCTATAATGTGGCTAATTGGAATTAGCCGCCGAGGGGTGTGGTTAAGTTACGGAACGAAAGTGACCGCTCAAGACACGGCATCACAAAGAGGAAAGACATATGGATACGAAACACATGATACTTTTTGAGGCGCTGACCCTTTTCGCCGAGAAGGGATACGCGAATGTATATGTCGGCGAGATCGCAGAGAGGGTCGGGATCAAGGCGCCGTCGCTCTATAAGCACTTCAAGAATAAGCAGGCGATCTTTGATGCGATCATAGCGGAGCTCGACTGCAGGTTCTTAAGTCAGGCGGGGGCCTTGAATATCAAGGGCGACGATCCGGCTGTAGATGTGCAGATATATCAGGATATCTCCGAAGACAAGCTGGTCGAGCTCGGCCGAAACCTGTTCCTCTATTTCCTTCACGATGAATACGCGAGCAGGTTCAGGAAGATGCTGACGATCGAGCAGTTCAGGAATAAGGAGCTCGGCGCTGCGTACATGAAGATCTATGTTGACGATACGCTTTCGTATCAGAGCGCGATGTTTCAGATGCTGACGGCGACGGGCTTCCTGCAGACGGAAAATGTTGAGATCATGACGCTTCACTTCTATGCGCCTATCTACATGCTCCTTACGATATGCGACAGGGATCCGTCGAGGGAAGAAGATGCATTAAGACAATTGGAAGAACATATCAGGCAGTTTAATAAGCTTTATGGGAGGAAGGATAAATGAAGGTTACGGTAATAAACGGCACCGAAAAGAAGGGTGTGACATATACGCTCAAGGAGATATTCCTGAAGGCATTAGGCGATAAGGCTCAGATCACGGAGTTCTATATGCCGAGGGATCTTCCGAATTTCTGCGTCGGATGCACGAACTGCTTCGGCAAAGGTGAGCATACATGTAAGGACCGCGAGTATGTGGAGAAGATCGAAAAGGCGATGCTGGAGGCGGATCTTCTGGTATTTACATCGCCCGTTTATGTCTACCATGCAACGGGCGCACTCAAGAATATGCTCGATCATTTCGGCTACAGGTGGATGCCTCACAGACCCGCGAAAGAGATGTTCGGAAAGCGTGCGGTCATCATAACGCAGTGCCTGGGCGGCGGAGATTCTTCGACCGCGAAGGACATAAAGGACAGCCTTAACTGGTGGGGCGTAAGCAACGTTACGACCTTAAAGTTCAAGCTCATGAGCGAGATCCGCTGGGACAGGATCCCCGATAAGAAGAGAGCCGCGATAACCTCAAAGCTCGAGGGCACGGCGTACAGACTGGCGGCTGTCGACTATTCAAAGCGCGCGCACACTTCGATCGTAGAGAAGGCGAAATTCTATATGGTAAGGATGCTGCAGACGGGGCTCGGCAAGGAGAACCCGGAGTATAGGGATTTTAATTACTGGAAAGATAACGGATGGCTTGGAAAGGAGAGACCATGGAATTAAGGATAGCAATACTCGGATACGGAAGCATGGGAAAGATGATCCTTCAGAAGATCTCCGCTTCGGGGATCGTAAGTAAGGACGATCTTTTTGTAGCGAACAGGACGGTCGAAAAGCTCAAGGACGCCGAAGGGAAAGCGGTGATCTGCGGAAGCAACGCCGAGGCCGCCCGCGACGTGGATTTAATATTCGTCTGCGTAAGGCCCGTCGACATCAGGACAGTGCTCGAAGAGATAAGACCGGTCATAAAAGAGACGGCGCTGATCGTGTCGCTAAACGGCAGCGTTACTTTCGAGAATATAAAGAAGATCATCGACACGAAGACCGCGAAGATGATCCCGAGCGTCACCGCGGAGATCGACAGATCGCAGTCGCTCGTGTGCTATAACGACAAGGTCACGGCAGAGGATAAGGCGGCGCTTCACAAGATCTGTGAGGTATTCGGAAACGTCATAGAACTGCCCGAAAGTGAGATCGGAATGGGCTCTGAGCTCGTGAGCTGCATGCCGGGATTTATCGCTTCGATCTTTGACGTGATATGCACATCCGCGAAAGCGCACACGAACATCCCCGATGATAAGATCGTGAACATGGTGCTGAATACTTTATCCGCAACGAGCGATCTCATGCTCGAGAAAAAGATGTCTTTCGAGGATGTCGTGGGCCGAGTTGCGACCAAGGGCGGCATCACCGAGGAGGGCGCGAAAGTCATCTACGAAGGCTTTCCCGAGACGGCGGATCAGATGTTCGTAAAGACGCTCGAAAAGAGAAGAGCTACCGCACAAAAAGCGCGGGAACTCTTCGAAAGCAACTGATCAGACCTCGCGGATCCGCTTTATCTCATCCCTGCTGAAGACCGTGATAAGTATCGCGATACAGGGCATGCACATTGCGTAGGTAAAGGCGTAGGCCATCATGCCGAGCGGGGTGTCCAGGGGCCAGAAGACTGTCAGGAATCCGCAGTAGATATTGCTCAATGAGTGAAGGACGATCGCGGGCAGGAGCTTTCCCGTCCTGATGTAAACATACGCCCACACGAGCCCCAGAACGAAAGTATACGGCACCTGCGCGGGGCCCTGCGAATAGAGGTGAGGGAGCGCGAAGAAGGCCGCCGATACGATTACGGCGGGGACAGTTCCGGTCTTAAGGAGCCGGCTCAGCATGAGCTTTCTAAAGACGAGCTCTTCCATTATCGGCGCGAAGAATATGAGCATAAAAATGTAGAAGACCGGGTGCGCGAGGATCTCCTCGGGAGTGGTCGTATTGGTCTTTATTCCTGACAGTTTAATGATCACGTTTATGGGGAGCATCGCGATGAACGAAAGTCCTGACTGGACAAGAAAGATCTTTATAAATCGCGGTACTGTGAGCGTCATCGAGGGCGCGGGCAACTTCACGGGCTTTATGCCTTTGATGATAAGGTAAAAAGCGGCTAGTCCGACCGTATAAAGACATGAGCTTCCCTTGATGAACATGAGTACTGCTTCGGGGAGACGTCCCTCGAGAAGTCCGCTTATATATGTGCCGAGTAATTTGCCTGCCACGAACATTATGAGCAGTGCGATAAAGCATCTGACTACGATCGCTGTCTTATTCGTTTTCTCCATTTTCCGAATGCTCCTTATGGTAGTTTTCCAGAGCATCGTTCAGCTTGTCGGTCGCGATCTTTTTCCTTAAGTAGATAAGTACCTGAATGACCGTAAAAGTGATCAGGAATACGGGAGTAACGATGAAGATATTGCTTGCGGCATATTCGTCATTAAAAGCGAAAAGACCCGTTACGGCTACAAGATAGAAGAAGGGCATGAATATGATATTCATCAGGACATAAGGCCTGTTCTGTGCCCACTTCGATCCCGACAGATAGATCTTCAGCATTACTAAAGGCAAGAGCAGCACGAAGATCAGTATCAGTCGCCCGATCATCGAAGACGGCAAAGTCTCTCCCGTGATCGCGATGGCCCCGAACGTCAAAACGATGGTCATCGTGAAGAGAGCAGTGATGATGTGAAATGATCTGATGAATGCATTCTTAAGTCTTGATACGTCCATCTTAAGCATCTCCCTTCATTCCGATCGCTGTCTTGAGATCTCCGACGAAGTTCCTCGAGACTATGACCGTCTCGCCGTTCGTAAGATGGAGCCTTAGCCTGCGACCCTCATCCGGAGATATCCTTTTGACGGCGTTGAGGTTGACGATCACTGACTTTGAGATGCGAATGAAGCCCTTGGCCTGACACTCGTCTTCAAGTTCATAAAGAGTATGCCTGACCTTCAGTATCTCCGAAGATGTATACGCGAAGACGAATCTGTCTACGGCCTCGAAATAGAGGATGCTCGAAAAGCCGAGCAGGACTCTTTCGCCGTTGTCCTTGTAACCCACCAGCCTGTCACAGGAATTCCTGACCGCACCGATGAGACACTCGACCTCTTCGTCACGTGTCCGATAGCGTATCTCGACTTCGGTCTCGCGAAGATCTTTGTTCTCTTTAAGGATCAGTCTCACAACACTGCCTCCGTGGGTCAAATATCTCTCATTATAGCACCGGCTTGCAATCGAAATTGAACAAGAGGTACATGGGTGCGGATAAGATGCCGCGCTGCCCTTATGCCATCACTACGGGCTCGGCCGTGATCACCTGAGTCTTATTGTCCTCGCCGTGTACTTTGGCGGGATCGTAGCTCATATTAAATCTCTTTCCGTCGGCGCGCTTACCGTCTTCGTCCTTGGCTGCGGCATAGATGACGGGCTGACCGAACATGCCCGTTCCTTCGAACCTGTCGTCGGTACCCGCGAGTACCCTTTCGCACGTTTCGATACCTTCGTCGATGACTGCAGGGTCTAATATCTCGTGACCGCAGTACATGATGTCGAATTCGGAAGCATGTTTCCTTACTTCGCGAAGGTTCTCAAGGTATGCCTCGACCGTGAGGCTCATCTTGAATTCCATGAGCGTATTGCTGTTGCAGAAATCTCCGCCGTAGAGGATGCGTGTCTTGTGGTCGATAAGGACGATCGATCCGGGAGTATGGCCGCCTGCATAAACGACCTCGACCTCACGGTCACCCATGTCGAAGATGTCGCTGCCTGACAGGGGGTAGATCATCTTAGGTCCTGCTGGCTTGAAGTTATAGTCGAGCTCGAGCAGGTCGCGATACTCGGGGAGTGCAGAATTCTGCGCCATCGTGAAAGTAACTTCCGCGGGAACGTCCAGCATGGTGCTCATATATCTTATGTCGCGGTAATGCATATAACATGAATCAAAGTGAACATTGCCTGCGACGTGATCGCCGTGAGCGTGAGTATTAACGAGCTTTACGGGCTTATCCGTGATCGTCGCGCAGAAGGCCTTGAGGTCGCCCCACCCGAAGCACGAATCGATGAGGAGAGCATAGTCCTTTCCGACTATCAGGTAGCAGAGCGAAGGCACTCTTTCGACGAAATCATTCTTTATGAGATAACTGTCCTCGGCGATCTTTTCTGCTTTATAAAACGGTATCTGCGACATTCGATAGTCCCCCTTATTCGAACTACGGATATTTTACCATTGAGGGGGTCTTCTCAAAAACGGTCAATGGGGTTTAAATAGTATTAACCGATTCGGTCAATGAACAGGAATAACGGGGGAAGATAAGGTTATGAAAGATTCGACAAGAGAGAGCCTCAGCTACTTCGGAATGTATAAAGAGCTTCTTAAGGTCAGGAAAGAGATCGCGGCCGAGAAGGTCGCCTTCGGGCCGCATAAGGACCAGTATTTTCTTTATTTCGAGCCGACGAAAGTCATCAGCGTCAAAGTGGTCGTCTGGATCCACGGCGGCGGATGGAATGCGGGTGATCCGAACTTCTTTTACTACGTCGGACAGCACATCGCAAAGTCCGGTTACAGGTGCATCTCGCTAGGCTACAGGCTCTCGCCGAAGTTCAAATATCCGACTCAGATCGAGGATGTTTGCAAGGGCTATAACGAAGCCGTGAAGTTCCTGAAGGACAAGGAGATAGATACGTCCCGAGTTATCGTCTGCGGCCCCTCGGCGGGCGCGCATCTTTCGTCCATCCTCTGCTATTCAAAGGAAGCTCAGGAGAAGTATCACGCTGATGTCTCGAACGTGATCGGATATGTCGGATGGGGAGGGCCGTACAGCTTTAGCGTGCCGCAGTCTCTCACCGTGAAGATGCTGACGAGCCAGCTCTTCACGAAAGGATACGACAGGACTCTGGGCGAGCCCGTGAGCCTTATGACGGAGAGCCATATCCCGATGCTCCTGATACAGAGCAGGCATGATGGTGTCGTCGATTTTGCGGCGGCGGAAGAGTTCGCGGAAAAGGCTCGCGAACTGGGAATTATCTGTGAGCTCTATGAGGTCTCGGACAAACTTGATACGCACTCTTGGTACACCGCGGGAGTATTCCTTAAGACACGCGAAGAGAGCAGGGACCTCGACAGGTTCTATTCATTTATCGAGAGCCTGTGACGGCGAAAGGAAAGGTGATCAGATGAACGAGAAATTCTTTGCACTTCCGAAGGAAAAACAGGACAGGATGATCAATGCGGGCTTTCGCGTATTCTCCAGGAATTCGTACAAGAAGAGCCCCGTGCAGGAGATCGCGCTCGAGGCCGGGATCAGCAAGTCGCTCTTATTTTTCTACTTTCGAAACAAGAAGGATCTGTATCTTTATCTCTGGCAGAAAGTCGAGGAGGTAACAAAGGCGACGCTAGCCGATTCAAAGTGCTACGAAACGACCGATATCTTCGACATGATGTATCGCGGTATCTTGGCAAAGACGGATATCCTGAAGGACTACCCCGATATGCTCAACTTCTCGGTCAAGGCATACTACGAAGATGACCCCGAAGTACGCGATGAAGTACGAAAGAGAGTGGAGCCATATACGACGATCACGACCAATACGACGCTGCCTCCGATCGATCCCAAAGACTTCAAGGAAGGGCTCGATCTTGAAAAGATGTATAAGTATATGTACCTTGCGTCGGAAGGATATCTCTGGCAACTGTCGCAACGCGGAAATGTGGATATCGATCAGGTCGTAAATGACTATAAGGACATGATCGAATTCTGGAAAGAACTGTTCCTGAAGTAAAGGAGATTACTATGAGTCTGATAGGCGAGATGGCAAGGACATACAAAGGTGACAGGAGACCCCGTGAGAAGAATCTGAAGATTCGGGATCGGCGCATGAGAGAGCTCGTAAGATATGCGCGTGAGCATAGCCCATTCTACCGTGAGCTCTATGCGGATGTGCCCGAGGATTTCGAGCTTTCGGATCTGCCGCCCGTGACAAAGCCGCAGATGATGGCATCCTTTGACGATGTACTCACGGACCGCGAGATCACCATGAAGAAGATCGAAAGCTTTACCTGCGATCCTGATAACATCGGGCGAAAGATAGACGGTAAATATCTGGTCTTTAAGACCTCGGGATCTACGGGCGTACCTGCCGTGATCCTCTACGACGATCAGGCGATAGACGTGTCTTCGGCGGTCGCGGCATTTCGTACTTTCGCGAGGAAAGAAGACCTCAAGTCCTTCATGAAGCACGGCAAGAAAACGGCGGGTGTCTTTGCCGATCACGGCTTCTACTTGGCGTGCGGGATGTCGAGATATCTGCAGCTTCAGATGCCGCGTCAAAACACAAAGATCACCGTCGATGTAAATGCTCCCGAAGAAGAGATCGTCCGTAAGCTCAACGAGTTTAGGCCCGCGATGCTGAGCGGTTATCCGTCGAACCTTTCGTTGCTCGCGGACTTCGATGAGCTCGATATAAGACCCGATGTAGTCATCACGGGAGGAGAGCTGCTGACTGATGAGATAAGGGCTAAGCTCGAGAAGAAGTTCGGCTGCTATGTGCAGACTCACTACTCCTGCACCGAGGGCGGCGAGATCGCTTGCGAATGCTCCGAAAGGCATCTTCACATAAACGAGGACTGCGTCATATTCGAGCCCGTGGATAAAGACTATAAGCCCGTGCCGTGCGGCGTGATGTCGGATAAGGTCCTGATCACGAATCTCGCTAACCGCATACAGCCTTTCATACGTTATGAACTGACGGACAGAGTCATCGTTCATGACGAAAAGTGTGTATGCGGAAGGACTTCGTATTGGGTCGAGATCGAGGGCAGGACGGATGATATCCTGATGTTCGAAGGCGGTATAGGGATCGCCCCGATGTCGCTTTATAAGATCCTCGAAGAAGTGCCCGGCATGATCAGATTCCAGCTCGTCCAAAGAGCGGCTGACAGGCTCGAGTTAAGGCTTATCGCTGACGACAAGAAGGCGGCTTTCGAGGCCGCGCGATCCGCCCTTCTGGAATACTTCGAGAGCAAGGGCGTGACGGCCGTCGATATTGCTATGTCAGACGATCCGCCCATGGCTGATAAGGTGAGCGGCAAGTTCAAGCATGTCTGTAAGGAGCTGTAGGGCGGCGGGTTGCCGGTCGATCTTACGGTGGTTGCGAATTACGGTTCAAAGAATTGGGAAATTTCTAATTTGTGTGAACCATTTTACGGGGGGCGGTTCACGCAAGTCGGATATTACTAAATTGTTTACACCTTTTAGGGCTTCAAAGTGTAAACAAATCCCATAAACGTCAAATGTTTACACCATAAGAGGCGATATGGTGTAAACAATCTCTATAAACTTAATTTGTTTGAACTATAACGCGCCAAAGAGTTCAAACAATCAACCAAAAATCAATTTGTGTGACCCGGGACCTCCCAAAAGGTGTAAACAATTGCCCGAAAGACAACTTCTGTGAACCGCGGCCGGCCGCCCACCGCCTCTCACACCTTCGTGACCGTACCCTGAGAGCCGTCGACCGTAACTACATCTCCCGTCTTCAACACAGTAGTTGCTTTGCCGCATCCGACGACGGCGGGGATACCGAATTCCCTTGCTACGATCGCGGCGTGAGACAAGGGCGCGCCGATGTCAGTGACGATCGCGGAGACCTTGGGGAAGACGAGCGTCCATCCGATATTGGTCGCGACGGTCACGAGGATATCGCCCTGCTGAACCTGATCTATCTCATCTATACTTGCTATCACTCTGACAGTTCCCGTTACCTTTCCTGCGGCGCCCGGGAAGCCTTTGACATCGGATGCTGCGGGGGCGGCGCTATCAGCCATGTCGCTACAATAAAAGTCGCTCCTCCTGCCTTCGTCCGCGAGCCATTTCTCGGGCTCGAACCTTCCCATTATCACGTTCGGGAAAGATGGGTACTTCAAGTATTCCGCGTAAGTCGCCCGGCGCGCGGGGATGTATTCGAGAGCCTCGCGCTCCCCTTTCAAAAGATCGAACATCTCGAGGTAACTTAAGTAGAAGATATCGTCACCGATGTCACACAGTTTTCCTGCTCTGAGGATATATTCGCGGAATACGCTGAAGATGACGACGCCCTTGGATCTGATCTCTTCCCTGAAGTCGTTGGCGTGAGCAAAACCCTGAAGCTGCTTGTCGATCCACTTTGCCTTGGAAGGATATTTTGCCTTGAATTCGGAAAGCGCTTCCTCGAACTTTCGATGCTCGTTCTCCTGCATCTCATGAAGGTTGATACCGCTCTTTTTGTGCTCCTCAATAAGGTTCGCAGGGAAGGCGGGATCTTCGTAGGGACGGGGAGCCATGAGCTCCATCTCGTCGGCCGACCTGTGACCGCAGATACGGATATATTCTTCCTCGCTCAACGAGCCGTTTATTACGTCTTCGATGAGGAGCAGCGGCTTCATGGAATCAAGTATTCCGACACATCCTCCGCAGAGGCGGTTCGACATCTCTTCGCCTGCGATCTTCGAGATCTTTCCGCGGGTCATGAAGAGAGGGACCATTGCCGTTCCGCTGGCGGCCATTATGGACGAAAGTCCGTCGTTAAGATAAGGCTGTAATTTGTTGTTCCAATAAGCATAAAGTGCGTCGCAGCTTTCGATCGACTTTATCTCGCCGATGAGGCCTCTCGAGATATCCGCCAGGTCCTCTACCATCTGAAGCTTCTGCTTCTTCGTAAGCTTCGACTTCTCTTTCGGGAAGATAAGTGTCTTTACCTTCTTAAGGAACGTCTTCTTGTCGAAAGGCGAGATCGGAACCTTGATGCCAACGGGCACATTACCTACCAGATCCTTAAGTGACTCGTATGCTTTTTCCTCCGTCTTTCCGAAAGCGACAAATGCCGAGCACATGACGGAGATGTTCATGTAGGGCTGACCGTAGATGTTATCGAGCCAGTCGGGGAGACCTAATACATCGTTTATCTTCTCGAGGACGCTTAATGTCATGGGGGAGACGGGCTTCATGAAGATCTCGCCCACGTTGGTCCTTGTAAGGAGCTTATAGCCGGACATGCTGCCGTTGACGCGATAAGTAGGATCGTCGATCCTTCGAAGCGTCGTGATGGGGCGCGCCTGCAGGATATATACCTTACCGCCCGACACCGCCCACTCGATATCCATGGGCATGCCGTAGGAGTTCCTTATCTTCCGGCAGGCTTTCCAAAGGGACTTCGCGAACTTATTAAATTCCGCATTTCCCTCATAGCGATACTTGATCGAACCGACGCTGAAGACTTCCGCATTTTCTGCGCCCGATACGAGCTTTTCGCCTTCGCCCTTTACGTAGTTTCCGACCATCTTATCGTCTCTTCCCGTAAGAGGATCGGACGTAAAGATGACGCCTGCGAACTCGGGCCTTACGAACCTTTGGATAACGACGGCGATACCCTTATCTTCTTCGCCGAAGCTCTCGGTATATCCCTTTACTCTCTGAACATCCTTGGAGGAGATGACCTTGTTGACGGCATTCGGGATGTCGCCAACCTTGACGTCGGTGATCGTCTCATACTGACCCGCAAAGGATGCGTTCTCTCCGTCTTCGTTGATGGCGGAGGATCTGACTGCATATGTATATTCCGTGTTGAGGGCAGGGAGCAGCGCACGTAGCTCCTTGTCGGCATCTTCCTTGATCTTTCCGTCGGCGAAAGCCTCGCTCGTTATTACATATCCTTCGGGGACCGAAAGCTTGATCTCACCGATCATGTATGCCAGGGACCTTGCCTTGCCGCCCGTAAGAGGAAGCTTCTCATCGGGGATATCCTTTAAGTTGAAAATATACTTCATGTCATTCACCCAGCAGGAGGTCTACGCGCATGTCCACGACCTTCCTAAGCTCATCTTCGTTCTCAAGATCGATCCCGAAGTCTCTTTTTATATCTTCCTTCCTGAAGATGATCAGCTGCATCATGGTGGAGAGTTCATACGCTATGAGCCTGCACTCTTCTTCGGTCTTTCTTCCGGCATAGTGCTTCATGACATAAGGGGCGCTGAAAGACTCCTTGCTGAGATCGCGCTTAAAGAGGACAAATCCCGTGATGGCCTTGGTGAAATTAAAGTGCGTGACAAGGCATCTTGCCACGACGAAATGCATCCTCTTTAGGAGCTCCTTGGGCGAAAGATCTTCCTTCAGTATCGCCTCAACGTCGGCCTCCTTCATATAATCCTCATAGAGCTTTTGGAATGTACAGTAGATAAGATCCTCTCGCGAGCCGAAGCAGTAGTTGATCATGGCAGGCTGAACTCCTGCCTCTTTCGCTATCTCTCTGGAAGTGACCTTCATGGGGTCGTCCATGCCTTCCATAAGGCTTGCCGCTGCCTGTAGGAGCTTGTCTTTTGTTATCTGTAATTTGGCTTCTTTATTCATTCATGACCTCTGCGGTTTTCTGTTATTAAACGTGTTCAATAACAGAGTATCACAGGTTCCGAAAGAGGGCAACCTGTATCTTTGAGAACTATTGCCTGAGTGCTCCGAGAATGATAGAATAGTCACAAACAAATGTTCTGCGAATAAGGGAGAACGATTATGAAACACGGGATAATAGATTATGAAGTTACAGGCAGCGGAGAGCCTGTTCTGATAATCCACGGCTGGGGCATTGACAGGACCACCATGATGGGAGCTTTCGAGCCGGTTTTCAACAGAGTAGACGGTTACAGGCGCTACTACATCGATCTCCCCGGAATGGGCAGGTCCGAACACGGTGATGTGAAAAACTCGGATGACATGCTCGAGTTGCTCTATGATTTCGCAACGAAAGTCATCGGCGAAAGCTTCATGATCATCGGTCAGTCATACGGCGGACTGCTCGTCAGGGGATTTGTAAATAAGTACCCGGAGCTTATAAAGAAGATCATCCTCCTTTGTCCGTGTATCATCCCGGGTGACAGGAAGGGGAGAGTCGAACCTTTGAAAGTACTCGAGAGAGACGAAAATTTGTTATCATCCCTTACGCAGGAGGAATACGATAACTTTACTCTCATGAATGTCCTTTTGACGCAGGATGTCTGGGAGCGATACAAAGAGTATCTGCTTCCTGCTCTTCAGAGGGCGGACTGGGATTTCCTCAATAATGTTCTTGAAGGAAGCTTCTCATTCGATGTAGATATACTTGACGGACCGTGTGAGATCCCGACATTGATCATCGCGGGAAAGCAGGACTCGATAGTCGGCTATAAGGATCAGTTCGAACTTATGGAGAAGTATATTAATTCGACTTATTGTGCTGTCGACAGAGCGGGACACAATCTTCAGATCGAGCAGCCGGAGATCTTCGAGGATATAGTCGAGAATTGGCTTAAGGAACATAAAGATCGGGGCTGAAGTCCCCCGACAAATTGCATATCGTGCCCCTGTAAATACTTTATTCTACCAATGGTCGATTGTCCCGTGACATATGTGTTGCTAGACTTTAGATCATGAGACATATCATTATTCTTTCGGACAAGAATCGTGCTCACATCATGATTAGAATCTAAAGAAAAACTCAGGGGACGGATATGAAAGGCATCATCAGAAAGTCGGCGGCATTAATGCTCTCATCCGTATTCTTATTCTCGGCTGTGAGCTGCCATAAGGCGCCAGGCAAATACAAGATAGAAGACATCACTTTGGGTGATAACGGTAAGTGGATCAATGACGATCCTTACTACGAGGAACTCATTAAGACATTGAACCTCGAAGGGTATAATACGTCATCCTGCAGAGGCTGCTATCTGGTGGCAACAGATGAGGATGTACTCTTCCTTTACTGCGAGGATGCATATGAGATCGACGGCACGACTTCGGTTAACCAGTACACGACTTATGACATAGCATCCAGCTCCAAGACATTTACCGCAGTAGCGGCTTTGCAGCTTATAGAGCAGGGCAAGCTCAGCCTTGACGATACTCTCGATAAGTTCTTCCCTGAGTACGAGGCGGGGGCAGATATCTCCATTTATAACCTTCTTCATATGCAGTCGGGTATTCCGGATTACTTGAACGCTCCCGATGTATTCTGGAATTTAGAAGGTGACCACTGGGATGCTAAGGATGATTTCTTCTGCGACCGCATCTCGGATGAGGAATTTCTTGAGGCACTTTATAACACGGAGCTGCTGTTCGAGCCCGGTTCCATGATGGCCTACTGCAACACCAATTATCATCTTCTTGCCATGATCGTAGAGATCGCATCAGGTATGTCATTCGATGAATACCTGCAGGTCAATATTTTCGATCCTTGCGGCATGACTCATACCACTTCGATGGTAGCAGGCAATGAGACGAGTGTACCCGTTAATTTCACGATGGCATATGATGCAGGAATGACTGATGAATTCGGTCATTCGATGCAGCCGAATCAGGAGAGAGGAGACGGCGGTATACATACATGTGCCGCAGATCTTCTTGCTTTCGACAGAGCGCTTTTCGGAGGGGAGCTCCTTAATAAGAAGTCCCTTGAGACACTGACTGCATTCGATATGGGATATGCTTGCGGACTAATGCCTTATGGTGCTAACGGATATCAGCACGACGGGCATGCATTCGCTTACAGCACGAGCAATAAGATAATGCCTACGGAAGACTACGGCTACGTATACGTGATCATCATGGAGCATAACTGAGGGTAAAGCGATCCGACTCTGATCAATGCTATAATCTTAGGCAGGACTAAGGTTAGGAGCATGAGTTTATATGGAAGCATTTCCCGATTTCATGAAGGCGTCTTTGAATCACATAGACAGCTCGCAGCAGAATACCCCTGATATCGACGGATATTACTACGAGGGTAAGGACGGAAGCCAGATCTGTTTCTGGACTTACTTTTCCGACAGGGAATCGAAGGAGAACGTTCACGAATTCGATGAATATGTCCTCTGCGTCGAAGGCGAATATGTAGAGATCTTCGGCGGCGTTGAGCACGTCCTTCATAAGGGCGATGAGCTGCTTGTTCCTAAGGGAGTTCCCCATCACGGAAGAGTTACCAAAGGCACCAGGACGATCCACGCTTTCGGAGGTAAGAGGATAACATCATGAGCAGACGTATGGTCCTGGACAGGGAACGTAAAGCAAGAGAGAAGAAAAAGGCTGAGAATAAGAGGAGGATCCCTGATGGTATTCTCTTCTTTCTGGATATCTGTCTTGCCCTGGGCGGTCTTATATATATATGGAGGAAGATCCCCTTATCGGTATTGCCGTATTTTTGTCGGCCGGAGTCCTCGTGGTCCCTAATGCTATCCTGATGATCCGTGATCATCAGCATATGAGCAATGCGATCCTTACAGGTACGATTTCTATTCTCTTTGTCAGGAATTTATGAGATAATATCCGTGGAATAAGAGATGAGGGAGATCATGAGGATCAAAGATAATATTGCACGTATCGTGGCCATTCTTATGGTCACTTTATTTATGTCGGTTTTTATCATGCCTGCGCGAAATGCTTATGCGTCAGGTGAGGGGATCGATCGTATAGATAACTGCACGATCCCAAGCGCTGCCTGCTTACCGTCGTTTTCGAGTATTCTGGCGGATGGGACCATCTTGCCTTTCAGCGCACTGACAATTGTTGTTATCAGCATGGTCATATATTATATGGTATGGGGCGGCGGCAGGAAAGAAATGAAGAGGAATAAGAAGGGGTTATGACAGTAAAGGAAATCTTGCGTATCATAGTTCGTAGCGTGCTCGGCGTTATTTCCGTAATATGTATAATAGTGCTTACATACGGTAACCTAATCCCTGTTGAATCAGGTGAGACGGTTGATCGTATCGATGATTACATTATTACCGCATCAGTCAACGATGACGGTTCGGTTGATATGGACTATCAGATCACATGGTCCGTTATAAGCAATGCAGAAGGACCTTTGACATGGGTCAAGATCGGTGTGCCCAACAGTAATGTCGATAACGTTAAAGCTTTGAGCAGCAATATCAAGAAAGCATATTACTATTATCAGGATGGTGAGCAGTTTATAAGGGTCGATCTTGATCGCCCATACCATGCAGGTGAGACGTTGCAGATTCATTATTCGTTTACTCAGTACAATATGTATGTTGAAGGTAGCGATATGGTTGTATACGATTTCGCCCCCGGTTGGTTTGGCAAGATCACTGTCACCCACTATGCGATCCGGTGGAGTGATAAGAATGTACAGTCCGTATCGCCCTATCAGATACCTATCGGCGGTTACTATGTCTGGACAGGTTCTCTTGATGCCGGGCAGAGGACTCGTGTCAGGATCTCGTACAGCCCCGGTGCTTACGATTTTGAGGAACACAGTGTTTTCCACTTACCTCCGATCAAGGGCCTTTTAGAGGGAGAGATGGGTAAAGAGTTGCTCATAGTAATAATTTGCTTTGGTGGCTGGGTATTATATGGGATCACATTGGGCAGAGATGACTACTACCGCGATGACATGTACTGGGGGTGTTATCGCGGCCCATCTCACGGAGGCGGTCATGGTCATTCTCGCGGTGGCGGATGTGCTTGCGCCTGTGCGTGTGCGGGCGGCGGCCGAGCAGGATGTTCCGCTAAGGATCTTTACGGCACTAAGCTCGAAAGCCAGAGGGTGCGCGCCAGACTTCGGGCGGCGGCAGGAAAGAAATGAACTAAGAGAAACTATATGAGATAATATCTCTAAGGCTTATGAAATGGTGAGGGGGAATATGAGGATAAGAAATACTGTTGCGCGCATCATGATCGCGCTTATGGTCGCAGTATCCGTGCTGGCATTTATCGTGCCCGCACAAAGAGCTGACGCATGGGAAACACCGGAGATGCCGATCGATCGTATCGATAACTATACGATCACCGTCTCCGTCAACAATGACGGTTCGCTTAATATGGACTATCAGATCACCTGGTCGGTACTGAGTAACAAGGAAGGTCCGCTGACATGGGTCAAGATCGGCGTACCGAACAGTAATGTCGATAATATCAAGGCTCTAAGCGGTAATATCAAGAAGGCATCTTACTATACCGAAGGCGGTCAGCAGTACGTAAGGATCGACTTCAATCGATCGTATCGTGCAGGTGATACTTTCGAGTTCCGCTATTCTTTCACCCAGTACAATATGTTTCAGAAAAACGGAACGTCGGTGACTTATGATTTCACTCCCGGGTGGTTCGACGAGATCTATGTCTCCAACTATGTGATCAGGTGGAAGTCCGCTAATGTTCAGTCAGTTACGCCCAACCGCGAAATTGTTAACGGTTACTATGTCTGGACAGGGTCACTCAACTCCGGTCAGAAGACTAATGTAAAGATCACCTACAGATCTGATGCATATAACTTTACTAAACATACCGTACACCACTGGTTTTCGATGTCGGAGGAGACCGCTCGGGCTTTAAAGATGCTCTTTTGCTTAATCTTTGCCATCGCGGTGATCGCTTTCCGAATTGCCTGGTTCGCTTCCTATGACGGCGAAGACAGATACTACGGTGGAGGTCATCACCATTTCGGCGGCGGTGGCGGATGTGCGTGCGCCTGTGCTTGCGCTTGTGCATGTGCAGGCGGCGGCCGAGCAGGTTGTTCCGCTAAGGATCTTTACGGCACAAAGCTCGAAAGCAAAAGAGTACGCGACAGACTTCGGAGAGGAGCAGCTAAGAAATGATCAGTCAGAAATTATATGAGCTCAAGAACTGGAAGGGTGTCCTTCATACGACATGGAATCCCAACGGTCCCGGAGTCATCAGGATCCACCTGATCCCGCCGAAGTTCGTGCCTTTCAAGACGGTCGATACGCTCGTCATAATCAACGGTCAGGATATCCTCCCGATCAACGAGTCCTGGGCGATCTTGCTGTCCGAGTATATAAAGAACGTGAATGCTTTCGGGAATAAGCCGATGAGCGACGAAGAGCTGGACAAGATACTGAGCGATACGTTCAAGGGCGTAAAGAAGGTCTTCCCGCGCGTTAAGGATGAGATCCTGAGCGAGGACCTCGATGCCATGATCGGTATCTTTGAAGATGTTGCAAGAGGACGCATCGTAGAGTGCAGCAAGAAGCCGATGACCCTCGGTGAATATGCACCTTACATGACGGCTCCTCACCGTATGGATCTTATGGTATCCGCCATGACGAAGGACGGTCACTGGCACTGTAACCAGAAGTGCCTTCACTGCTATGCGGCTGACCAGGAGCTCGCCGATGAGAAGGAGCTTTCGACCGATGAGTGGAAGGAGATCATAAAGAAGCTTCAGAACGCGAAGATCCCGCAGCTTACTTTCACGGGCGGTGAGCCTACCATGAGGGACGATATTCCCGAGCTCGTAGATGCAGCTCAGTGGTTCGTTACGCGCCTTAATACCAATGGCGTAAAGCTCACTCCCGAATACTGTAAGAGACTTTACGACGCGAGCCTCGACAGCGTGCAGGTGACGTTCTATTCTTCCGACGCCGACATCCATAATAAGCTCGTCGGCGCGCCTAATTTCGACAAGACGGTCGAGGGTATAAAGAATGCTCTCGCGGCAGGACTTAATCTCAGCATCAATACGCCTCTTTGTACCCTCAATAAGGACTACAGGAAGACGCTCGAATTCCTGCATGAGATGGGTGTTATGTATGTCACATGCTCGGGACTTATCCTGACGGGAAATGCGACGGAGGATGCGTCGGTCAAGACTCAGCTCACGAACGAAGAGCTCTACGATGTGCTCAAGGAAGCAGTCGACTACGTATATGCAAACGATATGGAGATCAGTTTCACTTCTCCCGGATGGCTTGAAGAAGATAAGCTCAAGGAGATGGGTCTCACGGTCCCTTCGTGCGGCGCGTGCCTCAGCAACATGGCGATCACGCCTTCGGGTCACGTCGTGCCCTGCCAGAGCTGGCTGTCCGAAGAGCCTTTGGGTGATATCAGGACCGAGAAGTGGGAGAAGATCTGGGATTCCGCTGAATGCAAGAAGATCAGGGACATCTCCGCAAGGATGGATCAGAAGTGCCAGCTTCGCGGAAGAGGCGAGGATAAGAACTGCTACTGATTCAGCTTATGGAATCGAGGTAATCCTTGACTTCACTGAGGTGAAATGATGAAATGAGCCGATGGTCCTGAGCGTCGAGGAGACGGTAATGGCCCGAGATGATGTTCTGCTGGATGCGGTAGCCGCCCAGTCCGTCTATCTCTTTCCACCATACTCTCCCGCCCATCGTTGAAGGGTAGGTGACCTCTACGTCCTCGAAAGCCAACGCTGCGACTACGCCTACCGGATCGCCGCCGAAAGAATTCTGCAGGATCGTGCTCGACTGGAAGATCGTAACGAGAGCAACAGCTTCGGTCCAGCCGATGGAGCGGCGGCCCTTCTCACTTTCGACAAGTGTCTTCTTGGAGATGCCGAGGATCACAGCCATCTTGTCCTGCGTAAGTCCGTATTCGGTCCTTACGAGCTTTAGTTTGTTATTTACTTCGGCTATGAATTCGTCTCTTGTCATGTTGATCTCCGTTTGATGGTGTCTCTTGTTTATAGTGTAATTTTACACTATTCGTTCTGAAATAGCAATGTGTTAGAATAAGCCGAAAATATCGGATATGAAACGGAGGACGATCTGACATGAATATACCCGGCGATCCCGTAATGCTCTTGAGCTTCGTAAACACACAGCTTCGCGATAACTATCCGTCCCTTGACGAGTTCTGCTCCTCTTTCGGCGTGGACAGGGGAGAGATCGAGGAGAAGCTTCGAAAGATCGACTATATGTACGATAAGGACAACAACCGCTTCGTTTGAGGCGGCTGTTTTTGTGTCGAACGCGTGTCGAATGTGTGTTGAATGACATAGGATATGCGTTTATAATCATTAACGGCTTATAAATATATTTTTTATATAGGAGATTCACTATGAGACAGAAACCTGTAGTTTTGATGGTATTGGACGGCTACGGTATTTCCGATAAGACAGAGGGAAATGCTATCGCCATGGCAAAGACTCCCGTTATGGACAAGCTCATGAAGGAGTGCCCTTACAAGCTCGGCGCTGCTTCCGGACTTGCAGTAGGACTTCCCGACGGACAGATGGGTAACTCCGAGGTTGGACACATGAACATCGGTTCCGGAAGGATCATCTACCAGGATCTGACTCTCATCACAAAATATATCGAGGACGGCGTTTTCTTTAAGAACGAAGAGCTTCTCCGCGCTATCGACAACTGCAAGAAGAACAACTCCGATCTTCACATCTGGGGACTTCTTTCGGACGGCGGCGTACACAGCCACATCACACACCTTTACGCTATCATCGAGATGTGCAAGAAGGAAGGACTCGAGAACGTATATGTTCATCCCTTCTTCGACGGACGTGACACACCTCCGGCATCCGGTAAGGATTACCTCCAGCAGCTCGTTGACAAGATGAACGAGATCGGCTGCGGTAAGGTAGCTTCCATGTCCGGCCGTTACTATGCAATGGACAGAGATAACAACTGGGATCGTATCCAGAAGGCTTACGATGCACTCGTACTCGGCGAGGGTGTTAAGGCTACAGATCCCATTGAGGCTATGCAGGCTTCCTACGATAACGAAGTAACAGACGAGTTCGTACTTCCTACAGTCATCACTAACGAGGACGGCACACCCGTATCAGTTGTTAAGCCTAACGACTCCGTTATCTTCTTCAACTTCCGCCCCGACCGTGCACGTGAGATAACAAAGGCTTTCTGCTTTGCTGATTCCGATATCGCAGCAGCTGAGGGCGACGCAGCAGATCCCAAGTGCATCAAGTTCCTTAAGAGAGCTAACGGCTTCATGCCCCTTACATACGTATGCTTCAAGGATTACGATGAGACGATCCCCAACAAGTTCGTCGCATTCAAGAAGGAAGAGATCACAAACACATTCGGTGAGTATCTCGCAGCTAACGGTTTGAAGCAGCTTCGTCTCGCTGAGACAGAGAAGTACGCTCACGTTACTTTCTTCTTCAACGGCGGTATCGAGGAGCCCAACAAGGACGAGGATCGTACACTTGTTAACTCCCCCAAGGTTGCTACATACGACCTTCAGCCTGAGATGAGTGCTCCCGAAGTATCCGAGAAGCTCGACGCAGCTATCACATCTAACGATTACGATGTCATCATCATCAACTTCGCTAACCCTGACATGGTAGGTCATACTGGTGTTATCGAGGCAGCAGTTGCAGCAGTTGAGAGGATCGACCAGTGCGTAGGCGCTGCGGTAGAGGCAGTAAAGAAGATGGACGGCGTTCTCTTCATCTGTGCCGACCACGGTAACGCAGAGCAGATGATCAACTACGAGACAAAGGCGCCTCACACTGCTCACACAACAAACCCCGTACCTTTCATCCTCTACAACTACGATGAGGCTTACACACTTAAGGAAGGTGGCAGACTTTGCGACATCGCTCCTACGCTCCTTGAGATCATGGGACTTGAGAAGCCCGCTGAGATGACAGGTGAGTCACTTCTTATCAAGAAGTAATATCTCTTATTGATTGATGATCACGGCGGCGGTGCACCATTGCGGTGCGCCGCTGTTTTTGTGTGCGGGCTGCTGCGAGGGGGTGTCGGGGGCGCGGCGTGCGGCCAACCTTCCCCGAAACCGCTGGATGTCTCCACTCACGTCTCCGTTTTTTCAATGTGGAGACAATGGTGGAGACATTTTTGCCGTTTTTGGGGAGTTTTGTCTCCACCCGTGTCTCCATTTTTCAAAAGTGGAGACATCAATGGAGACTTTAGATGCTTACTGCGATCCCCGCGAAAGCAACCGCCTAACGCGCCACGCTTAAACCGGTGCAGCGAAAAATCCCCTCGGTGCTGTATACTTAACTGGTAAGACATGACGGGAGGATAAATTAATGAGCAAAGTAACAGCTTTTATAACAGACGGCACCGAGGAGTCCGAGTGCCTTATCGCAGTTGACCTCTTAAGGAGAGCGGGCATCGAGACGGAACTCGTTTCATGTAACGGCTCGAAGGAGGTCCTTTCTTCACATAAGATCAGGATCACAGTTGATAAGACATTCGAGGAAGCATCATTCACGGATTCGGATATGCTCTTTATCCCCGGCGGCATGCCCGGCGTAACTAATCTTACGGCGCACGAGGGACTCGCTGAGGCGCTGAAGGCTCAGGCAGCGGCTGACAAGTATATCGCGGCAGTATGCGCGGGACCTTCCGTGCTGGGCGGATTGGGACTTCTCGAAGGCAAGAAGGCTACATGCTTCCCCGGCTGGGAAGATAAGCTCATCGGAGCAACCTATACAGGCGCAGGCGTTACGGTAGACGGCAAGATCTTAACAGGCAGAGGCCTCGGCTTCTCGGTGGATCTCGCGCTCAAGATGATCGAGGTCTTAGAGGGCGCGGAGAAGGCTCTTGATATAAAGGGCAGGATCCAACACCCCGAGACGATCTGAGGCGGGCGCAGGTCGACAAGGCGGCTCGAAAGTCGTCGGCGAGCGGCCAACCTTCCCGTAAACCGCTGGATGTCTCCACTCACGTCTCCGTTTTTTCAATGTGGAGACAATGGTGGAGACATTTTTGCCGTTTTGGGGGAGTTTTGTCTCCACCCGTGTCTCCATTTTTCAAAAGTGGAGACATCAACGGAGACTTTAGATGCTTACTACAATCCCCGCGAAAGTCACCCGCACGCACACCCACAACAATAACAGCAAACAAAAAACTCTGCAGATCCCGCGAAGGACTGCAGAGTTTTGATGTCTATAGAGATATGGGTGCGCGAGGCGTGGAGTCACGGGAGCCGCGCACGCGAGTTAACCATCACGCGGGCTTGGGGCCTCCGGGGATGCGGCCGCGGCCGCCGGGACCGGGCATCCTGCCTTCGGGAGGCATTCCCTGAGGCGGACCGCCGAGGCCGACCGCTCTGGTAACGATTGGTGATAAGAGGAGCGACAGGAGATAGCTTATTACTATCGAAGGGATGAGAGTGCTTATCCACGAGCCGAAGAACATTGCCACGAGAGGCGGCGCCTGGTCGGCGGGGATATGCGAGTGAGCCTGCGCTACGTTAACGAAGCAGACGATCGCACTTACACATATTGCGTTAACGAGCGAGATCGGCAGGCTGTTGAGTATGAAGAAAAGAGGTGAGGGAGGCGTGGCACCTGCTTTCGAGGCGAGCGCGTTGCCCCACTTTCCGAGAGGCAGGATCAGCGCGAAGATGATTCCTACCACAATGGATTCAATGACGTTTAGGATGTACATTACGGGTGCTGCGGGCGACGACTCCAGCTGCTGGGGGGTCATACCTTTTCGGATCAGGTACGACATGATGATGCCCATGGCTGCGGAGATCAACGTTGCCATTATGATTCCTACGGCGCGTTCCTTATTTTTCATAGCCTTGTCCCCCTATACACTCAACTTAACAGATAACAGGGTTGATTTCCATCGGAGTATGTTACAGGTTTTTTAAGAACTTTTGAAATGCTTTCCTGCCCTCGGGAGTGCGCTTGTAGACGCCTGCGCATCCGAGTATCCCGGCGAAAGCTATCGCGATCTCGTCACGGATGGCGCTCTCGACCTTTTCACGTGTCGACAGATCGTACTTATCGCGCCACTCGTTGACCCAGTCGGCGTGCTTTGCGATGTTCTCGATCGAGGAGATATCGGAGCCGTTTAAGATCGCGTCCGTGAGCTCGCTGATCTCGCCCTTAAGGCGCGCGGGGAGGATCGCGAGGCCCATTACTTCGATGAGTCCGATGTTCTCCTTTTTGAGGTGGTGATATTCTGCGTGAGGGTGATAAACGCCCAGCGGGTGCTCGTCGGTCGTGATGTTATTTCGAAGTACCAGGTCGAGCTCGAACCGACCGTCGGATGTCCGCCTCGCGATGGGCGTTATCGCGTTGTGCCTCACGCCGTCGTCGGTATATGCATAGATGAAAGCGTCCTCGTCCGTGTAGGCTTTCCAGCATGTGAGGATATGGTCTGCGCAGTCCGCGAGGCGCTCTCTGTCAGAGCCCTGAAGCCTTATGACCGACATCGGCCATCTGATCGTGCCCGCGGTTATGTCCTCGTAGCCGTCGATCGTAAACATCTCCTCGTAGGGGGCGCGTGCCATCGGGAATTCGTAGCAGCCGCCCTGGAAATGGTCGTGCGAGAGGATCGAGCCGCCTACTATCGGGATGTCGGCATTAGAGCCCGCGGTATAGTGCGGGAAGACCTCGGTGAAGGACAGGAGCTTCGCAAATGTCGCCTTGTCGATCGTCATGGGGATATGTTCCTTGTTCAGGATTATGCAGTGCTCGTTATAGTAGACATAGGGCGAGTACTGAAGGCAGTAGGGATCGCCCTCCAATGTGATCGGGATGATCCTGTGATTCTGCCTGGCGGGATGAGTCAGGGTGCCTTCAAAGCCTTCGTTTTCGGGGCACAGCAGGCACTTGGGGTACGAGGTGCTCTTCGCCTTTCCCGCGGCCGCGATGTCGCGCGGATCCTTCTCGGGCTTACTCAGGTTGATCGTGATGTCGATGTCGCCGTACTCCGTCGGGGTCGACCACTTGATATCCTTTGCGATGCGGTCCGTCCTTATGTAGTTGGAGCTCTTGGAGAAGCCGTAATACCAGTCTGTTGCCGTCTTCGGCGACTCGGCGTAGAGCGAGTTGAACTTATTTATGACGACTGACGGGGGCGGAGTCAGGATCCCCATTATCTTTGTGTCAAATAGATCCTTCGATGCCGTGGAATCGCTCGTTAATACACCCGCTTCCAGAGCCCAATTGATGATGTCCTCCAGGATAAGGTGCAGATCGCGCTCTGGCAAAGGCTCGTCGGGAGCCGCGTATTCCTTGAGGTTCAGTGCCGACAGCAGTGAATTGATCACATAAGTCCTGTCGTTTTCGTCCGTGAGACCGCATCTGACCGCGTAGTTCGTAAGTTCGGTCAGATACTTCATGATGTTCTTGTTCGTAACCATTTTGTGAGCCCTCCGCTCAGACTATCTCGATACCGCCGTATTTTCTTATGCTCAGGATCTCGCACGATCCGTCGCCGAAGATCTTATTCATATACTCCCGGTAGCGGGGAGCGTTCTCCTTTTTAACGAAAGCCTGTATCGTACCGGCAAATCCGCCTCCGTGTACTCTTGCCGCCTCGTCATCAGCGAGGAGCATGTCGCTCACGGCAAGTGCCAGTGATACGTTCTGTGTAGTGACATCCGAATTGGAGTAGACATTCTGAAGGTATTTAAATGAAGAGTCGCCTGACTTTCGAACGAGCTTTATGAATCCGTTCGTATTGCCGTCCGACAGTGCGCGAGCCTCTGCTGCGGCCCTCTTTGTCTCCTGTTCGAAATGAAGAGCTCTCAGGACGGCGCGGTCTCCTGCGTGTTTTCGAAGGAGGTCCATATTGTCTATGATCTCGTCGATACTTGCCGCGCGAAGCTTATCCTTTCCGAGGAGCTCTGCAACAGCTGTCATCTCGGCGGGAACTGCTGCATAGTCGGGGGTGAGGTCCGCGTGGGATCCCTTTGTATCCGTGATGCAGAGCGCATAGCCCGATGCATCGAGGTCGAATTCGATCTTCTCGACCTTGGGTGCGGAAGGATCCATAAAGTCTATATATACGAGGCTTCCTACGGAGCTCGCCATC
Organism: Ruminococcaceae bacterium KH2T8; assembly: GCA_900111435.1. Taxonomy (NCBI): domain Bacteria; kingdom Bacillati; phylum Bacillota; class Clostridia; order Eubacteriales; family Oscillospiraceae; species Ruminococcaceae bacterium KH2T8. Next base: position 47,152 of record FOIY01000005.1, read on the forward strand.
TGGTCCATGAGACCGCAGGGCTTGCCGAAATACTTATTCTCGGCTTCCTGGCCTGCCTGCGCGATAGTGACGGGATCGATCGAGGAGTCGTTAAAGAGTCCCGAGACGATGGTTCCGATAAGTGTCTCGAAAGCGGCCGACGATGACAGGCCCGCTCCGATCAGCACATCGCTCGTGATATAGGCATCGAATCCGCCGACCTTATAGCCCTTTCCGAGGCAAAGAGATGCCACTACACCCCTTACGAGGGAGATCGTGGTGTTCTGCTCTTCGGGCCTTGCGGCAAGGTCACTTGTAACAATGTTAACGGGGTCAAAACCCTCCGCATTTACGCGGATCTCATCGGATCCGTTGGCGCGTGCGATGGCGATCGCGTCCTTGTTTACCGATGCGGCCAGCACCTCGCCTCTTTGGTGGTCGGTGTGGTTGCCGCCTATCTCGGTCCTGCCCGGTGCACTGAAGATCCTGATGCTCTCATCGGTGCCCCCGAAGAGTCCGAGGAAAGATCTTATGGCCTCGCCGTAACGTCCGGGCTGCGGGGCTGCGGCCTCGTCCGTACAGTAGATATCCTTAAAGTCGATAGTATTTATATCTGTCATGGCAATCCTCCTCTTAGTTCGGATTATAGATTCTTTCGCCGTAACAAGCGATAGGAAAGCTAATGCGCACTTTTCACAACTTATGGAAACTTTCTTTGTGCAAAATAGTTTCCGCACTTCCGTTCGAACCCTGATATTATTAGGGTAGGAAACTGAGAAGGTAGCCTCAATTTTCTGTAGGAGGCGGCAAAGAAGAGGGCCGCCGTAAAGTCGCAGACCGAAGTATCAGAACGCATGCATGTACAAGATGTCGGAGGTGACAAACTATGGTTAAGAACGAAGAGTTAAGACAGAAGATCCTCGAAAGCACTATCACGGTATTCAACAAAAAGGGCTTAAAGCTCACGATGTCGGATATTGCTACGGAGATCTCGATCAGCAAGAAGACGATCTACAAGGAGTTCGACAGCAAGGATGAGCTCTTTGACGCGATGGTCGACTACATCTTTGACACGATCAAGGAAAAAGAGAATGAGATCGCGAACGATCCGAATCTCGGAACGATCGACAGATTGAAAGCTCTCCTTGGTGCGATGCCTGACAGCTACCAGGGCATCAATTTCCAGGAGCTTCATCCTCTTAAGGAAAAGTATCCCGAAGTCTATGAGAAGATCGCAATGAGACTCGAGACCGGATGGGAGACAACGATCGAGCTCCTCGAGCAGGGCAAGAAGGAAGGCGTCATAAGAAAGGACGCTGACATCAGGATCATCAAGGTGATGCTCGAAGCATCCATTGAGAAGATGATCTCCGAGGACATGCTCGAGAAGAACAACATCAAATATGTAGACGCCCTTAAGGAAGTAGTAAACATCCTTGTAGACGGAATCGCTGTACGATAATCAGGATCATCAATTAAAAAGAGGTTACGAACATGAACAGATCTGAAGTTATCTTCGGCAATCGTCAGCCGGCGAGTGTCGTCAGCAAGGCAAAAAAGTCGAAGGCGAAGTATCAAAAGAAGTTCGGAGATGACAGTAATGCCAACTATTCGGCGACTGTCGTCCCCAACGACTTCATCGGTGACAGCCTCGGAGTCAGCAACGTCGCGATAGGCGCGGACGAGCCCGGAAAGTGCGAAGGCTTTGATGCGGAAAAAGGCATCATTGTCGGCAACATCAGGATGGGATTCGGTCACTACAGGATATCGATGGCTATCGCGTCCGCCGCTAACTCCATGGGCTACAAGCCTTACTGGATGGACCTTAATTCCTATGCTCAGACGACCTGTACCAAGGTCATCTCGGCTCAGAACGATCTTTATTCGATGGGCTCGAGGCTCTCTCAGAGATCGAAGCTCTTTAATAAGCTCTTCTGGGAGCCGATGAACTACGAAGGCTTCAGACAACTGTCATATAACTCGGCAGATCAGATGAATGCCGAGCTGATGGCTCCTGTCTATCAGAACGTACCTAAGGATATCCCCGTAGTCGCGACGCACGTCTGGCCCGCCCAGGCGGCGATCCACGCGGGAATGAAGCATGTCGTGAATGCTATCCCCGATAACTGGCCTATGGCCTTGCATTTCGCTGAGGGCAGCATCCACACGATACAGACTCATTACGCTTATCAGGGCTACAGGATCTGTAACGGCATGGCGAAGGATAAGACGCTCAAACCCATGCCCGAGGACAGCCTTAAGTACACGGGACATTACATAGATCACGAACTCGTCTCGAATATCGAGGAGGACTGTGAACGCCGTATCGCACGAAAGGCAGAAGGCAAGCCCATGAGGTTCCTTCTGACGATCGGAGGCGCGGGTGCTCAAAAGGAGATCTTCGCTTCGATCATCAACGAGCTGATGCCTCAGATAAAGGCAGGCAAGGCGGCACTCTATGTAAATATCGGTGACTACATGAATGTCTGGGCGGACCTCAAGAAGATGTGCCCCGGCATGGAGGAAGTTACAAAGACACACTTTAATGACTGGAACGAGACGGTCGCTTTCGCGAATGACGCGCTGACGGGTGACGTCAACGGCATACACCTTTTCTGTCACGAGAATATCTTTGAGGCGGTATATGCGACTAACCTTCTCATGAGATCGTGCGACGTACTCGTTACAAAACCTTCGGAGCTCGCATTCTATCCCGTTCCGAAGCTCTTCATTAGAAGGATCGGCGGCCACGAGCAGTGGGGTGCTATCCACTCCGCGGAGATAGGAGACGGCACGCTCGAGTGTCGCGATATCCCGCACACGCTCCAGATGATCGACCTTTTCCTGAACGACGATACGACGCTCAAGGGAATGTGCGAATGCATCAGGAGGAACAAGACCCTGGGAATCTATGACGGTGCTTATGAAGTCGTTAAGATCGCGATGGGTATGAAGGACTGAAGTAAAGAGGAAGGAGAACGGATATGGAAACGAAGAAAGGTCTCTCGGGACTTGAGAAATTCGCTTATGGTATAGGCGCAGTCGGTAAGGACATGGTCTATATGCTGTCGGCTTCTTACGTTCTGTATTATTTCCAGGACATTATGGGCGTAAGTGCCATCGCGATGGGCATCATACTTCTTATCGCGAGAGTATTTGACGCATTTAACGATCCGATCATGGGTATCGTCGTTGCTAAGACGAAGACTAAGTGGGGCAAGTTCCGTCCCTGGCTCCTGATCGGTACTGTCACGAATGCCGTTATCCTCATCATGATGTTCGCGGCTCCCCCGACGCTCGATGCCAAGGGACTTATCGCTTACGCCGCGATCACCTATATCCTCTGGGGTGTCACATATACCATGATGGATATCCCTTACTGGTCCATGATCCCCGCTTTCACGGAAGGCGGCAAGGAGAGAGAAGGTCTCTCGGCACTTGCAAGGTCCTGCGCAGGCGTCGGTTCCGCTCTCGTTACTATCCTTACCGTTATGTGCGTAGCGGCTCTCGGTAATTCTTTTGCAGGAAAGAATGCCGATAATAAGACGGTCACGATCACGTCTCAGGACAAGACCATGAGTTCCTATGTGGTACTCCTCGACGAGGACGGCAATGCTACTTCCACCATGAAGTCCTACGACAGCGAACATACGGATATCGAAGTGACGATCACGGGTACCGACAAGATGTTCGACGGCGTGGAAGTACAGGAAGCTGACACATTTGTGAGCAATGTCCTCACGGTAAGTTCCGACAATGCCAAGGTCAGCGCCAGGGTAGGAAGCGATATATTCGGTGAGATCAAGGCGAAGTACGCGGATCACGGAACCGCTTCCCCTAATGCGGTCGTAGTCTTCTATGTGGAGCAGGACGCTTACGGCAGGATCACTGCCGCCGATACACTTACCGGAAAAGTCAACATGGAATCCACTCTCGAAGTCGAGAGAGTCGGCTTTAAATATTTCACGATCATAATCGGCATACTGTTCGTAGTATTTACTGCGATCACATGCATCTTCATAAAGGAAAAGTCTTCGGTAGACATGAAGACCGCATCGGTGGGTCAGATGTTCAAGGCGCTCGTGCAGAACGATCAGGCAATGACCATCGTACTTACCATAGTCCTTATCAACACGGCAACATATATCACGTCGAACCTTCTTATCTATTTCTTTAAGTATGATCTTGCAGGTTCGAACTGGCAGGGTAATTATACCCTCTTTAATACCTTTGCAGGCGGCATCCAGATCTTCGCCATGATGCTCTTCTTCCCGCTTCTTCGAAAGGCATTCAGCACCTTGAAGATATTCTATATCGGTGTCTTCTCCGCTATCGGAGGCTATCTGATCCTCCTTGTGATGGCACTCATGGGCACCAAGTCCGTATTCCCATTCTTCGTTCCCGGATTCTTCATCATGGGCGCAGTCGGAATACTTAATGTCATCGTAACTATCTTCCTTGCAAATACGGTTGATTACGGTGAGCTCAAGAACAGGAGAAGAGACGAGTCGGTCATCTTCTCGATGCAGACTTTCGTCGTAAAGCTCGCTTCGGGTATCGCGGCTCTCGTAGCATCGATCTGCCTTGCAGTATTCGATATCCAGGCTGACTCCACGGGAGCACAGACCGCATCGATGCTCATCAAGAGCCTTCAGGATGCGGCATCGGGCGCAGATACTGCGATCGACGGTTCGGCAGTCGTAGGACTTCGTCTCGTCATGACGCTCGCACCCATCGTCGTTCTCGTAGTCGCATTGCTTATCTTTAAGGCCAGATATATCCTTACTGATAAGAAGCTCGAAGAGATCGCAGCAGAACTCAAAAGCCGGGAGAACTAATTAACATGATCAGGATCATTGGTGATAAAGAGCCTTTATTCGTGCTCGATACCGACAATACGACTTATGCCATGAAGGTGCTTCCCTCAGGGCATGTAGAGCACCTCTACTACGGCCGCAGGATACATATGGACGATGCGGACGGCCTATCGGAAGCCAAGGGCTTTCCTCCGGGAAATACCATCGTTCCTTCAAAGGACGACGGTGACATATCACTCGAGGATATTCGCCTCGAGATGAGCTCGTACGGTAAGGGCGACGTGAGGGAGGCTTTCGTTGAGATCGTAAACCCTGACGGCAGCGCCACATCGGACTTTCGTTACTCATCCTTTGAGCAGCAGAAGGGCTCAGCGGCTCCCGCGGATACTAACGAAGATGCTGACGACATACTCCCCAAGTCTTACGGCGAGGACGGAGAGATACTGATAATAAAGCTCGCGGATAAGGAGAACGGCCTCGAGCTCGACCTCGTATACACGGCATATCCGAACTGCGATGTCATCACGAGATATGCGGTGCTCAGGAACTCGGGCGAGCAGGGTATCACGATCGGAAAGATCATGAGCACGCAGCTCGACCTTGACCCCGGGGACTATGTATTTACGACATTTACGGGTGCGTGGGCACGTGAGATGGAGAGGAACGATATGGCCGTAAGAGGCGCAAGGCTCGTCAATTCATCCGTTACGGGAACATCCTCGAACCGCTCGAATCCCTTTGTCATGATCTCGAGGAGAGGCTGCTCTGAGGATCACGGCGAGTGCTACGGCATGAACCTCATCTACAGCGGCAATCACTACGAATCAATAGAGCAGAGCTCGCACGGGAAGGTAAGGTTCCTTTCCGGCATCAACCCCACGGGGTTCACATGGAAACTTTCGAAAGGAGAGTCCTTCGCCAGCCCCGAAGCAGTCATGACTTATTCATGTTCGGGATATAACGGTCAGAGCGGACAGATGCATGACTTCGTGTCAAAGCATGTCCTGCGCGGTCCGTGGAAGGACAGACTTCGGCCAGTCCTCTTAAATTCCTGGGAGGCGGCATATTTTAATATCAGTGAGCATAAGCTCCTGCGATTGGCTCGAAAGGCAAAGCAGGTCGGTATCGAGCTCTTCGTCATGGATGACGGATGGTTCGGCGAGCGAAATGACGACTCGCGCTCATTAGGCGACTGGTATCCCAACAAGAAGAAGCTCCCGGGCGGTATCAAGAGCCTGTGCGACAAGATACGTGCACTGGGTCTGCAGTTCGGTATCTGGGTCGAGCCCGAGATGGTAAATGAGGATTCGGATCTCTACAGGGCACATCCCGACTGGGCGATAAAGATCCCGGGCAAGGCTCATTCCACGGGCAGGAACCAGATGATCCTAGACCTTACGAGGCGCGAAGTTCAGGACTATATAATCGACGCGATGAGAAAAGTCTTCTCCTCTGCGGAGATCTCATATGTTAAGTGGGACATGAACCGCATATTCTCGGATGTCTATTCGGAGGCACTCCCCAAGGAGCAGCAGGGCGAAGTATTTCACCGCTATGTCCTCGGCCTTTACCGCGTCATGAGGACGCTCACGAGGGAATTTCCCGAAATTCTCTTCGAAGGATGTGCATCGGGCGGTAACAGGTTCGACCTCGGTATCCTGTCGTATTTTCCTCAGATATGGGCAAGCGATGACACGGATGCGCTCGCGAGGGCACAGATCCAGACGGGCTACAGCTACGGCTATCCCATGCGATGCGTAACGGCACATGTCTCGGATGTCCCTAATCACCAGACTTTGAGAAGGACTCCGATCGAGACGAGATTTAATGTCGCGTCCTTCGGCGTTCTGGGCTACGAATGCAATCTCTGCGATATGAGCTCTGCCGATATAAAGGCCATAAAGGAGCAGATCGCTTTTTATAAGGAACACAGGGAAGTGATGCAGTTCGGAAGGTTCTACAGAGGCGATACGCTCTCTGACGGCATCTCCTGCGACGGTGATCAGACAGCCGCGGCAGGCATGAGCCTTCTTAGATCACTTCCCGGAAATACCGTATCATGGAATGTCGTATCTCCCGATAAGAAGGAAGCGATCGCCATGACAATGCAGGTACTGACTCATCCCAACTGCAAGTGGAGAGTCATGAAGGTCAGGGGATTAAAGGACGATACAAAATATGCCATGAAGGGCAGGGAGCTCGAATTCGATATCAGGAATTTCGGCGGACTCGTTAACTTCATTTCCCCCGTTCATATAAAGCCCGACAGCTTCGTGCACGGAGTCCTTGCAAAGTTTATTAAGATGCATTCGGAGGGCGAAGAGCACGTGATGTACGGTGATGCCATGGAATATGCGGGCGTTCACCTTAAGAATGCTTTCGCGGGATGCGGTTATGACGATAAGACGATCGCATACTATCCCGATTTCGGATCGAGGATCTATACGATAAAGGCTCAGTGATCAGGCAGCTCTTCTCTTTGCCGTGATGCCCTTATAGAGCTTCGGGTGGAAGAGGATAAGGAGCGGGAAGAGCTCGAGCCTTCCTGCGAGCATGTCGAGTATCAGGACATATTTCGAGAGAATGCTGAAGAATGAATAATTACATGTAGGTCCTACCATCGCAAGGCCGGGACCTATATTATTGAGCGTTGCGAGAACGGCCGTAAATGACGTAACGAGATCGTGGCCGTCGGCAGTTACGATGAACATGGATCCGAGGAGCACCGTGAGGAATGTGATGAGGTAGACGTTTACCGCACGGATAACGTCGTGCTCAACGGTCCTTCCGTCCATAGTAGTCTTTCGAACGATCTTGGGGTGGATATAGGACGAGAATTCCTTACGGATCGACTTTATAAGAAGGATGAATCTCGACACCTTGATACCGCCGCCCGTACTTCCCGCGCAGGCACCGATCGTCATCATGATGATCAGCGTGAGCTTACACATCGTGGGCCACTGATCAAAGTCGGTGGACGCATATCCGGTTGAGGACGTGAGCGAAGTTACCTGGAAGAAAGCATGAGTCAGAGCCGTGAAAGCGCTGTCGTACATGTTCATGATATTTATGAATATGATGGCAGTAGCGGCAAGGATCAGAAGGATGTAGTGACGTACTTCCTCGATGCCGAAGATCTTCTTGAACTGCTTTAAGAGTACATAGTAGTAAGCATTGAAGTTGATACCGAAGAGGAGCATGAAGATCGCGACGACCCACTGAACATAGGGAGTATAGCTCGCGAAACTGTCATTCTTGACACCGAATCCGCCCGTACCTGCAGTACCGAACGAAAGTGTCAGCGAATCAAATATCGACATGCCGCCTGCGATGAGGAGAGCGATCTCGATGACCGTCATGGCGAGGTAGATCATATAAAGGATCCTGGCCGTGTGACGGATCTTGGGAACGAGCTTTCCGACGGAAGGTCCGGGGCTCTCCGCTCTCATGAGGTTGATGTTGGAGCCTCCGCTCATGGGGATAACGGCAAGAAGGAATACGAGAACGCCCATTCCGCCGAGCCAGTGAGTAAATGATCTCCAGAAGAGGCCCGTATGGGACATGCCCTCGACGTTGCTCATTATACTTGCACCTGTCGTCGTAAAGCCCGATACGGTCTCAAAGAGTGCGTCGGTGAAGTTCGGGATCTCGCCCGTGATATAAAAGGGAAGGCATCCTGCAAGACTCATGAGGATCCAGCTCATGGAGGTCGCAACGCAGCCTTCCTTTAAGTAGATCATGGTGTCCTTGGGCTTAAAGAAGCAACCGATCGAGCCGATCGCCATCAGCGACAGTGCGACTAAGAGATACACGACACCCACCTGATCCCTGTAGATCGCTGCCACGATGCAGGGCAGGAGAAGGAAAGCACCCTCTATCCTGAGCACCTGAGCCAGTATGTATCGGATCATCGCTACATTCATCTGGTCGCGCCGTCCTTCTTATTACCTGAGAATATCCGAGATATCCGTAAATCCCGGATGGGTCGTAACGACCATTACGTTATCGCCGACGCTTATCTTGTCATTACCTGTCGGGATGATGATCTGACCTTCGTGGAATATGAACGATATAAGGAGGTTATCCTTGAGCTTTAAGTCGCGTAGAGCCTTGCCCGTGAGAGGGGATTCCTCTGTTACCTTGAACTCGATAGCCTCTGCTCTTGAGTCGAACATGTGGTAGAGAGTCTCGATGCTGCTGCCTCTGGATGCCGAACGCGCACGTACATATGCGACGATCGCCTCGGAGGTGATGTACTTGGGATAGACGACGGATCCGAGATCCAGTGTGTCTATAACGTCGCTAAAGCCCGATCTGCTTATCTTCGTGATGAGCTTGGCATTTGAGATCTTCTTGGCGTGAAGCGAGAGCATCACGTTCTCTTCGTCGATACCCGTAAGGGGCACGAAAGACTCTATCGAGGCGATGCCTTCTTCCTTGAGGAGTTCGGGATCCGTACCGTCGCCGTTGATGATGACGGCCTTGGGGAGGAGCTCGTAAAGGTGCTCGCATCTTGATCTGCTCTTCTCGATTATCTTAACCTCGATGCCGTTTCTGATGAGCTGGTCAGCGAGATAATATGCGGCACGTCCGCCGCCGATGATCATGGTGTTCTTTACTTGCTTTGTTCCGAATCCGATCTGATTCAGGAAATATGTTGCCGCCTTGTGAGTTGCCACGAAGGAGATGGTATCTCCGGACTTTAGGACAAAGTCACCGCCCGGGATAGTTACCTTGCCGTCTCGCTCGGCTGCGCAGATAAGGATGTCGTTAGTGATATTCTGACCGAGGTCATATATCGCCATGCCGTCGAGCTTGTTTCCTTCGGGGATACGGAGCTTAACGATCTCGGCCTGTCCGTGTGCGAAAGAGTTGATCTCGAGCGCGGTAGGCAGATAAAGGAGCCTTGCCATCTCCTTGGCGGATTCGAGCTCGGGATTGATGATCATGGCAAGACCGAGCTTCTCTCTTAAGTAATTGACTTCCTTGCTGTAGTCGGGTGTTCTGACTCTGGCAATGGAAGCGCAGTTGCTGAACTGACTTGCGATGGTGCAGCACAGTAGATTGAGCTCATCCGATTCCGTAACGGCGATGATGAGATCGGCGTCATTGATGCCTGCTTCCGTCTGAGTCGTATAGCTCGCACCGTTTCCGACGCATCCCATGATGTCATAAAGATTGGTTATCTCACGGATCTTAACGGGATCCTGGTCGACTATAGTGATGTCGTGACCTTCTTTGCTGAGCTGCTCGACGAGCGTGCGACCTACTTTGCCCGCTCCGACGATTATGATGTCCAGTCCTGCAGAGGACTGTCTTTTTCTGTTCATAACACCCTCCATGTCAATTCAACTGACAGTATAAATAATATACAACAATACCTAGGAGGATGCCACCGTTCAAGTACCCGAGAATATATCAAAAGAACCTAAGGATAGTTCAAAAATCGTTCATAAAATTGACGCAGTTGAGTAACGGAATGCTTGTTCGCAGTTCATATCAGCCCTTTATCCTATAGGTGTGATGAATGAATCCTGAGAGGAGCGGCGGTTATGAAAAAGTTCTCTATCTACGAAACGATCACAGCATCAATTCTTGCAGCGTCAGTCGTTATGGCCGGTTGTACAATGGCAGGTCAGGGATCCGCATTTAACAGAGCATCCGTTAATGCTCCCGCAGAGCCCCTCATGATCACTATCGGCAGCGTAGATATCGTTACTCTTACTCCTACTCCCACTGAGGCGATACTTCTTAAGGAAAGCCCCATCGAGATGCTCGGCAACGATATGCTCGAGAGGATCGACATCAATGATCTTATTTCCGACGATGAAGAAGACGAGATCGTTCCCGAGATCGCAGAGGAAGAGACAGAAGCAACTGAGGCAACCGATGAGACGATCGCAACTGCTGATGAGATCACTGACGAGACTGTAGCCGCTACAGAGGCCGGCGAGCAGCAGACAGAGTCCGATCAGCAGGCTGTTGAAGAGACAGCAGCTCCCGCAGGATCCGAGACTACTGTTACTACTACGGTAGAGGTCGTAGAGACAGAGCCCGAGCCCGAACCCGAACCTGAGCCCGAGCCTTCCTACTCCATCAACTATCCCCCTGCAGGAACAGAAGAATATGAGCTCTTCATCCTCGTTAACGAAGCAAGAACAGCTAACGGTCTCGCACCTTTGAGCTGGAGCGGCGGACTCGCAGATGCATCTTATGTAAGAGCAGGCGAAGCTGTTGACTGTTTCTCCCATACAAGACCTGACGGTTCCGACTGGTGGACGGTAAATCCCGACATCATGTACGGTGAGAACCTTGCACAGGGTCAGACGAATGCACAGTGGGTATTCGATGATTGGATGAATTCCCCTTCACATAGAGAGAACATCATGAATCCGGGTTATGTCACATACGGATCCGCACGTGTCGGCGATACATGGGCACAGGAGTTCGGTTATTGATACTAAGCATCAGAAATATAGTCTCTCTGTTCAATATAGGTATTTGTCCCGCAGGACAGATACCTATATACTTTTTACAGAAAAACATTTACGGAAGGTGCCAATTATATGGAGACGATAGACAGAGGATTTTTGACAGGCGAACGCGCTCTGTTTCACGGAAAGGACCTGATCATCACGGATTCGATCTTCGATGACGGCGAGTCCCCCTTAAAGCACAGCAGCAATATCGAGCTTACGGGTACTTCTTTCAGATGGAAATATCCCCTGTGGTACTCAAACGATATCTCCATGAAGGACTGCGTCATGGGTGAGATGGCAAGGGCAGGTATCTGGTACACGAACCGCCTTACGGCCGAGAACGTGATCATCGAGGCGCCGAAAGCTTTCAGGAGATGTAATGATCTAAAGCTCAAAAATGTTACTTTCCACGATGCCAAGGAGACCATGTGGTCCTGCAGCGGCGTCGTGCTCGATACCGTCAAGGTAAGAGGCGATTACTTTGCCATGAACAGCAGCAACATGAAGATCAGCGGATTGGAGCTCGTCGGCAACTACGGCTTTGACGGCTGCAGCGATATCGAGATCACGGGCTCGAAGCTCATGACCAAAGATGCTTTCTGGAACTGCAGGAATATCACGGTCAGGGATTCATATATCTGCGGCGAATACCTCGGATGGAATTCGGAGAATATTACGCTCGAGAATTGTACGATCGAGAGCCTTCAGGGCATGTGCTACATAAAGGGCATCACCATGAAGAACTGTAAGCTCATAAATACGACGCTCTCCTTCGAATACTCCGACGTAGATGCCGAGATAATCGGAAATATCGACAGCGTAAAGAACCCGTCTTCGGGTACAATAAAGGCAGGCTCGATAGGAGAGCTCATCATGGAAGATAACATGGTGGATACAACGGCAACGAAGATCATTACGGAAGGCTGATATGAATTACGATTTCGACAAGCTGATCGACCGAAAGAATACGGGAAGCCTCAAATGGGAGAAGGCCAAGGGCATGCTCCCCATGTGGGTCGCCGATATGGATATCGAGACATTTCCCGGAGTGCAGAAAGCCATAATGGACCGTGCAGCTCACGGTATCTACGGATATACGATCGAGCAGGATTCCTGGAACAAGGCTTATATGTACTGGTGGGAGAAGCGCCACGGCTTCAAGCTCCATAAGGATTGGCTCGTCTTCGTAACAGGCGTCGTCCCGGCGATCTCATCGGCGGTGCGAAAGCTCACGACACCGGGTGAAAATGTCCTTATACAGACTCCCGTGTATCCCATCTTCTTTAACTCGATCCTGAATAATGGCCGCAAGGTGCTCGAAAATAAGCTCCTCTACGATAAGGCAAAGCATGAATATTCTATCGACTGGGACGATCTTATCGCCAAGCTTCGTGATCCGCAGACGACCCTCATGATCCTATGTAATCCCCAGAACCCTTCGGGAAATATCTGGGACAAGGACACGCTTATAAGGATCGGCGAGCTTTGTAAGAAGAATCACGTGCGCGTCATCTCCGATGAGATCCACTGCGATATCGTGGCCCCGGGAAAGGAATATATACCTTTCGCGTCAGTATCAGAGACGAACAGGGAGATAAGCGTCACATGCGTAGCTCCCACCAAGACGTTTAATATAGCGGGCATCCAGACGGCTGCAATGATCATCCCGGATCCCGATCTAAGACACAAGATGTGGAGAGGAGTAAATACCGATGAAGTAGGCGAAGGAAACTGTTTCTCGATCGATGCCGTAAAGGCCGCATATACGCGTGAGGGCGGAGTATGGCTCGATCAGCTCAGAGAATATCTCTGGAAGAACAGGAAGATAGCGGAAGATTTCATCGCTAAGAATATCCCTGCGCTAAAGGTCATCCGTTCCGACGCGTCTTACCTTATGTGGGTAGACTGCTCGGCGGTAACCGAGGACAGCGACAGGTTCGTGGCACATCTTGAGAAGAATGCCGGACTCATGCTCAATTCCGGATCGCACTTCGGAGGTAACGGCGACAGGTTCGTAAGGATCAACCTCGCATGCCCCGAGAGCACCTTAAGGGAAGGTCTCACAAGGTTATATAACGGTACTAAGATCTATAATGAATAACAATACACATAAGAATGACTTTTACGGAAAGCTCGTAAAGCTCATCCTGCCGATGACTTTACAGAACTTTATGTTTGCGCTGATCCCCGTATCGGACGCCATGATGCTCGTGACGCTCGATCAGGATCAGATGTCGGCCGTGTCGCTCGCGTCACAGGCCATGTTCGTGCTGAACATCTTCCTCTATGCCTTGGTAAGCGGCATGAGTATGTTCGCGGCTCAGTATTACGGAAAGAAGGACCTTAAGTCCATAGAGAAGATCCTCGGATATACGCTGAGGCTCACGCTCCCCGTGGTATTTATTTTCTTTGCCATGGGACTCTTTTGCCCTTTGGGGATCATGCTCATCTTTACCGATGAACCCGCAATAGTCGAATACGGCATAGGGTATCTGAGGCTGGTTGCCTTCGCCTATATCCTGGACGGACTCGCGCAGATACTCGCGGCGATCCTCAAGAACGTCGAGCTCGTAGCGGAGAGCACCGTCATAAGCGTGTTCATGGTCGTCTCGAATATCGGACTTAATGCGGTATTCATCTTCGGCCTCTTCGGATGCCCTGCGATGGGCGCAAGGGGTGCGGCTCTCGCGACGTCGATCTCGGCAGGCATCGGCTTTATCGGTGCCCTCCTCGTCATGAATACGAAGAGTAAGGTCAGGATCAGGTTCAAGGATATCTTTAAGGTAAACCTCGATCTTCGAAAGGATTTCAGTAAATATTCGGGACCCCTGCTGGCCAATAACCTCTTCTGGGGTTTGGGATTTACCATGATATCCGTCATAATCGGACACCTCGGTGCGGATGCGGTAGCTGCAAATTCCATTGCGGCGGTCGTTAAGGATCTCGTATCCTGCTTCTGCTTCGCCCTGGCCGCAGGCGGATCCATCGTTGTAGGTAACGAGCTCGGTGCAGGTAACCTCGCTCGCGCGAGAGACTACGGCGGCAGGCTCTGCAAGCTCTCAGTCATAAGCGGCATCATCCTCGGTGCGATCACGGCGGCGCTGACACCGGTCATCGTTCATTTCGTTAACCTCACTCCGACCGCGAAGCACTATCTTACATGGATGCTCCTAATGTGCCTTTACTATATCCTCGGACGCTCGATCAACTCGGTCGTCATAAGCGGCATATTCGCTGCGGGCGGAGATACCAAGTTCGGCATGATCTGCGACACCGTGACGATGTGGGGCTTTATCGTGCCCTTCGGCGCGCTGCTGGCATTCGTTATCAAGATCCCCGTCATTTGGGTCTGCTTCTTCCTTTATCTCGATGAGATGGTAAAGATCCCTGTCGTATATAAGCACTATAAGAAGTACCTATGGGTAAAGAACCTGGTAGATAAAGAGGTTCCCGCCGAGTCTTAATTTATCCGGCAGCATCTTGTCATATACCCCCTGGGGGTATATAATCCTCTCGAAAGGTTTATGTTCGAGAGGAGTTAACTATGTCCGGAGAAAGTAAAGAAAAGCGCCCCTGCTGCGACAGGAGTAAGAGCAGGAGCGAAGACGAAAAGAAGGAGCTCATGAAGCGCCTTAACAGGGTCGAAGGACAGATCAGAGGCATAAAGAGAATGGTCGAAGAGGATGCATACTGTATCGATATCATCAATCAGGTATCGGCGGCAGGATGTGCCTTGGACAGCTTTACCAAGGTCCTACTTGCCACTCACATCAAGACCTGCGTCGCAGAGGATGTGAAGGACGGCAGCGAAGAGAAGCTCGACGAACTTGTTAAGACACTTCAGAAACTGATGAGATGAAACAGTATAACGTAACCGGAATGAGCTGCGCCGCATGTCAGGCGCGAGTGGAAAAGGCAGTCGGAAATGTTCCGGGTGTCACGTCCTGCAGCGTAAGTCTTCTTACGAACTCAATGGGAGTCGAAGGAGACGTAGATGAGCATGAGATAATAAAGGCCGTTGAAGATGCGGGCTACGGAGCCTCCGTAAAGGGCGGCAGCAGCAATGCGCAGAAGACGGATCTTAAGGCGGAAAGAGATGCGCTTGAAGATAAGGAGACACCGATCCTCAAAAAGCGCCTTATAACATCGCTGATCTTCCTTGTAGTCCTCATGTATTTCTCAATGGGGCACATGATGCTCGGCCTTCCGCTCCCTGAGTTCTTCGAAGGCAATCACATTGCGATCGGAATGGTGCAGATGATCCTGTCTGCCATCGTGATGTTCATAAACAGGAAGTTCTTTATAAGCGGCAGCAAGAGCCTGATGCACGGAGCTCCCAATATGGATACGCTTATCGCCATGGGCTCGGGAGCGGCTTTCGTATATTCAACGGTAATGCTCTTTGCCATGACCGCGGAGGGCGCTGATCAGCATGCACTGATGCAGGAATTCTACTTCGAGTCAGCCGCCATGATCTTAACTCTTATTACTGTCGGCAAGATGCTGGAGTCCTACTCCAAGGGCAAGACTACCGATGCATTAAAGAGTCTTATAAAACTTTCGCCCGATACCGCCACTGTTATAAGAGACGGTCAGGAGATAACGATCCCTACCGAGGATCTTAATAAGGACGATATCTTCGTTGTAAGACCCGGCGAGAATATACCTGTAGACGGTATCGTAATAGAAGGAACAAGTGCAGTTAACGAATCTGCCTTAACAGGAGAGAGCATGCCTGTAGATAAGAAGAAAGGTGACACGGTATCTTCGGCTACCGTCAATATCGAAGGCTTTCTTAAATGCAGGGCAACAAGAGTCGGAGAAGATACGACACTTGCAAAGATAATAAAGACGGTATCTGATGCGGCCGCTACCAAGGCGCCAGTTGCCAAGCTCGCGGATAAGATATCCGCAGTATTCGTTCCCGCTGTAATCGCTATAGCAGTAATAACAACTGTGATCTGGCTCCTGGTGGGAAGAGAGATCGGCTTCGCGCTCGCAAGAGGTATCTGCGTGCTTGTTGTATCCTGCCCCTGCGCACTGGGACTTGCTACTCCCGTCGCGATAATGGTAGGTAACGGAGTTGGCGCCAGAAACGGTATCCTCTTCAAGACCGCTGAGGCACTTCAGGAGACAGGAAATATCAAGATCATCGCCCTCGATAAGACAGGTACGATAACCAAAGGTGAACCCGTCGTTACGGACATCATAGGAGATGACGAAGTAGAGATCTTAAAGATAGCAGGAGCCCTTGAGAGCAAGTCCGAGCACCCTATCGCCAAGGCCATAATGAGATATGTCGAAGAGAAGGGGATAGCATACCCTGAACTTACTGATTTTGAGAATATCGTAGGAACAGGCATCAGGGGAAAGATCGACGGCGTAGAAGTATTCGGCGGGAAAAACCCGAGGTACGACGATAAGCTCTCTGACGAACTGTCGAAGAAGTGGATCGAACTGGCAGAAGAAGGGAAGACTCCCATGGTATTCTGCCGAGGCTATGAGCAGATCGGTATCATCGCGGTAGCTGATCAGATAAAAGATGACAGCATAAGTGCCATCGCATCCATGAAGAAGCTTGGCCTTCATACAGTCATGATCACAGGCGATAATATCCTGACTGCAAATAATATTGCGGCTCAGGCGGGTGTAGATGAAGTAATAGCAAATGTCCTCCCTGAAGGTAAGGAGGAAGTCATCCGTAAGCTTCAGAAATACGGAAAAACAGCTATGGTAGGTGACGGCATAAACGATGCTCCCGCCCTTACGAGAGCAGATATAGGCATCGCTATCGGAGCAGGTACGGATGTTGCCATAGATGCAGCTGATGTAGTTCTCATGAAGAGCAGTCTTGAGGATGTCTGCGCGGCGATAAGGATAAGCAGGAAAACATATAAGAATATAATCGAGAATCTGTTCTGGGCACTCTTCTATAACGTGCTCCTTATACCGGTAGCAGCGGGTGCATATGTGCATGCTTTCGGGCTTACCATGCAACCTGCTTTCGGTGCTGCGGCCATGAGCCTTTCGAGCTTCTTTGTAGTCACAAATGCATTGAGGCTGAACCTTATCAAGGTGCACGATGCTTCAGCGGATAAGGCTAAGGGGGACGTCATTACCGGACCTCTTTTGAATAACGCCCCTCAGGTGGTATCCACGACTACGATCCGCGTCAAGGGCATGATGTGCCCTCATTGCGAAGCGACCGTTAAGAAGGCTCTGGAAGCACTGCCTGAAGTGACGACGGCGACGGCAAGTCACGAGAAGGGAACAGTGGAGATCGTAGCAGAAGGCGATCTCGACCTTGATAAGGTCAAGGCTGTCATAGAAGAAAAGGGCTATAAATACTTAGGGGTTAAGTGATAAGATGTCTTCTATGGAAAGCAAGATAAATGTAGTATTGTTCGAGCCCGAGATCCCTCAGAATACGGGCAACATAATGAGGACCTGTGTAGCCGCGAACTGCGAGCTTCACATAATAAAGCCGCTGGGATTTGATATCGATAATCCCAAGTTCAGACGCGCTACGACGAATCACATCACGTGGGCTGACTATGTGCTCTACGAGAGCTTTGATGATTTCGCGAGCAAGAACCCGGGTGAATACTACTTCATGACAAGATACGGAAAGGTACCGCCTTCGGATATCGACTTTAAGGCTGCGGAAGGCCCCATCTACCTCATCTTCGGCAAGGAAAGCACAGGTGTTCCCTACGATATCTTAAAGGCGCATATAGACAGATGCTTTAGGATCCCCATGGCAGGAGACTGCAGGAGCCTTAACCTCAGTAATGCTGCTGCTATCGCCATCTACGAATGCGAGAGGCAGTTAGGCTACCCGGGACTCTCCCTTACAGAAGTTCAGAAGGGCGAAGATTTCTTAGAGTCATACGACGCTACACTCGGAAGGTAAGATATGCCGTTAGTTCGGATCGACATGGTAAAGGGCAAGAGCCTCGAATATAAGAAGACGGTCCTGGATGTAGTACACGAAGGACTGATGGAGGCATTCGGTATCGAAGATTGGGACAGATTCCAGAGGATAGTAGAGATCCCTGAGGAAGACTTTGAACGCCCCGAAGGCAAGACGGATAGCTTTATGCTCATAGAGCTTACGATCTTCCCCGGAAGGAGCAAAGAGCAAAAGAAAGCCGCGATCACTAAGATCACGGCAGACTTAAACTCTAAGCTTGGTATCGCTCCTTCCGATGTCTTTATCATCTTCAACGAACCGCCCCTTGAGAACTGGGGAATGGCGGGGATTCAGAAAGGCTGACTCTCTGTAGACAAGCACACTTAAGATAAACGCAAATATTTTGTAATTGTTTTGAATCCTCAAGAGATTGTCTTGGGGCTATGTTTCTTATACTTTTCACAGAATTTACAAATTGGAAACCTTAGTTCGTATAACGCATGTTAGCATGAAAATGTAAGTTTTTTTACATATTCGGTATATGTTAGGCGATCTCTTATATTGGGGGTGTGTTATATGCGTCGGTATAAGTTCCTGTGTAAGTTTATGTCCGTTTTCCTTTCTGTCAATTTGATAATGGGCTTATATGCCGCGCCTGTTGTAGCAGACGAGACAGATCAGTCTGATAATACTGAGGAGATGTCGGATGTCTCATCAGAGGAAGATACGATCGTTGTTGTAGAAAGCTCTGATGCCGGTGAGATCACTGAGATCACCGCAGAGAGTGATCCCGGATCGGATGTTCCTTCGGATCAGACTGAAGTATCGGAATCCTTTGCCGAAGAACCCCTTTGTATGCCGTCTTTTATGGAAAGCTCATATGTTAACGGGGTCATCGTAACAGTTACTGCAGCTGACGGCGTATTCCCTGAAGGTTCTTATCTTTGTGTTACCGAAGTTCCTCAGGATATCGAAGATCAGGTTACGGATTCGATAGAGAGCACTGACGGTCATAGCGATAATGTAGCCGTATCCTATACATTCGATATCCAAGTATTCGATCAGGACGGCAATGAGCTTCAGCCTGCAGACGGTCAGTCTGTAAATGTATCTTTTGAGATGGCAGAGGTATCGGATACCAATCTCGATACTTCCGTCTATCATATAGAAGGCGAAGGCGCAGCTCTTAATCCTGTACTGTTAGATTCGTACGAGTCAGGTGATGCGGTCATCGCTACCTCTGACGGCTTCTCTTACTATACAGTCGAGTTTACATACGGCGACCTTCAGTATGTTATGCAGGGAGATACGACAATACTCCTTACGGATATTCTCGATCATGTCGGACTTACGGGCAGCGTGGGTAATGTTGTCGTCAGTAATGAGAGCCTTTTCTCGGCATCTTGTGATAATGGTATATGGTCTGTTACTGCTCATCAGGCATTCACAAGCGAAGAATGGATGAGGGTCACGATAGACGGAATTGAATATGAGATAGTTGTAACGGATGCAATGTATACTTCGTCAGCTACTGTGAATATTGCATATGGCGATGTTTTTGTGATAACCGGTTCAGCATCGTATACCATTAACCCGAACAATAGAAATGTATGTTCCAGCAAGGTAGATTCTCTTGATGACAGTAATCTGGCTTATGGGACTAATGTTTCGATAAGAATTGATAACGACGGAACTCTGCATCTGAATAATAATACATTTAGTTTGAATGGTAATAATGCCTGGAGAGTAGATTCTATTTCTGATGATTTTGCAGGAAGTATATTGACCTTCGTGAGGGATAATGTATCTGCCTCAGCAAGTGTTACGGCTAATAACCGCACATATAACGGATCGGCTGCAGATCTTGTCTCCGGAACCGCAACGAACGGAACCATGCAGTATAAATTGCCGGGCGGCAGTTGGTCTGATACTGTACCTCAAGGCACTGATGTCGGAACGTATACCGTGTATTATCGAGCAGTTGGCAGTAACGGTTATCAGAACAGCGCTGAAAGATCAGTTACCGTAACTATATCGCAGGCCACGAATTCGTGGAGTACATCGGCTGTACGGCAGGATGCCTGGAATTACGTAACAGGTGGCAAGAGTCTTTTTAAGACCGTACCTGTTCCGGCATTCGGTACGGTTCAGTACAGATATAAAAAGGATAACGGTTCATGGAGCAGTTATTCCAGCAGTGTTCCTAGCGTGACCGATGCCGGAACTTATTATGTTGAATACAAAGTTGACAGTACCGATAACTATACCGGATTGTCCGGCAGTTTTACCGTAACTGTCAGCAAAGCCGATAATCCGTTATCTTATTCAAACCAGACCTGGAATATTACGTTCTCGGCTTCTGCTCAGACTAAGACGCTTAATGCTGCTTCGAATGGTCAGGGCACAGTCACTTATAGCCTTCAGTCACAGACAGGAGGATCGTATTTTACATTTAATACGTCTACCAGGGTGTTGACTGCAGCTGCCAATACACCGTCGGGTACCTATACCGTTGTTGTCAGAGCGTCTGCTGCAGGTAATGATAACTATAACAGTAAGACTTCTGACTCAACTATAACGGTTACCGTAAGTGCGGCTTCCATGTCCGTTACTGCTAATGGGTATTCCGGAACTTATGATGGTCAGGCGCATTCTATATCACTGAGCGGAGTTCCAAGCGGAGCAACGGTCAGGTACGGTATTACTTCAGGTAATTATGATCTTACGGCTAATCCGAGTTATGTGAATGCAGGGACACATACTGTTTATTATCAGGTCACCAAACCTAACCATGCTACTGTAACCGGTTCTGCAACTGTTACTATAACTGCTAAGGAGATCGGACTGACCTGGGGTAACAGTTCATTTACTTATGACGGAACAACGCATGTTCCGACGGCAACCGCGACAAATCTTATAGCAGGTGATACATGTACTGTTACCGTTACAGGCGGTCAGATGAATGCCGGTCCTCATATTGCAACAGCTTCAAGCCTGTCTAATACAAATTATAAGCTTCCTTCCGGCAAGACGCATGCCTTTACCATCAATAGGGTCAGCATTGAGATAACGGCAAATAGTATATCCTGTGCTTATACGGGTTCGGCTGTTACCGACAACGGTTATCGTATTACATCAGGCAGCCTTGTTACCGGCGATGTGATCACCGATGTTACTGTTACCGGTTCGCGGACTGCCGTAGGTTCCGACAGTAATATCCCGAGCGGTGCTGTTATCAAGAGAGGCGATACAGATGTTACCGCTAACTACGATATCAGTTATGTAAACGGCACTATTACGGTAACTCAGCCTGACGGGAATACCGTAACTGTGTCGATCACGGGCTGGACTTACGGCGATACTCCCAATTCTCCTGTTTCCACTTCGCAGTTCGGTACCCCGATCTATACTTATAGCGATGCCGTAGACGGAACATATACTTCTGATGTTCCTACTACTGTCGGAACATGGTATGTAAGAGCATATGTCGCAGCGACCGATGACTATCCCGAAGGAAGCGCGACGCAGTCGTTTACCATATCTTCCAGAGCGATAGAGATAACGGCCGGAAGTGACTCCAAGATCTATGACGGAACCTCATTGACCTGCGGTACTTATTCAATAACCTCAGGTACACTTGCTTCAGGCGATACTTTAAGCAGCGTCAGCGTGAGCGGATCTCAGACTGCTTGCGGTTCGAGCGATAATACTCCTTCAGGGGCAGTGATCAGGAACGGCAATACGGAGGTCACGTCTAACTACAGTATTACGTATATCAACGGTACACTCTCTGTCAGTCAAAGAACGCTGACTGTTACCGCAGTTCCCGTCACTAAGGTATACGGCGATACAGATCCCGAACTTACTTATTATTGTGCAGGACTTCTTTACGGTGATACTATCACAGGCTCACTGGCAAGGACTTCCGGCGAGGATGTCGGTACTTACTGCATCGGTCAGGGTTCGATCGCAGTCAACGATAATTACGTGATCGTGTGTGTTCCTGCAGACTTTACCATTACTGCCAGACCGGCAACATTGACCGTAGATCAGCTTGATAAGGTCTATGGTGACTCCGATCCTGCACTTACTGCAACAGCAACGGGACTTGCAGGCGGTGACAGTCTTGACTATACGATCTCGAGAACAGCGGGTGAGAATGTCGGTACATACGATGTGACCATCACATTAGGTTCTAATCCTAATTACGATGTAGGAGTAACAAACGGTACTTTCACGATCAATATCAAGCCTGCACCTGATGTCAGCGAGATACAGATACCTGTTGCTAATTCTCCTGTATATGACGGTCATTCCCATCCTCTTATAAACGCATCCGGTGAACTGCCTGAAGGTTATACCGCGGTTCTGTACAGTATTGACGGTGTAAATTGGAGTGATACTGTCCCCGAAGTTATGGCTGCAGGCGATTATTCCGTTATAGTTCGTTATGTGGGTGATAATAACCACGAGACATTTGACTTGGATGTAATAGAAGTCAACGTAGCAAAGAAGCCCGCACCTGAGCTTGGAAGTGCTCAGATCCCTTCCGGTATATCCGATCTTTGTTACGACGGTCATCCTCAGGTCATCGTGACCGCGCCTTCGGCTTTGCCTGACGGTCATACCGGGATAGAGTACAGCCTGGACGGTACTACTTGGGATAATACGGTGCCCGAGGTTACGGATGCAGGTGATTATACTGTTCACGTCCGTTATGTAGGTGATAATAACCATGAGACGTTCAGCGGTGAGGATATTGAAGTTACTGTTGCCAGAATGCCTGCTCCTGTACTTGCGGATGCTCAGATACCTGCCGGGAACGACGGCATCGTCTATACCGGTGAGCCTCAGGAGCTTATCACTGCACCGTCACAGTTGCCTGACGGATATACAGATATCGAATACAGTGTCGATGGCATTAACTGGTCATCTGATATCCCCGTCGGTATCGACGCAGGTGATCATACAGTTGAAGTCAGATACTTAGGAGACGGTAACCATGAGGATATTTCAGGTGAAGATATCGTTGTTACTATCGGCGTAAGCGAGGCTCCGTCTGAAGTGGATGAGCCGGAGACGCCTTCAAATAATGATTTTACATCAGGTCTTGATCCTCAGCCTTTGATCGAGGCACCTGAGAGACTTCCCGAAGGTTACGATAGTGTACTGTACAGTCTTGATGGTATCGAATGGACAGAAGAAATACCTACTGCTACTGAACTCGGTGTTTATAACGTACATGTCAGATATAGAGGTGACGGCAACCATGAGGATTTTGACGGCGAGACCATTACTGTTACCGTATCTGCCGCTGATTACGTAATAGGTAATGTGGCCCAGGATGAGGAAGTATCTGAAGTGGTTATAGACATCCACAGAAGTGACGATGATGCACGTTGTATCAGGTATTTCACAAGACTTGAGATGGACGGCGTCGAGCTGGTAAGAGATTCCCAGTATACGGCAACGACTGGAAGTACGATAGTCACGTTCAGTGAGGATTACCTGAGAACATTGACTCCCGGCGAGCATACTGTAACTGTCTATTTCAGAGACGGTTCAGTAACTACTACGATCGTTGTTCCGGAGTTCAATCCACGTGAGAGGGCAGTAGCCGAGACTGTATCGAACCATGCAGCTCCGAATAATGCCGCGGCCGGAGCGGTCGCAGCTACAGGTGAGGCTCCCGGCAAAACATCGGGTGCAGGCATTATCTTAGTGATAGCTTCCGGCCTGATACTTGGCGGAGCACTCGAAGAACGAAAGAAGTTCAAGAAAAGATAAGATACAGGGTGGTGACTTCGGTTACCACCCCTTTTAAATTCAGAGCCACTTTTTGATCTTAAAGAAGATAAGACAGCCGAAGAAGATCATTACAGACAGAGCTATAACAATCGGATATGCGATAGGAGACTGAAGCTCGGACATATGGACGAAGTTCATGCCGTACCATCCAGTGATGAGAGTCAAAGGCATGAAGATACTTGTAACGACCGTAAGGATTGTCATTATCCTGTTCTGCCTGATGTCGATCTGTGCCTGATTAAGGTCTCTTATCTGGGCCGTGTGATCTGCAAGGGAAGAGGTCATGTCATGTAAGGTCTGAACTCTCTGGAAGACAAGGTGGAAATATCTCTCGTTATTCTCCTGGAAGAAATCATTCTCGTTCTCTTCAAGTTCCTGGCTTAAGTCCAGAAGCTGCGCGTAATGCATACGAAGGTCGCGAAGCTCGCTTCTTATGTCGGCAAGTTCACGCATGGATGCGGTAGTATCTTCATCAAGGATATCCTGCTCTATCTGATCGAGCTTCACATCGTACTGCTCTACGATCTTATAGTCCCTGTGGATGATGCTCTCGAGGAAATCGTAGAGGAATCTCTCAAGGCAGGGATTGATATATTTCTTGGTCCTGGCGATATTCTCGACGATCCTGGATGCGAATCCCTCGTCGTCAATGAAGACCACGCCCTTCTCATCAAGAGCGAAAGCGAAGTTGTGCTTGGGGCCTGATATGTTCTTGCGGCTGGGGATGGAGAATGTGCCCGTAAGAGAGTCGATATTGACCTCGGCATGTGTATCGGTTATCTCGTCCAGATTGATATCCCACTCGATACCCATCTTGAACTTCTTATTGGTCTTGATCCACTCATCTGATCCTATGACCGCAATATACTGAAAATCTATCTTATCGAAATCCTTAACTTCGAATTTCTCGATCCTCTCGCCGATCTTGTAATACATCTGAACATAACCTCCCTTAGTGTTTCGAGAATATTTTACAATAAGAAAGCCGTGATCACTAAGATCACGGCTGACTTGAATTCAAAGCTGAATATCGCTCCCACGGATGTCTTTATCCTTATAAACGAGCCGTCCCTTGAGAACTGGGGAATGGCAGGAGTTCAGAAGGGCTGATCATATTCTGTCAGGCTCCCATCAGCAGGTGCTTGATCAGAAGAGCTACCAGCATAGCAACTATAAAGCAGATCCCGTAGACAACTTTCTTAGGTATTCCGATCTCTTTCTTGCGCTTGAATTTGTATATAAGACCTGTTGTGTGCAGGGGTAACATGAGCGTTATTACAAATACGAGTACGCGGAAATATCTGGTTATAGCCAAGATAGTGGCATTGTCTGCTCCTATCTTTGTCGTATCAAGGAATAAGTAGATCACAAGTGACGCCAGGCCTATTAGGCTCAGTTTCCTTACTTCCTTTAACAGTGTTTCTTTTTCCGTTGTAGCATAATCGGACATGCTCTGTGCTACGTTTTTGATCTCATCATCCATTTTCTCGCTTTTCCTTTCTCCGTTGATGATCTCAGGAATACTTACGTCAAATAGCTCGGCCATCTCTACAAGTATGCTTATATCAGGCATGTTGTTACCGGTTTCCCAGCGCGATACCGTTCTTCCGGATACGTTCAGCTTATCTGCAAGCTGTTCCTGAGTGATGTTCTTTTCCTTACGAAGTTCCTTAAGGAACTTACCGATCATTATCTGATCCATCGGATTCCTCCTTTCAACGACAGAATATGTTCTTTGCCGAAATCGCAACACGACATAAAGCGAGAAAATGCCGTATTTGCTTAACTCGACAAAATTGTCGAGTGACCAAAATGTCTAGATCACGGGATAGATCTTACCACATCTGCTCTTCGCAGATATGCTGAAGGAGCGCCTCGCATCCTTCTACAAGATCATCGTATGTCCGATCGAAATTACCCGTATACCAAGGATCCGCAATGTCTCTTGGTGAGTCCGTATAGTCCAGGAGCAGATGTATCTTATCCTCTGGGTCGGAGGGGAGTATCCTTGCGATATTTCGAAGGTTATACTGCTCCATGCAAAGGATGAGATCGAAATTCTCATAGTCGGAGGAACGGACCTGTCTTGCCGCATGGCGAGTGTAGGGGACGCCTTCCTTATCGAGCTTCCTCTTGGCCGGCGGATACATATCGTTGCCGATCTCCTCACGGGAGGTAGCAGCAGACTCGACATAGATCTTATCAGACAGGCCTCTGTCGGCTACCATCTTCTTCAAGATGAATTCACACATTACTGACCTGCAGATGTTGCCGTGGCAGATCATTAAAACTCTTATTTTTTCTGGCATATATTGTCATAACCTCATATATTCTTGCAAACCACTGATTTTGTTGCCTTTGTAACACTCACGTTTAAACACCTACTTGGTATAACGCTTCCATAATGTTGCATATTTTATCTACCAAACGGTATAAAAACGGTATAAATTCAAATCTATTATACCGTATGAACAAAATATAGAAATCTACAAGTTCGGGAGTAATAATTCTACAAGTTTGGGAATTTATACTCTACAAGTTTGGGAATTTTATTGACTTATGCTTATTATCCATATAACATTACAATAAATATACGTACTCTTTGAAAGGCTGATAAACAGATGTATTTAGATCGTTCTGTAGAAAAGAAATTAGAAAAAAAGATAGCATCATCTTCTGTTGTTGTAGTTGTTGGGCCAAAATTCTGTGGCAAAACAACTACTGCACTAAGATATGCCAAGAGCAGTACAAGATTAAACACATCAACTGCAATTCAAATTGCTTCGATGAATCCATCAGCTGTTATAGCGGGAGAAAAACTCAGGGTAATCGACGAATGGCAGACTGTTCCTGAATTATGGGATGAGTTACGCGAATATGTTGATAATAATCCTGGCTTCGGTCAATTCTTGTTAACAGGAAGCTCAACTCCAGAAGATAAGAGTAAAATATTCCACTCTGGAGCTGGACGAATTGTGAAACTCATGATGAGATCTATGAGTTTATATGAATCAAATGAATCTAAAGGTATCGTATCGCTCGGAGAGTTATTCAACAACGATATTACGATCTACGACTTAAATAAAGAACAGACCTTAGAGAATATTGCATATTTAATATGTAGAGGCGGATGGCCAATGGCAGTAACCGCTCCAAATGAAGTTGCACTTGAAGTAACTAAGAACTATTATTCCGGGCTTTTTAATTTTGAATATAGCGATAACGAGAAGTTCAGAAACAAAAAGCCTGATGTAATGAAAATGGTTTTGAGAAGCTACGCACGTAATATATCAACAGAAGCCTCTATTCAAACAATCCGTAATGACGTTATAGAAAAGAATAATAGAACTATGGATACAAAGACGATAGATGACTATATTAGTGCACTTGAAGATTTATTCATCATCGAGGATATAGATGCATGGTGTCCAAAACTCAGAAGCAAAACAACAGTTAGATCGACACCAACTCGCCATTTTGTTGACACATCAATTGCAACAGCCGCTTTAGGAATATCACCTGCTGATTTGCTCAATGATTTGGAAAGCTTAGGACTATTTTTTGAAGATATGGCTGTACGTGATTTAAAAATATATTCTGATTTAATAGATGGCGAAGTAAAACACTATAGAGATAGTTCTGGTCTTGAATGTGATGCTGTAATTCATTTAGAAAATGGGAAATGGGGAGCTATAGAAATCAAACTTGGAGGCGAGAAGTTAATTGAAGATGGTGCTAAAAATCTTCTTAAACTTCAGTCAAACGTCGTTGGAACCAAACCAAAATTTTTAATGGTATTAACAGCAGTTGGATCAGCATACAGAAGAGAAGACGGTGTTTATGTTGTTCCGTTAAATTGTTTGAAAGGATAATTGTACAACAAAGGTTAACCACCTAACAGAATTGAAGTGAACCCCTGAAGTTGGATATTTTAAAATGAGTATACGGACTGATTCCTTGCCTGGCAAGGAGTAAGTCCTTTCAGTTTGACCTGAATTCTTTCGTTATTGTAGTATTCAATGTATTTTTCCATTGCATCTTGTAGCTGCTCCAACGTTTTAAATTCATATTCGTGACCATAGAACATCTCGTTCTTCATCTTTCCAAAGAAGTTCTCCATCGGACTGTTATCTAAGCAGTTTCCTTTGCGGGACATGGATTGAGTAATACCTCGTTCTTTTAAAGCTTTGTGGTATTGTGCCATTTGGTATTGCCAGCCTTGGTCTGAATGGAATATGAGATTACTGAGATCATCGAATCTGCCAATGCCTTGTTTAACATATCTTCCGTCTGAGCAAAATTTGGACTTGTTAAATCGTAAGAGCATGTTTTTGATGTTTTACGGGGATTCGAGTAGGAAATAAAGATATTTGAATGGGGATTTGCGCAGAAAATTGATTTACTCGAACGGGGATTTGAGCTATACTCCATTTGAAAGGTGGCTGTTTTCTATGAAAAAGAGTATTTTTAAAAGAAAAATATATGATGAAATCCTTGAATGGAAAAAGAATAAAAGTGACAAGTATGCACTTATGATAAAAGGTGCCAGACGTATCGGAAAGTCTACTATAGCCGAAGAATTCGCAAAAAGAGAGTTCAAGTCTTATATACTGATTGATTTCGCTCATACCAGCAAAGCAATCAAAGACTTATTTGATGATACCTATGATTTGGACTTTTTCTTTTTGCAGCTGCAACAGTTAACAGGAACCAGATTATATGATAAAGAGTCTGTAATCATATTTGACGAAGTTCAACTGCTTCCCAAGGCCAGGCAAGCTATTAAGTATCTTGTGGCTGACGGCAGATATAAATACATTGAAACGGGTTCACTAATTTCTATAAAAAAGAATACAAAAGACATCTTGATACCTAGTGAAGAACATAAGATCTCTATGTATCCAATGGACTTTGAGGAGTTTTTGTGGGCAATCGGAGATAAGATTACTGCTGAAACCATAAAAACGTTATTGACCAAAAGAAAGCCTGCCGGAAACGCATTGCATAGAAATCTTATGCGTGTTTTCAGATTATATATGCTTATCGGCGGAATGCCACAGGCAATCGAAACATATCTTGAACAGAATAATCTTCAAGCAGTAGATGAAACCAAAAGAGAAATAATAGATCTTTACGAAGAAGATTTTACAAAGATCGACAGTTCGGGTCTGGCCGGTGATATATACGAGGCGATTCCTTCGAATCTAACAGGCAATGCATCCCGGTATGTATTGTCAAGTGCAAGAGAAGGAGCACGCTCTGAACAGGTGCGTGAATTGTTACCTGATATGTTGAGCTCTTACACGGTAAATATTGCATATCACGCTAATAATCCAACCGTTGGAATGGCGCTGGAAAAGGACGAGGGACGATATAAGCTGTTTACTTCTGATGTCGGGTTGTTTGTAACGCTGGCTTTCAAGGATAAGCAATATACAGAGAATGTGATCTACAATAAGCTCCTTTCAGATAAGCTGGATGTAAATCTTGGCTATGTATATGAAAACGCTGTTGCCCAGATGCTTGTAGTCAAGGGAAACAATCTTTTTTACTATACGATGGAAAGCGAGACGTCAAATCATTTATACGAAATTGATTTTCTCACATCAAAAGGAAGCAAGATATGTCCCATAGAGGTAAAGTCCGGAAACTACAGAGGACACAAGTCAATGGATGTATTTTGTGCAAAATTCAGTCGCCGGATAGGAGAAAAGTATGTAGTTCATACGAAAGACTATAAATGGGAGAACAGTATTAACTATATCCCGGCGTATATGGTTCCGTTCATTTAGCTTGGCAGTATTAATCAGCAATATAAAGGACTAATATAGGATAGAAAACTACAAGACTATTTTCCACCTTATTTGCTACTACACAGGCTAAAGTCAATCATATAAAAGATGATTGTTGCACCTAAAACCTGCAGATGTTACCGGAAAACTTCACTTGGAAAGGGTCACGCGAAACGACTGGATTTTTGTACAACTTTTGTACAACTTTCTCTTTTTAGCGCCGTAAACCCTTTGATTTCAAGGGCTTTGATCAGATCGGTACCGCCATGCCGTGACAGACAAACAGTACTTTCATCATTTTTGGTTTCTTTCTATTAAATAGTTTCTGCAGAACACATAGAATATATCATATCTGGTTCGTTATTTTGGTGAGCAGATAATGGCGAGCAGGGGCGACGAAAATGTCTGCCGGCAGTGCTTTTCTGAAATTTTCTTTGAAAGCGCAGAAGTAATAAGTTTCATGTAACGCAACGTTGATGAATGCTGGGTCATCGACGATAGTTCTGCAGGATAATCCCAATAAAACGCAAAACGATAAATGCGGGTTAACATTACCACTTTTGCGTTTTTGATAAAAATGGTAACGTTAACTGGACTTTTTCTTGCTCGGATGGTAATGTGTTTATAGAAAATAGGGAGAGTGTAATATGGAAAAATTCAAACGCGAAAACTACTTAAGAAAAATACGCGGTTTTTATGATGATGACGATATTATCAAAGTTATTACCGGTGTCAGAAGATGTGGCAAATCCAGTCTCATGGAAACAATAGCAAATGAAATCAGGGATAAAGGTGTTCCTGAGACAAACATTATCTATATTGATCTTGATAAACGTGGTAATAGAAATATCAAAACAGCAGATGCTTTGGAAGAGATAATAGACGGATATGTTACTGAGACTGGGCTAAAGTATCTGTTTATTGATGAAATACAGAATGTTGAGGGTTTTGAAGAGCTTATCAACGGATATAGAACTGATGGTGGATGGTCAATATTTATTACAGGTTCTAATTCCTATCTGTTAAGCGGTGAACTTGTTACGAAACTGACCGGACGTTATCTGGAATTTGAGATGTTTCCGCTGACTTTTGAAGAATACAAGAAAATGAAACAGTTTTATGGGAAACCTGTTGATCCTCAGTTGCCGATTGAGCTGGTGAACTATATTCAGGAAAGCGGTTTCCCCAAAACGATTTTCATTGATGATCTCGCAGATAAACAGAAATATGTTCAAGGTGTAATCAATGAGATATTTGAAAAGGATATCCGCAAGCGAGTAAAGATAAGGAAGAAAGAAACATTTGAAATAGTTCGCAGATATATCATTAACAACTTTGGTGCTACAACAAGCATCAACAACATATGTGAAAGCCTTAATAACAGTGGTTTAAACATAGGAAAAGCAACCATATCCAGATATATAAAAGCGTTAGTTGATGCCAAGATCCTTTATGAATGCGACCGTTTTGATATGAAGTCCAAGCGGTCATTAAGCGGTGAGAAAAAATATTATCTTTCAGATCTTGGTTTTTTCTTTGCTTCAAACACCGACAACCGTATTAACTATGGTCCGACTTTAGAGAACATGTTATACATTTATGCATGTGCTCATGATTGTTCTGTCAGTATTGGAAAAATCGGAAAACTAGAATGTGATTTTATTATTCGGAATCGCGAAATGGACTATTCCTATGTTCAGGTTGCGTACACTATTGCTTTAAGCAAAGAAACCGAAGACCGGGAATACCGTGCGCTCGAAATGATCAAAGATAATTACCCCAAGTATGTTATGACAACAGACTATCTTCTTCAGAACAGAAACGGAATAAAGCATGTAAACATATTGAATTTCATGCAGAACGGGCAAGAGTTCTAATTAGATAAAGTGCGAAGGAACAAGGGACTGCAATGAGAGTTTTGGCAGAAGATCAGTATAACGAACTTACGGAGCATATTAAGCAACTTGAAGCTGAGAATCAGTATCTCAAGAAACTGTTAGATGATGCCGGTATTCCGTATGACAAGCCCGACAATAACTCTGAAAAAGATGAACCGAGTGTAGTAAGCATCAAAGAAGAACCCATTACCAAAGAACTTGTCCAATTCTATTATTCGATGTTTAAGGGCCGAAGAGATGTTTATAGTCTTCGTTCCGGAAAGTCTAATGCCAAGACAGGAAAGCATGGCTATTACACCCAATGCGATAATTTTTGGAAGGCTGGGCTCTGCGGTAAGAAAGACGGCAAGAACACCAAATGCCAATCATGTCCCAATCAGAAGTACAAACCGCTGACAGGGGATGTTATTTATGCACATTTGACTGGTGTGAAGGAAGATTGTTCGGATGTAGTAGGGTTATATCCTGTTTGGCCGGATGAAACGTGCAACTATCTTGTTTTCGATTTTGATAATCACGATGAGAGTTCTAACTCAGTAAAATGGCAGGAAGAAGCCAATGCTTTGAGAGCAATCTGTGCAGATAATGATGTTCCCTGTCTGGTCGAAAGATCGCGTTCCGGCAAAGGAGCACATGTTTGGATGTTTTTCGAAAAGGCGATAAATATCAAGAAGGCTAGGCTGTTTGGTGCGGCTCTTTTGGATAAGGGAGCTGAGAGTGTTAACCAGCAGTCTTTTGATACTTATGATCGTATGATTCCCGCACAGGATAAACTTCCAGAAGGAGGTCTTGGAAATCTTGTAGCCCTTCCATTGCAAGGACGTGCGGTAAAGAACGGGAACAGTGTCTTTGTTGATGAAGAATGGCAACCTTATCATGATCAGTGGAGTGTGCTCAAGAATACAGGCAAGCTCAGTGAAACCTTCATAGATGAGAAACTGTCCTCATGGGGCAACAAATACAGTATAAGCAGCAATACCGACAACGAAATACCTAGACAAATATCAATTGATGAGACTCCGTGGGAAAACAGTACCAAATTTGAGCGCTCTGATACAAAAGGAACGGTTCGGATTGTTCTTGCAGATAAAGCATATGTGGATAAGACCGATATTAAGCCGAGATTACAGAATAAGATCAGAAGATTAGCAGCATACAATAACCCAGAATATTTCAAAAATCAGGGAATGGGCATCTCAACCTTTGGGATTCCGAGAATAGTTTATTCAGGAGAGGATACTGAACAATTCATAGCAATTCCGCGAGGCTGTCTGAATAAACTCTGTTATAATCTGAAATCATCAAAGATCGACTGTTCTATTGAGGATAAGCGTAACACTGGCAAAGAGATTAATGTTTCCTTTGCAGGCGAATTATATCCAGAACAACAAGATGCCGTTAACAGTTTGACAGGACACGATTTTGGCGTGTTGGCTGCGGCTACAGGGTTCGGAAAGACGGTAGTCGGATCGTATCTGATCTCAGAACGAAAGGTAAATACTTTGATCCTCGTTCATACCAATGAGATTATGCAGAACTGGATAAATGACCTTGAGAGGTTTCTTGTAATTAAAGAGGATTATCCGCAGTACATGACTAAGACCGGAAGGGTTAAGACCAGAAAGAGTCTGATTGGAAGATTGACAGGAGCTCATAATTCCATGACAGGAATTATCGATGTTGCCATGGTAACTTCTCTGGGATCCGGTGATTCAATAAAACCGTTTGTCAAAGATTATGGCATGGTGATAATGGATGAATGCCACCACGTTGCCGCGGAGAGCATAGAGGCAGTATTATCTAAAGTAAATGCAAAGTATGTATATGGTCTGACGGCCACTGTTAAGCGTGAAGACGGGAAAGACAAAACAGTGTTGATGCAGTTTGGACCTGTCCGTTTCAGGTTCACAGCCAAAGATAAGATCCGTTTGCAGGGAATGGAGCATATTCTTGAGCCTCGGTTTACGCCGATCATTTCAACAAAAGAAAAACTGACGTTAAATGAAGCCTATGGAATTGTAGTAAACAGCGATTTTCGCAACAGCTTAATTGCTTCAGATATTGAAGCGTGTATAAAACAGGGACACACACCTTTGGTATTATCGAAGCGAAAAGCACAAATTGATGTTCTTTTCGAAAAGGTCAAAGATAAAGCCGATCACGTTCTTGTTCTGACGGGCGGAAAGAAACAGTCGGAGCGCAAGGAATTGCGGGAAAGACTCAGTTCTATATCGGAAAGCGAATCGTTAATTATTCTTGCGACCGGACAGTATATTGGTGAGGGTTTTAATTGTTCCCGTTTGGACATGTTGTTTCTAGCCATGCCAATAGCTTGGGACGGAAATGTGGAACAATACACAGGAAGGCTTAACCGAAGCCATGACGGGAAGAACAGGGTGACTGTTATAGATTACGTTGATCACCACATTGAGATGTTTGCCAACATGTATAACAAACGTCTTCGTGCCTATAAAAGGATTGGATATGAGCTTTCGCAGGATGTTGAAAGAAAACCGGATGACAGATTTATCTATGA
Organism: Ruminococcaceae bacterium KH2T8; assembly: GCA_900111435.1. Classification (NCBI taxonomy): domain Bacteria; kingdom Bacillati; phylum Bacillota; class Clostridia; order Eubacteriales; family Oscillospiraceae; species Ruminococcaceae bacterium KH2T8. Next base: position 81,374 of record FOIY01000005.1, read on the forward strand.
CAGTGAAACCTATAGTGAAGTTTTTAGAGTCGATATCATTAATGCAAAAGCTGAAGCACTGATCAGCAGCCCATATGTGAGTACTCCCGGAAGCGAACGTCTGATTCGTATTTATTCTGCTATGAAAAGTAAGGACGCCTCAATTTCTCTTATTACATATCCGGCTTCACATTATTCTGATGACATTAAGGATAGGATTGAGAATATACATAATAGGCTTAATATGTCCGGCATAAAGGTATTGTTCGCTGATTACATTCCTTCACGATATGCTGTTATTGATAAAGAGATACTTTGGTATGGCAGCATGAATCTGGTGTCTAACATCAAAGAAGATGATGATGAGATGAGAATTGTCAGCAGAAGTGTGGCCAAAGCACTGATTGAAGAGCATACAACTAAATAAAAAGTACTGTGCTCGACATATTCTGCACAGAAGCAAATTTACCACACTGGACCTATTATTCTTGGGGTCAAACGGGGGTCAAAATATCTAAAGATCCCCTCAAAAGCCCATAAAATAAGGGCTTTTGTGTGTCAGGATATACCATGATATGTCGCATTATGCAAAGAAATGCCGAGAAGAAGATCGCGTAATGAAAGGATTCTATGCGGACATGTATCCATTATGATGTGTTATCTACAAACTGTCGACGCAGTCCAGGCTGTTCAGAGAAATAATGATTGCGCCCTTGTCACGATAAATGTATAACAATCGTGACAAGGGAGATGATTGTTTATGAATGGTATTCGAGCCACATTAAAAGAACGAATAATGCTATTAGAGCCTGGAACGGTTTTCCTTACGGGTGAGTTTTCTGATTTAGCAAGTAACCCGACATTGCGCAAAACTTTAGGACGTTTATGTCAAGATGGTATTATCAGAAGAATACTTGACGGTGTTTATGAAAAACCGAGGTATAGTGAATTGTTGAAGGAATACTTACCAACTAATCCGGAAACTGTCGCATATGCTATAGCACGATTCTATCATTGGAATATAGCACCTTGCGGAGATATTGCTTTGAATAAGCTTCATCTATCAACGCAGGTGCCTGTTGTATGGTCATATATCAGTGACGGACCTTATAGAGATTTTAAGACAGGAAGTATAACTATCTCGTTTAAACATAGAACAAATAGAGATATTTCGGGTATGTCGCCCATAACTATATTGGTAGTAGAAGCATTAAAAACCTTAGGTCGGAACAGTGTTGATGACAGCGTGATTATTATCCTCAGAAATCAACTCTCAAAAGAGGACAAGAAAGCTTTGTTGTCGGAGTCGACCAACAGTGCGTCATGGATATATAAAACGATTCAAGAGGTATGTAAGTTATGAGAAAAGTCGCTTTACTTTCAGATAAAGATCGCGGAGAATTATTCATTGCTACTTCAGCTTTGGTAGGGATCAGGCCTGAAGCAGTCGAAAAGGATTTTTGGGTTTGTTATTTTGGGAAATTCAGTAGTTCGCAAGATAATCAGGAAAGGGTGCTGAGCTAAGCTCGCCTAACGAATTTGTTAAATGTTTTATCGTGATTTCTAACGAAAATCGAAAATGTTTTGCACAAATTAAAACGAAAATAAGAAATGTTGTTAGTGTGGCATCGGGCTTCGGCAAATATCATTTGTAAAGTTATTCCAGTAGCTTGGTAAGTTCGGCTTTCTTATCAGCTATCGCCTTAAGATAAGTCGTATAGTCTACATCATTTCTGCTTCTGAGAAGTTCGGTCATCTCGTTTACGGGATCATAGACAGGGGTGAGTGACAGATTGCCGAGCACGCCTTTAAGAGAATGGGCTGCTTCGAAAGCTTTATCCAGATCCTTGGCATGGATAGCTTGTTCAAGTACTTCGAAATTCTTGTCGTCCAGAACTTTTCCAATCAGCTTGAAGTAGAAAGCTTCGTTACCCATGCAGCGTGCAAGTGCGTCGTCAGTATCTGCGCCGAAAGCTTTAAGTGAATCTATCGTAAGCATTGTTAACTCCTTAGAAGCTTCTCGAATTCATCTGCAGGGAGAGGCTTTGAGAAATAGTATCCCTGAATGATGGCACAGCCGAGCTTCTTAAGAGCCAGATACTGTTCTTCGGTCTCGACGCCTTCTGCGATGACGGGGACTCCGAGATATTCTGCGATATCGATTACGATGCTGATCATGCGGGTGTCGTTCTGCTTATCGAAAGCATTTCGAATAAACAACATATCCAGCTTAAGAGCATCGATAGGAAGCTCGGAGATCATGTTGAGAGACGAATAACCTGAACCGAAGTCGTCCATCTCAATGAAGAAGCCGTGGTCCCTGAGCTGTGAGACTCTGTTTACGATCTGGTTGGAATCGCTGACATATGCGGATTCTGTTATCTCGAGGTAGATGTCTTTGGGTGTTATGCCCGTATCTCCCGTGATCTTTTCAAATGTATCTACAAGTGCGGAATCGTACATCTCGGCACGGGAAAGATTGACTGATACGGGAACGGAAATACCCAGGCGTTCTTTCCAATCTGCGATCCTTTCTGCAGTTCGTCTCCATACATATTCATCCAGCTGAGCGATGAGACCGTTACCTTCAAAGAGAGGTATGAATTTGCCGGGTGAGATCATGCCCAGGGTAGGATGGAACCAGCGTACAAGAGCCTCTGCACTTGATAAGACGGGCTTATCGCCTCGGATATCGTACTTAGGCTGAAAGAATACCTGGAACTGTTTCTCTTCAAGTGCCTTGGGGAATTCTTCCAGCAGCTGCTCCGCAAAGAGCTCTTCCTTCAGAAGTGTCTCGTCAAAAGTGCTCGTAAAGACGGAATAGGCATTACTGATCTTGTCGGCTGCTATCTTCGCGCGGACAAAGCGTGACTGGATATCAAGATTCTTATCGCAAGAAGCGTAGATACCTGCACGCATCTTAATACCGCAACCGGAGGAGATCTTCTCTAAGATCTTCGGATAGTCATCACGGTGATGACAGTAGCAAAGGAAAGTATCTTCACCCATTTTGCAAAGAACTCCGTCGGAAGAAGAGAAAACAGATGCAAGGCAGTCTGCAATGCTCTGCAAGATCTCAGCAACTTTAGCCGTTCCGAATCGTTCGTTTAAGATGTGGAAGTGATTTACATCGAAGCAGACAGCGTCCATCTCCGTAGAAGGATGGTACTTATCGAACTGTTCGACATAGCGGTAGAAATATTCGCAAGTATAAAGACCTGTCAGATCGTCTCTTTCCGTAGCACTTATCGTCTGCCTGTCTTCGGCAAGCTCTATGGAGCGTGAGATACGTGCCTTTATAACATCAGGCTGCGGGTAAGGCTTCGGGATAAAATCAGCGGCACCTTTGCGCAGACTTTCTACTTCGGACGCTTGGTCTGAAGTAAGGACTATTACCGGGATGTTCTTGGTGTCGGGATCTTCTTTTAATCTGTCGAGCAACTCAAGACCTGAGAGATTAGGCATCATGAGGTCAAGTAATATGAGCGAGAGTGTTTTGCGGTTCTTTCTTATCAGATCATAAGCGATCAGACCGTCTTCGGCTTTGAGGACATCGTACTTGTCGCACAGGATGTTCTCGAGCATCTCGCGGTTGACGAACTCGTCATCAGCTATCAGGATATGTCTCTTTCCGTCAAGAAAGACTTCTGTAGAGCGTTTCATCATTTCCCCCTTCCTCAGCCTTGGAGTTACCGGTGGAGAATACCATTATTTTATTATATGTCATGGAAATTTGACAAGATGTTTATTGCGGCTAACGGAGTTAACAGGAACCGCACGTCGAGTTAACAGATGTTAACAGAAAATTGAGACTTTAGGCTCGGATCATCAAGTACAATCAACATATGAGGAAGATATTAATAATATTTGTTAATGTGCTCATCATAGCTGCGATCTTAGGATTCGTGGTTCTTTACTCAGGCTTTGAAAGCAGAGATTCATATCAAATACAGATCGAACACTTCCAGACTACAACCGTAACTATGGAGCAGGTGACTCAGAATTACCTGGAAGGAGAGCAGAGGATCTGCGATGTCTGGGCCCGCTATATCAACAATCAGAACATGACTATAGAAGAAGCGGTAGAGTATATCCGCTCATCTCATGTTCTTGCTCATACTTCGGCTCATCTTGTCTTCGCTGACTCGCTGACCGGTCTTTCTACACGTCCGATGCAGGGAACAGACGATGACTATGAAGTATCCTACAGCCGTGTGAATATTTTGAATAACATGAACCTGGACGATGAGATAGGAACTTCCATTCAGATCACCCGTGCATATACCAATCCCATGAACGGTGAGCAATCGCTGGCTTTCTGTAACAGGATCTCATTGTACGATCCTGAGAGCGGAACAAATAAAGATGCGATCCTGATGAGAGTGCTTCCTATCTCGGAGCTTGAGCAGAAATGGATCTTCCCTGAGACCGAGCTGGTGAATGCCGAACTTGCCATGATCGATGCTGACGGAGATTACATCATCAAGGGTCCGAGCTTTAAGAATTCCAACTTCTTCGAATTCTACAAGTCCTATAACGCAAAGGATCTCGAATCCACGAATCAGTTGTTCGAGACTGTTACTTCATCTACGGGCTCTGTCTCTATGTTTAATTCCCATGGCGAAGAGTGCATACTTGCATATACTCCTATCGATGCGACTTCCGGATGGACATTGTTAGGTTATGTACCCGCAAATGATCTCAATGTAGATAAAGAGAACAGACTCTTGTTCGGCGTAGTATCTGTTGGCTTGCTTATCCTGTTCCTCATCGACATGTTCTATATGCTTAACCTCAATAAGAGGCTTCAGATCACTGCACGAGAAGCTGATTCCGCCAATAAGGCAAAGACTGATTTCCTTTCTACAATGTCTCACGACATCAGAACTCCCATGAATGCGATCATCGGACTTACGGCTATTGCAGAGAAGAATCTCGGGGATAAAGAATCTACCAAGGAAAGCCTTCGTAAGATCAGTCTTGCGGGTAATCACCTCCTGACGCTCATAAACGATATCCTGGATATATCTAAGGTTGAAAGCGGTAAGCTGAACCTTAGTCCTCTTACGTTCTCGATAGTTGAAACGGTTGAGAATCTCGTTAATATCTCGCAACCTATGATCAAGGAAAAGAATCTGGAATTCAGTTTCCATATCAACAAGATGGAAAAAGAATATCTCTATGCGGATCAGCTCCGTCTGAACCAGATCTATATCAATATCCTCTCTAATGCCATCAAGTACACGGAGCCCGGCGGAAGTGTCCGTGTCGATATGAGCGAAGAAGACAGTCCCAAGTCAGGATGCGTAAGGCTCACATATGTGGTAGCAGATACAGGTATCGGCATGAGTCCTGAATTCGTCGAGAATATGTATCAGCCGTTCTTACGTCAGGTAGACAGCCGTGTTAACAGCATTGAGGGAACAGGTCTTGGTCTCGCTATTACAAAGCAGATGGTCGATCTGATGGGCGGTACGATCGAATGCCAAAGCGAGCAGGGTAAGGGAACAACATTCACTGTTGTATTGGATATACCTGTAGCCGATAGGCAACGTGATGAGATGAAGCTTGATCCCGTTAATGTCTTGATCGTTGACGACGATGAGATCACGCTTAAGACGACGGCAGATACATTGGTATCTTTTGGAGCTTCTGCCGAGCAGGCAGGAAGCGGTAAGGAAGCTCTCGGTAAGATCGAACAGCATCATAAATCCGGAAAGGATTACGACATCATCATCGTTGACTGGAAGATGCCTGATATCGACGGCGTTGAGACTATCCGCAGGATACGTTCGGAGATAGGTGCAAAGATACCGATCTTACTTATCTCGGCTTATGACAGATCGGATGTTGAGGAGAAAGCAAAAGAAGCAGGTGCTAACGGTATCGTCAACAAACCTCTTTTCCCCTCGACACTCTACGACACGATCAATGCTCTTATCGGAAAAGATCCGGGATCCATTGAACCTGAAGAGGATTATTCCGATCTTGAAGGCATGAAGATCCTTGTAGCTGAAGATAACGATATTAACTGGGAGATCGTTTCCGCCATGCTCTCGATGTTCGGTATCACTACAGAACGTGCGGAGAACGGGCGAGTCTGTGTGGATATGGTGAGTGCAGCGGAGGAAGGCTGCTACGAGATGATCCTGATGGATGTACAGATGCCTGAGATGAACGGTCTTGATGCAACAAGGGAGATACGAAATATGTCTGAGCCCAAGGCTTCCATTCCCATCATTGCGGTTACGGCGGATGCATTCTCCGAGAATGTTACGGAATGTCTTAACGCAGGAATGAACGGACATATTTCCAAGCCTATCGATATGAAACTCGTCATTAAGGAGATACGAATGATAAGAGAAGGAAGGAGATAATCATGAAAAAGTTGTTGTCTGTATTTTTATCCGTGCTGATGGTTGCAGAACTTGCCGCGTGCGGCAATACCAAACAGGATGTTACGACCGAGGAAGGTTTTGTACCTGCTCTGGATACTTCTACAAGCTGCCATATTAATTTCGCAGGCGGCTACGATAATTTCGAAGCGCTGGAAGCAGAGTTTGACCGCTTCAACGAGTACTATCCCAATGTGGAGCTGACATACACAAAGATCGACGACTACAACAACATGATCGGTATGGTCTTAAACGGCAACGATGCTCCCGACATCTATGTTAATTACTCCTGGATGTACGGAAGAGACCAGTACAGTTCTTCCATAGAACATGCGGAGGATTTATCCGATCCCGCACTGGGACTTGATCTGGGCTGCATAAGAAGCAACATCATCCTGAATACGGACGACGGCTCCCTTCCTATGGTGCCTATCTTCTCCAATACTTACGGTATGCTCGTAAATAACGACCTTTTTGAGAAAGAAGGCCTTGAAGTGCCTACTACTTATACTGAGCTGGTAGAGGTATGTGAAGCATTTCGCGCAAAGGGATACGAATCTCCTCTGATGGGATTTACTCAGGAAGAGACTACGTCACTTTACACCGTGTCGATCTATCCTTATTACTGCGGTACAGTTGCAGATGATCCTGATGCTGTGGCAGCTCTTAATTCCTTAGATTCTTCTGCAGGTGAGTATCTTCGTCCTTCCCTTGAAAAGATAGATGCATTCGTGAATGACTGCGGTATAGATACGGGTGTTTGCGGTGAGATCGAGAATAACTACGATGCCGTTATCCTCCGCTTCTTCGAAGGCGATGTCCCCATGATGACCGCTTCGGGAGATACGGTGTCCGGAACAGCAAAGCGTGAGAGCAGATCGGAGGCATTTGCCGTTAATCCTTTCTCCTATACTTTTGTACCTGTTCCCATGTCGGACGATGGTGCTACTTTCCTCGATATGTCGAACCTTCAGTTCTCCGTTAACAAAGACAGCGAGAACCTCGGTATGGCTAACGAGTTCATGCGCTTCCTGATCACATCGGAAGAACTCGGCAATATGGCTCAGCTTAAGGGTCTTATGTCACCCACCAAAGACCTGTCCTTCAACAGTATGTACGCGGCATTCGGAGAGGTTCCCGAATCACGTACCCTCTCCCTTGAAGAGATCGGTCTTACTGACGATGCTATCAATCAGATGAGACAGGCCGTATACGAAGTAGGAACAGGTTCCATGAGTATAGATGAGGCTGTAGCAGGGTACGGTTCTTTAGATCAATAACAGATCTTCGGATCTTTGTTAAGAATGTAAGAAGATGCAAAAAACCACAGAATACGACTTTGAAGTATTACGCCCTTAGAACTTGTCTTATCGGGAATCCCATCAGCATCTGCATAACCGTAATAGCCTCTGCAGTCGTCATCTTTCATGCTTGCCCAGAACGAGATGAGATCATTGTATAAATGTTCACTGAATTCATTCTTATTCATAGTACAGTACCTCCGGGTGTGCCTTGATATCCGCACAGATCCTCAATCAAGTTATCTCGCTCGGGACGTTCTCTAACTATTAGAAATGACTTATAATATAGTACAAATCTATTATGAATGGAGTTTGCCGTATGCAGTTATTCGAATATATAGATATGCTTAACCAGCCTTATGACATATTCCGGACAGATTCAGTCAATTCACCGAAGCACTGGCATTACTACAGCGAGATAATCTATATCGATAAAGGATCGGTAAATGTAAAGTGCAATGACAGGGAATTCACTCTTAATGAAGGAGATCTGTGCTATTTCTATCCTCTGCAGCTCCATGAGATCACCTGCTCCGGTCACAACGAAGTCTGTCATTCAGTAATTAAATTCGATATCCATTCCATTAATATCCCTAAAGCCCACTTGTCGAGAATGTTCGATTATTTTGTAAGAAGAACGAATGATAATGACTATTGCCTCATTGTGAGGAATACACTTTCTGTTAGTGAAGAGATCAAAAAGACTGTATCATCTATTATCGATGAATATCGAACCGAGAATGAGTTTCATCTTATGAGCGTACAGGCTCTGATCCAGAATCTTCTGATTCTCATCGCAAGAAACGTTAACAAGGTTATTTTACCTGTCGCAAAGAAACACAAGGATGAAGAATTCTCATTTTTCCATATACTCGAATACATCGACACTCACTCCAACGAACATCTGGAAATAAACAAACTGGCTTCTATGTGCCACATGAGCTATTCTAATTTTGCCAAGCTGTTCCGGGAACAATACGGCCGTTCATGCAAAGAATATATAAACTACATCAGGCTTAACAAAGCACAGGAACTGCTGATCAACACTGAATACGATCTTAACTATATAGCCATGGAGACCGGCTTCTACGACTGCAGCCACTTCATCAGAACATATAAGAAATGGCGAGGGATCACACCGATCAGGGAGCGCAAGAAGATCCGGGAATAATAGATTCTTACAATTTTCTGCTCCATTCTTAACACATTTCCAGCTGAGGGTTATGGAATAATGTAAACATGATCAAGATGCTAATTAACAACAACTGGACAATGCGAAGAACAGATTCCGGCAGGAGACTCCCTGCGACAGTTCCGGGATCTGTTTACGGTGATCTTCTAAGCAACCGTGAGATTGAGGATCCGTTCTGGAAGGACAACGAGATTGAAGATCTCAAGCTGATGGATTATGACTACGAATATGAGACGTTCTTTGATGCGGATGAGAGATTTTTATACAGTACACAGACAGTAATCAGGTTCGAAGGCCTTGATACCCTGGCGGATGTATATCTTAACGGTGAACATATCATTACCGCGAACAATATGCACAGAATATGGGAAAAAGATGTAAAGGATCTTCTTAAGGGTAAGGGAAATACATTAAAAGTTGTTTTCCACTCTCCTACAAAGTTTATCGCCAAGGCGTTCTCCGAGGCGCCTACTCTCGGTACCGAAGACTGTATGCAAGGCTTTGTTCATCTCCGAAAAGCTCACTATATGTTCGGCTGGGACTGGGGAGCTCACCTTCCGGACATGGGCATCATGAGAGATGTATCGCTTATCTCTTACAACTCAGTCAGACTTAATTCCGTTAACTTCATTCAGCATCATGGTAATGATATTACGTTGGAGATAATTCCCGAGTTTGAAGTGTTAGACGGCAGCAAAGAACTGACTGTGGAATATGAAGTTACGGCTCCCGAAGGTACGGTTAGTACATACAGGGGTCAGGATAATATGATATCTATCTCCCCTGATAACCGCTGGTGGCCGAGAGGTTACGGCAAGCAGAATCTGTACACAGTCACGGTCAATATATATGATGGAGAATCAATGCTGGATTCAATGACCAGACGTGTCGGCATAAGAACGATCACCATGGACAGGACTCCTGATAAATGGGGTGAGAGATTCTGCGTATGTGTGAACGGGATTAATATTTTTGCCATGGGTGCTGACTATATTCCCGAGGATCACCTGCTCGGCAGAGTTACCCCCGAGACTACCCGTAAGCTGCTGGAGAAAGCAGTGTTCGCGAACTTCAATTCAATAAGAGTCTGGGGCGGCGGATATTATCCGGATGACTGGTTCTACGACTTATGCGATGAGATGGGGATCATTATCTGGCAGGACTTTATGTTCGCCTGCGCGGTATATGATCTGACGCCTGAATTCGAGGCGAATATCAGAGCCGAGTTTAAGGACAACATCATTAGGCTAAGGCACCATGCATCACTCGGACTTATGTGCGGTAATAACGAGATGGAGCAGTTCGTTAAGGAGGGTGTATGGGTAACTAAACCCAGTGAGATCGAAGATTATACCAGGATGTATGAGCAGATCCTACCCTCGATGATGAAGGAACTGGCTCCGCAGGTATTCTACTGGCCGGCAAGTCCTTCTTCGGGCGGTGGATTTGATGAACCGCAGGATGAGAACAGAGGCGACGTTCACTACTGGGACGTATGGCATGGCAACAAGCCTTTCTCCGAATACAGAAAATTTCATTTCAGGTATCTGTCGGAGTTCGGTTTCCAGTCATTTCCGTCGGTTAAGACCATTGAGACTATTACTGATGATGAACGCGATATGAATATCTTCTCCTATATCATGGAGAGGCATCAGCGCAACGGTTCAGCCAACGGTAAGATAATGAATTACATGCAGCAGACCTACAGATACCCGACGGATTTTGACACGCTGATCTACGCCTCTCAATTACTGCAGGCGAATGCAATACGTTACGGTGTCGAGCACTTCAGAAGAAACCGTAATGATGACAGATGTATGGGTGCGGTCTACTGGCAGTTTAACGATTGCTGGCCCGTCGCTTCATGGTCAAGTGTCGACTACGAAGGACGCCTTAAGGCACTTCATTATTATGCAAGACGTTTCTTTGCTCCGGTAATGATCTCATGCAAAGAAGAAGGAATGCTCGGTAGTTCACAGGAGCTGGTAAGACTGCCTTTCAGCTTTAATAAGTCCGTCAGATTCTGCGTTTCTAATGAGACATTAGAAGACAAGACGGTTCAGATCAGCTGGCAGATCAGAGACAGCAAAGCGAGTGTTCTTAAGTCTTCGGAGATCGTGAGATCAGTCCCTAAGCAAACTTCGCTTTGGCTCGATAAAGAGGAACTGCCCGGGATCGATATCTATAACGAATATGTTAGTTATCAGGCATCGATCGGAGATGAGGTCATCTCAGAAGGAACCGTCATATTCTCTTTGCCGAAGTACTTCAGATTCATAGACCCGAATCTCAGGTACGAGGTAGACGGCAACATGATCACTATACATGCAGACAGTTATGCCGGCAGCGTCGAGATCAGAAACGATAACGATGATCTTATCCTTACCGATAATTTCTTTGACATGAACGCAGGGACAAAGACCGTCGAAGTATTAAGCGGCAAGATAACGGACTTAAGACTCAGAAGTGTATATGACATTAATTAAGGAGGTTTCGATGGACAGGAAATACATTATCGATACAGAAGAGAACAAGGCGTTTATGAATGAGCTTACGGAAGATCTTCTTAAGTTCGGTCATAGATTCCCGGCTCCCACAGGCTCTTCATATTACCTTGGTGACGACGGTACGCCCTGGACAGACAGACCACGCGAGACATGGATCACATGCCGTATGGCACATGTATATAGTATTGGTTACATCCTGGGTCACAAGGGATCAGAGGATCTGGTGGATCAGGCTCTTAAAGGCATAAGAGGCGAGCTTCACGACGATATCAACGGAGGCTGGTATCCGGGTATAACCGCTGATGGCAAGATCCTTACCGGCAAGCAGTGCTATATGCATGCTTTCGTAATCCTCGCGGCAAGTTCCGCTGTGCTGGCGGGAAGGCCCGGAGCATCCGAACTCCTTAAAGAGGCTCTGGCCATTTATGACAAAAGATTCTGGAACGATGAAGAAGGATTATCCTGCGATACCTGGAACACGGAATTTACCGTTTGTGATCCTTACCGGGGTCTTAATGCCAACATGCATACAGTTGAAGCTTTTCTCGCTGTAGCGGATGTTACGGGAAACGAAGTCTACAGAGAGCGTGCCGGCAGGATAATCGATCATGTGATCGCTTGGGCGGAGAACAACAACTGGAGGATTCCCGAACATTTTACAACTGACTGGCATGTTGACCTTGACTGCAACAAAGACAGGCCTGCAGATCAGTTTAAGCCTTACGGTGCGACTCCCGGACACGGCATAGAATGGGCAAGGCTGATAACTCAGTGGGCAGTATCAACTTACGAAGATAAGGCAGAAGCAAAGAATTATACAGATGCCGCTGCTGATCTGTTCAACCGGGCAGTTAATGACGCATGGAATGCGGACGGCTTTCCGGGGATCGTTTATACCACCGACTGGGATGGCAAGCCCGTGGTCCACGACAGAATGCACTGGACTTTGGCAGAAGCGATCAATACGTCGGCGGTTCTCTTCAGAGCAACCGGTGAGACTAAATATGCTGATATGTATTCTGAGTTTTTAATGTACCTGGATGAGAAGGTATTAGATCACAAGAACGGTTCCTGGTTCCATCAGCTTGACCGCGAGAACAATGTCATCGGTACAGTATGGCCGGGTAAATCTGACATCTATCACGCACTGCAGGCTACGTTGATCCCTTACTGTGATATATCTGTCTCTGTTGCTCCCGCATGCCGAATAAAGAGAGGCTGATTATTAATATGGGTATAATCGTTCATGGGACGAATGCATACCAAGCCTGCCAGTTGATTTGGGGGGCTTAGCACTTGATGATCATCGATACGAACAACAATCCACTGTTCTGTTTATAAAAAAACGCAGGATCCATATCTTGCGGTCTTGTCTCTCAGGCTCAATTAATACTGCCGTGGCAATCGAACGAAGATCTTTATGCTATCTCTTGATAGGTGTATCCTTATATAGAAGGATACGAAGCGTGAGTTAAGTAGGATAAGTGATGGTAAAGAAGAATAATGGATATACAACTAAATGAGCTATCAAAGAAGGAATTTGATACGGCTCTGATCGATGAGACTGCACCGGATACCGGTTATCCGATATGGACGAAGACAGATTCATTCGGAAGAGCGTATTTTGGAGTTGGAAACTTTTGCGGTTTGGACAAAAGCATCCATGAAGATACGGATCTTTCCTGGCTGGAATGGGATGGAAATGAAGTATACATTTCGAATGGTGACAAGATGCTTCTTTTCAAAAAAGCAATTGGAATTATGAAAGGCTGGCGAGATCAATTAGTTGATGATTATCCCGATGACAGATTTGTAGTATTTGCTTCTTTCGATGACGGCAGTGCTATGGCCGCAGAATGCGAAAGAACAATGTCTTTTACACTTCGTTTTTGGAAAAAACGTGATGGGCAGGGACTTGATGATAATACGAAATACAATCAGCCTGTAATCAGGTGGAGCAATTAATAGACAGTTATATAGACGATAACAAATCGGGATTTAGGTGATAGGGTATGGACGCATATGAAAAAGCAATTGCAGATGCATTAAATGATATTGCTGATAAGGAAATCTACTTTCATCCATCTGAAATCATGTCTCTCTCCGATACACTTGCTTACAAAGTAATTGGAACGCTCCTCTCATGGGCTTGTCAGCCACAAAATATTACGCCGATTACGATTGCAAGAGATTGTTTGAAACAATTTCCTGTTGAATGGGTATCTCCCAAAATCAAACAAACAGTATTCCATTTTATTGATATCACTGATGACTGGGATTTCCGGCGATTATTAGAGTTGTGTGACCTGATTTCGATTGATCTTTTGAAATGGGCTATTACATTGGGAGCAGATTCCACTAATCCCGACATCATAGAAGCTGTTGATGATTTCGATGAATATATTATCAGAAAGAGTGTACTAAATTCAGGTTTGTCGTGATGGTAAGTATAATCATCAGTAAAAGAGATAAGCACAGGTGGTTTAGTGCCCCCTGTGCTTTTCTCTTTTCTTTTGCTGTTTCAGTTCAAACTCACGTTTCTCAGCGGCCAGTTTCTGTTCACGGCTTCTGATCTTACGTTCTTGTTTGTTCTGCTCCTGTTGCAGTTTGATAGCCTGCTGCGACTTGGTACCGATACCGGTTGCCGAAGTCTGTTTACGTGCTTCGCGCTGAATCCTTTTGGGGTTTCTCGCGCTATCTTTTACAACAGTGTCCACAGCCGGGCTGAAATGAAGACCTGTATAGTATCTGAGAATGTAATCGAATAATTCGTAATCTTTCGGTTCTGCACCGAAGACCACTCTCGCAGCCGATATCTTACGGTTCTCGATAACCTCGAAAACACCTACCCAAAACGGTTCCTCAAAATACACAGTCAGGTTACAACGTATCTTGCCCATGACAATCCCTCCTTTAAGATTGATGAGCAAAGAACGGACAACCCGGAGGGGCAGGTTACTTACCCTGTAAAACAGGACGGCCGGGCTACCTGCCGGCTCTGGTGTATCTTGCGATACACGTTGCGTTTTTATCCTTGCATGTTACGTGATAATTATATCATCTGAAACATAATGCAAGAAAGATCCTGAATATATTAAACAGGAGTCATAACTCCGGATGGTATAATTAACCTGTTTAGGAAGTGATGGATATAAAATGATAGAAATAAAGCGCTTGCAGCTGTTTTACGTTATCTTTTAGAAAAACCCGGTGAACAAAGACTATTTTTCCTGTTGATCAGCTACTAATGCACCTATTGAGTAGATACCTGCAGATGTTATTTGATTGATCATAGATAATAGTCACGCAGAACGACCGGCTGATTTGTACAACTTGTGTACGACTCCTTTTGTGAAGCGCCTAAAACCCTTTGTTTACAGGGGCTTCATGGTGATCTGCACCGCCATGCCGTGACAGATAGTTAGAATTTTAATCATTAGCTGTTTTCCTCGTTTTTCTTCCTATAGATCAAGACTGCCTTCATTAAGAAGGAAATCATATAGATTTATGATCAATATTCCATGGTCATTTATCCATGTCGGAGTATTGGAATTTACCACTAATATTTTCTTAAATGAATCAGCTATTCGCAGTAATGAAGCCTGTTCCTGATCTATCTTCTCCTGATCCGGCAATGCAAAAGCTGACTGAATGTAATATCTCTTATTCCCCTGATTGGCGATGAAATCTACTTCCAGTTGTTTTCTGCCGCCATCTGCTGTGCGGGCTTCAACAACGCCAACGTCCACATTATAACCCCTGTATACAAGCTCATTATAGATGACATTCTCCATGATATGAGTTTCTTCATACTGCCTGAAGTTCAATATCGCATTTCGCAGTCCTATATCAGAATAGTAATACTTGGCAGGTGTGCTGATGTATTTACGACCCTTTATGTCATATCGCTCAGCCTTTTGGATAATAAAACTTTCCTGCAGGTATACGAGGTAATTAGCGATCGTTGGCATCGTTATTCCCTTTATACCACTGCTGTTAAATGTATCAGCCACCTTCTGGGCGTTGGTAAGAGACCCTATCGCAGAAGCCAGAACCTTCATAAGTTCTTCCATACCTTCTCCGTTACGGATATCATATCTTTCCATGATGTCTCTGATGTATATTTCCTTATTCAGCCTTTCAAGATAGCTGCTTTTTGCCGGGTCATCCTTCTCTGACAGAATGCGCGGCATTCCGCCATAGTATGTATATTCTCTCCAGGCATCCGACTTATCCCACTTCTTCGCATGAAAGAATTCCGAAAACGATAGAGGTGCTATATGAATCTCATCTCCACGCCCTCTAAACTCGGTTAGGATATCAGTTGATAAAAACTTGGAATTACTTCCAGTCACATAGACATCTGCATTTTCTTTTCTTAGCAGACCGTTCAAAACACCATATAATCTGATCGGGACATCCGGATTCTTCATCTCCTCTTTGGTTATGGCATACTGTGCTTCATCAATGAGGATATAGTATTTATTTTTCTTATCCGTCATCCTGCTCTTGATATACTCATATAATTTGAGCGGATCAGTATATTCTGAATAATCATAATCATCCAAAGGAACCGTAATGATATTATCTTCATGAACCCCCGACTGTATGAGGTAATCATAAAACAGATGGAATAACAGATAAGTTTTTCCGCACCTTCTGATACCGGTGATAACTTTTATCATTCCGTTATCCATTCGATCAATCAACCGTTTAAGGTACACATCTCTTTTAATTTCCATGTCGTTTCCTCTTTTAATAATTTTCCGTTTCTGGATATTTTCTAAAATAATATTACTGCTGATCAGAAACAAACACAACGTGTATTTTAGATTTTTTCCGTTTCAGGAGATTTTCTGAAATAGATACGGCATTCTCGGCGGGTAACGGCAGTTATTACTCTGGACTAACTTTAGTTTGTATAACTCGCTCAGGTTGAATTCTTTGTGTAATGCGGATTCTTATATACCTGCAGTATGGGTTTGTTGCTGACGCATAAGATCATGTTCTTCATCCGAATATCTCACACGACTGTGCTAAAATGGTTATTAGCGCTTACACGCTGCTTAAGAATAATGGTGACACGATATAAAGAGAGATTATTATGAGTAAAAACAAGAAGACGGAACTTACGAAGGACGATATAAGGAAGACTACTCGACTTAACAAGAAATATATCTTAATAGGCATACCGGTCATTCTGAGTTTACTGATCATAGGTTCGTTTTTCTTCAAGATCAAGACACCGGGCAAAGTCATAGCAGGAGGAAGCTGGACCCACTATAGTCAGCTCATGAAGCCCGATGGATCCATAGATTACAATCAGGAAGAGGAATTGATAGTCGTTTGCACCGTTGAGTATACGACATGGTACGGATCGACATATACCTTAAAATACAACCGCGGAGTCAGAATGCCGTACAGTCAGATGGATTTTTTCAGTTCGGGTGATTTGGTCGAGATCGAGTACAACCCGCTTTTCCCGAATTTAGCACAGATAGAAGGATTACCGCTGATCGGTGGGAAAACCCATAAACAATCATAATCATGCGCATGGTATGATGTTGATCAGCGTCCGCTCTCTACGACGCATATCCTCATCCTGTCATTAACAGTCAACACGCCCCAGGCTTTCTTATTTGCGGGAGATGCAGGGGGAATGAAGGCAGCTTCGCTTATGATGTCGCTCTTTATCCTGCCGAGATTTGTTATGCAGTAGCCTTCGCGGGCTTCATAGCCGAACATCTTGCTTCCGACGAACTTACCTGCATTACTGGTAAAGCCGCCGAGAGTCGATATGGCAACAGCATCCAGAAGTTCAGGATCCATAGTGAGATAGCATGCCAGAACAAGCATCTCTTTTTGAGGTGTCGCCAGGATCTTTTTGACTTCATCTCTGACTGCCTTAGAAAGCTCTATAACATCGGAGTATTTCTTCTTAATAACTACGCTGAAAGCCGATGCATAGTTCCCCAGAGAGCCTTCGTTATGGTTCTTGAACTTCGTTCTTATGTCGGAAGCTATGATCAGCTTCTGAGTATTTTCTTCGATCATCATCCTGGCGATAAGATAGTCATTGACCGATACTTCATTTTCCTTACAGACCGAAAGCATATCATCAAGTGAAGGACCTTCAATACTCAAGATACTACGGGTAATATTCTGCTTTTGATCAAAGTCCTTTTCGAACTTCAGATATTCGTCATAGCTTACCTTATGACCTTCCTTGCTCCATTTCTTATTGGCATCCTTGATGACGACCTTACTGATAAAGCCGAGGTCACTGCCTTCAGGAAGATCGCTTATACTTTCGATCAGTCTTTCTTCGGAAAGCTCGGGGATTACATTCGCCGAATAACACTGCGCGAATTCTTCCGTCAGCATCAATAGTCCCCTGCCGTCACACAGCAGATGATGTGCTACAAAAAGGATCTTAAAGCTGTCGGTTGAAGGGTAGAAGAACACCTTGAGCAAAGCTTCTTTTTGAACGTTCCATCCGGCTTTGGAGACCTTATCGAAATCGGTCTGCCAATCGGTTCCTTTGACCACGGGGATCTCAAGATCGTCCTGCTTTTCGTAGAATATCTTGCCCGTACCTTCCTCTTCAGATATCAGGCTTGCGAGCAGGGGGTGAGCAGCCTTGAGAGCTTCGATACTTTCGCTCAGTCGATTCTCATCAAATTCTTTTCCGATATTCGCGATGATCCCGAAATGCATATTGGGACACATATAATGTGCTCGTTCCGTATAGAGGTATTTCTTCGTTGTCATATGTTCACTCCTCCTGCTATGGCCTGATCAATGAATTATCTGTTCAGGCGACGGTTCTTCAGAGTCATCAAAATCACTTCTAAACGGTCTTGAATCGCTTATCTCAACGAAAGCCATCCTGTCGCGATCATAACTCCAGTGCTCAGTCTTATACCATCTGTTCATCAGAACTGTATACTCTTTGATCTCATCATTCCACTGAGTGGGCGAAAGAACAGACTTTACCATCCGAAGATATTCTTCAAACCAGTAAAGTCTCGTGTCCTCGATCGTATCGTATATGAAAGTGTCGTTTTCGAGATACATCCACAGGCCGTTTTCGACATGAGATCTGACATATCTCCATTTGGGAGTATTCATCGGGCGGGCCTTAAGCTCCATTGCCAGACCGATATCTCTGCACACATGCTTGAATTCCCATATGAGCAGATCGTGATCGTCTTTGGCTTTATATACTTCCGAGAAGCCGCCGCGATCACCCTCACAGATAACCTTTAGCCCTTCAGTATAGTAACCTTGAAAACGACAGTATTTCTCTATCAGATCGGCAGGGATGTCGTCCGGGAGATGTTCGGCTATCCAGGTTCTGTCAGCTGTTAAAGGTTTCATTTCAGGATGTCCCATCGCTCGTCTGCCAATGTCAGGAGGGCCCTGATGTTATCACTGTGACGTGAAACAACATCATTGTATTCCGACGACAGAGCGTTGCCTTCGGAATCGATCTCGACAAGATATTCCGTGCCGTCTTCATCGTGCAGGACGACTCCGAAATCGTAATCACCGTATAACTTCGGCCATGCAATAAGACCGTCATTAAACGGATTCTCATCTGTTGCGGGAAGACCTACGTAGATGTTGCTTTCGAGACTCAGGTAGTTAGGATACTTGACCAGGTAGTCGTTGTGTTCAGCATCCGTGTATGTATAGCGGAGCACGATAGGATCTCCCATATCTGCTTTCTCCATACCATCCGTATAACTTCCGAACTTGATACGTGACCAGGAAAACCAAGCGATGTTGATCGCTAAGAAAACGAGCAATGTTATGAGTATGACCCTGATTACACTATTTTTCATTTTATGTTTCACCTTTAAAGATATTAATACGACAATTCATTATATCCAATCAGGTGTAATTTACTCCTGCGACTTCTGTGAAGAATTGAGGCAGTGAAAGGTCACATCATTCCCTTATCTTAAGTATCAGATTGTCAGGCAGCTTCTTCTTATACCTGATCACCAGTTCATCGCTTCCGACTTGCGCATAGCAGTAGATGCCGACTTCCGGCAGAGCGCAGTTGAATATCGCACTCTTTCTGATGCGCTTAAGTACTGACTTATGGTCCTGCGGTGTCGGTTTTCTCCGGATCATGGGGTTATTGTACACTTATCCGCAGTCGCGTGTGATCCAGTTATACTGATATAGATATCCGGTACTATTCGTATGTCCGCGAAGTTCCAGCGGTATCTCTGAATCGATAACATAGATCTGGTGGTTTTCGATCGATTCGTCAAAGGCGGCCTCGTTATCGGTTATACATATTCGTACATCGGAATAATATCTGTTGTTGCGTCCGAAAGTATGGCTCACATTATTGCGGAATGTATCCTGGTCGATCTCATTGACGTCATCTACCAAGATAAATACATATGCTTCCAGGCCGCAGCTTGGGTCTGCGACAAAATCTTCGAAAGACATATCCGAATCATTGGTCGGCATGAGTATTTCGAACTGGTTGTCATCCATGTATTCGCATGTCAGCTCTCCGTTTCGGCACCACCCGACGTAGTGAAGGGTAGTAAAGAAATAATCATCTCCCGCTAATTCCGAGAAGACTCGGGCATCGTCTTCGAAGATCTGCCTCTCGTATCGTACCTGTAGAAAATCGTCGTTCAGGTCGAGCGGATATTCACCGGTAAGTCTGACTGTGACGGGCGCATCGAACCCGTCAACCGAATACAGGCGATCACCTTTGTTATTGATCTTGAGATAAGTAAACGTATAGCCCGGATATTTTGACTCCAGAAACCGCTTTATCCTCATCTCGCTTCCCTGATAATAAATGACGAAGAGAGCTATGAGGCCTACAAAGATAAGGGTTATGGCGATCTTCAGCTTTTTGCCTTTCATCCGCTCTTATCCCCTGGCGCCCTTGAGGAGCTCTACGGCTTGCTCGACCGTGATGATCTTCGCGTAACGCCCGCCCCACATGAACTCATTATAGTACTTATAGGCGGTCTCCTTATCGAAGTAGGGATTGTCGTATGTCGAGTTCGTGTATTCGGGAACATAGATATTAAAGCCGTGCTCGAATCCGCACTTGATCGTCGCGTCCATGCAGTAGTCGGTCGATACGCCTATCGTGATGATATCTTTCTCGCCTTTGGACTTTAGATATTCTGTCAGGCCCGTCATTGGATGAAAGGCGCTGTTTACGTTCTTCTCAAAGCGTTTCTCGCCCGGCATCGGAGCGAAATCCTCATATATCTCGTAGTTGTCCGCCGATCTGTCGAGATCTGTTCCCGGGCCGTCGTCGTGCTGAACATATGCGACCTCGACTCCGTTTTCTCTTGCCGCTGCGATCAGCCTTTTGATATTCTCTCTGACCGCCTCGAAAGCATACAGCTTCTCGTTAAAGCATCCCTTCTGTGTATCTACGACCAGTAAAACCATTTATATCTCTCCTTTCATTTGCGGTGTGTACTCTGTCAGTAACGTCTGAATTCGATGATGAAAAGGGCGAATGACAGTATCGCGCCCGCCGCCGTGAAGATGTAGAAAAGCTTTCGTGCGTCTTTCTTCTTGCGAAAGGCAAGTACCAGACCGATAGCAACCGTAAGAAAGATCAGGAAGGAAAAGATCCCGAGTGGGAGAGATACTCCCGTATATTCATCCCAATCATAAGAATCCGGTGTGCAGTCGGGCACAACGAAAGCGTAGCTCAGGATCGCCCAAGGTACGCACAGGAATCCATAAGCCGTTCCCGAAATGCTAAGTAATGTCTTCTTTAATACCTTCATTTTAATTCCCCTTTGAGGTTACCCCGCCGAGCCGATCAGCAGCATCGGAACGAGCGTAAATAATAAGATCACACCGACGATGACGGTGATCACGATAAGTGCGAGGTTCTGTCTGAGCTTCGACTTTAGCTTGCGCTGCAGGGTCTGAAGGTGAGAAGAGGTATAGATAAGGCTCGAGGCCAGGGCGGCATATACCATCATGACTGCCAGACCGGTGATCATCCTGCAGGCCATGCTGTCCGCGGATCCGAAAGTCCTTAAGATCCCGAATATGAACATTCCTGCGATACCTGCTATCGCGTAGATGCGGGTCTTGGCGGCCAGCCTCTCCTTTTCCTTGTCTGCGTACTCGGCCACGTTCTTAAGGCTCGAGCCGTCATCTGCGGGGAGGGCGGCATTCTTCTCTCCGTTTAAGATCTCTCGTATGTCCAGCTGATAGTAGTCGGCGATCTCAACGAGGATACTGATGTCGGGCATGTTGCTTCCCGTCTCCCATCTTGAGACCGTCCTGGCCGATACGTTAAAGACATCGGCCAACTGCTCCTGAGTGAGATCTTTTTCCTTTCGAAGCTCTCTGAGGAAGGCTCCGATCTTGACTGTGTCCATACTTATCCCCCATATTCTTTGCTTCAAACGGTATTTTACCACAAGGTGCGAAAATGCCCGAATTTTAAGGCTTTCGAGCTTGCGGACAAGCTTGTCCGGTGCGGTTTTCCTGCCCTTAGTCGCATCATGTCGTGTATCTTTGGCGAGCCCCTTGCTATGGTCAGATCATCAAAGAACGATCAAGGAGAATTCAACATGAACACCAAGTACAGGAAGATCTTATCAATAGTATTTTCGATCTTTATGGGTAACGGACTGATCCTCATATTATCAACGATCTTTCACGATCAGCTGCTGGCCGTCCTGCCGGATAACGCAAACTTCAGATCTTTCGTGGTCGAGCTCATCTCGGCTCTCATATCCATAGGACTTATATTCTTATTTAAGAAGGCACATGTGCTCAAGGTCACGGGAAGATCACTGGCAACCGGTCTTATCTGCGGACTGCCTCTTATAATCGTTTACGGACTCCTGCTCGCTGTCGGCCTTTCGGATATGCCCGGCAAGACGATCATCCCCACGGCTGAGCTCGTATGCGTCATCTTCAGATGGATCCTTATAGGAGTAGCGGAGGAAGGCCTCTTCAGAGGCGTTGTCCAGGAGCTCTTCACGGACATCTTCGGCGCGAAAACAAGAAAAGGCGTGATCTTGTCGATCGTATGCACGTCAGTCTTATTCGGCCTTAACCACTTTCAGAACCTCCTCGCGGGCGTATCGCTTTCGGGCGTGCTCATCCAGTTCGCGACCGCGACTGCCATGAGTCTTATGTTCGGTGCGATCGCCTACAGATCCGGAAGGAGCATCGTCCCCCTTATGCTGATCCACACTCTCATCGACGCTTCGAGCTTCATTAAGAACGGCATGCTCTGGGGCGCATCCGACGTCGAGTCTATCAACGGCCTTTCTACAGGTGCATTCATCCTGGTACCGATCTTTACGGGCCTCTTCATCTTCCTGATGAGAAGAAGTGTGACGGATCCCATCATCGAGGCAGAAAACGCGGCGGCGTAAGGTTTTGAGCTTTCGAGCAATGGCGGCGGTTCACACAAGTCGTCATTTAGCGGATTGTTTACACCTTTTTGGGGACTGCGGTTCTCACAACTTTATGTTTCGACTATTGTTTACACTTTTCTGAGCATTTCGGTGTAAACAAATCCCGATTCTTCAACTTGTTTACACCTAAACGTGCCGATCGGTTCACACAAATTAGAATTTCGGCGTTTGTGGGAACTTTAGACCGTTAAAAAGTGTAAACAATTGGCAGATCTAATACTTGTGTGAATCGGCCCCTTTGAAATGGTTCAAACAATCTCTGATTATGCTAATTGTGGGGCCTGCGGCGGTGGCCGGGTGCTTTCGAGCATCGGTTCTCGGATGTCTAGATTTATAAATTTATGTCCACCTTTTTGGGTCTTGTGAGGGGAGCGGGCGCATTTCGTGTTTTGGGCCTTTCGGGCGGTGTGGCGGGAACCGGATTAGCGCCGATCGGCTGTGCGGTTCCCAGAAGTTATCATTTGACGGATTATGTCCACCTTTTTTGCGGTCGCGGTTCCCGGAATCTTTAAAATCGCGATTTATGGGAACTAAAATCGGTTAAAAAGTGGACAGAAATTGAAATTAAATAGGTTCTGGGAACCAAATCCCGCTAAAAGTTCACAGAACTGCAAGTTTTTGGTTTCCGGGAACTTTCGAGCCTTAAAAAGTTCTCGGAATTGCTAAAAAGCATACTTCCGGGAACTGAACATCGCCGCCTTCCGGTTCGAGCATGCCGCTATCGCACCATCGGCTCTCGAAAGCGCGTGATCGCTGCTGTCAGGTGTGAGGATTACAGATTTGGGTTTCCGCCTCAGTCTGCCAGTATGCGCTCCGCGATCTCCTCGTATTCGGCGCATTTCTTTGCTTTAAGAAGTCGCTTGAAGTCGCGCGCGCCACCCTCGAAAGCATCCTGCCAGTAGCTCCAGAGTTCTCTCATTTTGTGAAGGATATTGATATCGGGCGACATGACCTTCTGATACTCGTGATAGAGGGTGTCGTGCAGCTGCCTGAACTTGATAAAGTCGGTCTCGGACGACGTTCCGCGAAGCTTGTCTGCGAGGGACGGATCGGATATCAGGCCGCGACCGAGCATCACCGGGTCGGGGCAACGCCCGAAAGCACCCGCGAGCGCTTCGTAATCTGCACGGCTGAAGATATTTCCGTTATAAACGAGCGGGCATTTGCAGTGCTCGAGTGCATAGGCGAAATACTCGCGCCGCGGCTCGCCCTTATAAAAGTCACTTCGGATCCTGGGGTGGACGATGAGCTCGCTTATCGGAAATGCGTTAAAGATATCAACGAGGTCGTAGAATTCATCGGGGTCGTAAAAGCCGAGCCTTGTCTTGATCGAGATCTTGGTCTCACCGGCCGCGGCGTAGTCGTAGATGTCGTCGAGGAAACGTTGAAGCGCCAACGTATCAGGCAGGAATCCCGCACCCTTGCCCTTAGCACAGACGGTTCCCGACGGGCAGCCGAGATTGAGATTCACCTCGCCGTAGCCAATATCACGCAGCTCTTTGGCCGCTTCGATAAAGAGGTCTGATCTGCACGTGAGGATCTGCGGGATCAGGTAAATTCCTTTGTTGTTCAGAGGGTCGACGTCCTTTCGCTCGCGCGGTGTTATCGGACATTTCTCGGATGGCGAAATGAACGGCGCAAAGTACTTGTCAACGTTGCCGTAGATGTCATTATATGCATTGCGGAATATGTAGGTCGTAATGCCTTCGAGCGGAGCGAAATAGATATTCATGCGGATATTTTAACACGAGGGACCGGCGGGGATAAGGATCGGCCTTGTACGGTCGGGCTTGTGCAGTCCAAAACGGTCGGGTGACGGGTTCAGGCCGCGCTCTTTGCAGCCGCCTTGACCTTCCGCCCCTTGACCTTTACGCAGATAAGCGAGATCAGTACGGCAGATACCATAAGCGCCGCCGCGATCATGGTGATGACAATAGGTGAGTCCGTGCTCGTAAATCCCAGAAGGATGCCGACACCTGTTCCGTAACCGATGAGGAGCCACTGGATGATGTAGATCGTAGTCAGGTTGATGCTGCAGTATCTCATGAACCTTCCGATAAGCGTCTGCTCTATGCTGCTCAGAACGAGATATGAAAGACTGAGTGCGATCATAACGATCGGCAATATCCAGAGCGTTGAGATGAGAGTCTGATAGTAGTAGGAGCCTTCGTAAAGGGCGTAGCTGAGGCGGATATCGTACCCGCTGTAGATGAGAGCGGCGTTATAAGAAACGAAGAAGGCTGAAGATGCGATCAGGGCTTTCATGTAGAGCGAACGCCTGTCTTCGCTCGCCTTGAGCATCTCTCCGAACATGATCCCCGCTGTCGGGTAGACGAGCCAGAGTGTCATCGGGAATGCCACATGTTCTCCGGACGGAAGCAGGAGCCCTAGGAGCGTCGCGACCGTGACCGATCCGATATGAAGCTTAGTCGCCCATATGCCGACTGCCTGCAGAAGGAGGGCGATGATGCACATCACATGAGAGGGGATAGACCTCTTCTTCATAAGGCCGATGGTCATAAATGCCATGCCCGCGAAGGGGAGGATGTCCACGTTCAAAAGTCCTCCCATGAGGCTGAATCCCGTCTCGATATGAAGAGCCATGGCGATCAGCATCGGCACGGTCTGCCTGAAGAAATTAAGGAGATATCCGGTGAGGAGGAGCCTTATGCCGCGTCTTATAAGATCGGAGGGGGAGCCGTGTCTTGTATAGACCATGCCGATCCCCATGCAGAACATAAAGACCGGAGCGGCGAGCGGTCCGCCGCAGAATTCTACGAGGTTGCGATAAAGCGAATCGGGCAGGGTGCCATCGTAGTCGAATGCTCCGAAGCGCTCGTAGGCATGAGCGCAGATCATGAAGATCACGGCAAAGAACTTTACCGCATCTATCTCGAAAGATCTCTTTCGCGCATCACTTCCCATATCTCTACCCCATCCTTATATCTATAAGAAGATGATAAAAGATACGAGTTGAGATCTTGTTCGATAATGTGATCGAAAATGTTCGAAAATATACCGCGATCTTACGCAGTTATAAGTGCTGTGCCCTCGGAACGCTTGAGACCGTGCAGGAACTTAAGGACCTGATCGTTAAAGATGTCATGCTTTTCGATGCTGCAGACATGTCCGCACTTTTCGATAAAGCACATGGACGCTTCCGTGAACTTCTTGTGAGTCCTCTTTACGCTGTTAACGAAGAAGTAGTCCTCATTGCCCGTGATAAAGAATACGGGGAGATGGTTCTCCTTTATGGATGTCAGGTATTCCTTGAGCTTGAACTGAGTCCTGAAGAGCTCGCTGAGCCACATCCTGAAAGCGGCGGACTTCATCTTTACCGATTCTCTTATAAAGACATCCCTGGACTTCTTGTGATTCTTATGAGGCATCATGATGTTCGCGAACAGGGGATAGAAGAACTTCTTGGGAACGATGTATTTAAGTCCCTCGACTGCAGCGAGGAGAGACTTGTAGCCTAATCCCATATTAAGTACGAATCCTGCGAGTACGATGGAGCTTACCTTCTCCTGATAAAGATAGGCGAACTCCATTGCGACCAGCGTGCCGAGCGACAGGGAGATAACGTGTACCTTCCTGATGCCTTCCTTCTCGAGGATGCTGTTGATATCGGAAGCGGATCTCGTGAGGAGACGCTTGCGCTTTTCGAAAGATGAACCGCCGTGACCTTCGAGGTCGACCGCGATAACGTTATATTCGCTGAAGTCCTCGATCTGATATTTCCATGTCCTGATGCTTCCGCCGAGACCGTGAATAAGGAGTACCCACTCCTGTGAATCGTTATTATAGATCTTATAGTTCATACCCTTCTCCTTTGGACCGTTCCGAAAAGTTAATCGTTGTTCGGTAGCCTTCTAAACTCATATTAGTTCCTTCGGGGTATCTGCAATACTGCACTTCTAGGCAAATGTGAGGTAATACTTTGATAGTCAAAGTATTTTAAGACCACGAAAATGAACGGTATGTGACCAAAAGGGCAGAAACCGGGTCTATAACTTAACAAAAGTAAGTTAACCGACATTAACCTGAATGTGGTTAGATTGTCCGATATTGCAGTATGGATAATAACAAACGTTAACTTTTGGCCTCGGAAACCAGGGTGCCGTAAAGAAGCAAAAAGATAACGATTGTTATAAGCAAAATCAGTACTTAACGGGCGTTATAAGTTTTGGCGGTTTTTATTCGAATCGTACAATTTTAGTGGAATAAATAGTACTTTTTATCAATCATTACCTATGGAATACATGTTAACAAAATGTTAAAATGCGTAACAGATTGTTCACAATTGTCAAATTGTGCACGTATTGATACGGGTTTGAAAGGGGTACTCGTTCGATACTGACCGGTCAGGTAGCAATTCGAATAAATATAGGGAAAGGGAATTAAAACATGAAGAGTTTTAAAAAACCATTGGCAGCTTTGGTTACTGCGGGAATGATATTGCCGACATTCGGTTCGATCCCCGTTCTTGCAGCAAGCGGAGTTGCGATCAACAGTACCAACTTTCCTGATGCTCAGTTCAGGGAAGCGATCTCGGTGCACGACACGAACAGAGACGGATATCTGTCTCAGCAGGAGATCGATTACACTATCAACATTCACTGTGAGAACATGGGTGTTTACTCCGTAGAGGGTATCGAGTACTTTACAGAGCTCGAGGGCCTCTGGTGTAAAGGTAACCACATCTCCGACTGGGATCTTTCCAGCAATACTCACCTTAAGGGTATCTGGTGTTCCAATAATGACTTCACATCATTGGACTTCACGGGTCTCGACGAACTCGTTTGGGTATACTGCTTCGAGTGTCAGCTTACTTCCATCAACTTCAGGAATAACCCCGAGCTGGCTTACGTAGAGTGTAACTCAAACCCTGATCTTTCTTCACTTGACGTAACACAGAACAGCAAGCTCGAGAATCTCTTCTGCAGCAGATGCGGACTTACGTCTCTCGATCTTTCCGGCAATCCTCTCCTTTGTGAGCTGGCAGCATTCAAGAACAACCTCACATCTTTGGATGTATCTAATAACCCCAAGCTCAAGAGACTTGACGTATGGGATAACGAGAATCTCGGAAACGTTGATATCAGCGGACTTCCCGAGCTCGAGTACTATAACTGCGCATCTAACGGCGTAACAAGCCTTAATACTCGCAACAACCCTAACCTCATGTGGCTCGTTGCAGGTTGGAACGAAGGCATCACATCTTTGGATTTGAGCCAGAATCCCAGACTTGCGGATCTTCGTCTCGACTGTGACTACGGTCTGAGCTCACTTGATCTTTCCAATAACCCCAGACTTTATTTCCTTTATGTCTACGGTTGTCACATGGACTCCATCAGTTTCGCCAACAACAGCCGCCTTTGCGAAGCATATAACAATGGCGCCGTTACCAACGAGAGAAACAATCTCGGAGCTCCCATTCACTCATATATGATCAACTACGGCGGAAGCCAGGATCCTTTCGATCAGCTCAGGCACATCGTATGTATCGATGATGAGACTTCCGTTAACAGCACATATACAGGCTCTGATGTTCCTGACTGCTACTACACGACATCTGACGGTCACTCCGGCTCTGAGACATTCGCTACAAGAGGCCAGGCTATGCAGCTTCTTTATGAGCTTGCAGGCAGCCCCGGAGTAGGCGGTGCTTCCAGATTCACTGATATCAGCGGTTCTTCTTACGAGAATGCTATCAAGTGGGGTGAGCAGAACAATATCTGCTTCGGTTATCCCAGGATCTGCGATAACACATTCTGCCCCGATGAGCTCATCAACAGAGAAGACTTTGCTCTCATGGCTCACAGATATGCAGGAGTACTCGGTTTCGGAACAGCTACTGACTACGGAAGAACAGACTGGTATGACGATTTCCTTGATATCGATTACTACGGATGGGTAGCTTTTACATGGGCTATGCAGTGGCAGGTTCTTACACCTACAGGCAACAACTGCTACCCTCACGGAAGAATGACAACAACAGAGCTTCAGACAGGCGCTAACAAGATATTCAACCTCGATGCGGCAGCTTCTTACTCCGCTCGTGTAAACGGTAACGGCGCAGGCGGCGGAACATACTACGGTTCAGGCTATTCAGGCGGTTCTTCGAGCAGCTCTTCAAGCTCTTCAAGTTCTTCAAGTTCTTCGAGCTCCTCGAGTTCTTCAAGCTCTTCGAGCACATCCGCAGCACCCGCAGTAGCACCTTCTGCACCCGCTTCCGTATTGGGTTCCACAAGATCTGACGTATCCGTCAACTACTGCACACACGTACAGAACATCGGTTGGCAGGACTATGTATACGACGGAGCTATGGCAGGCACTGAGGGTCAGTCCTTAAGACTTGAGGCTATGGCTATCAACATCCAGTCCAATGAGGACCTCGGAGTACGTTATAAGACTCACGTACAGAATATCGGATGGCAGGATTGGGTATCTGACGGTCAGGCTGCAGGTACATCCGGTCAGTCCTTGAGACTTGAGGCTATGCAGGTAGAGCTTACGGGTTCCGCTGCAGGCAACTACGATATCTACTACAGAGTTCATGTTCAGAACATCGGTTGGATGGACTGGGTAAAGAACGGTGAAGTTGCAGGTACATCCGGACAGTCTTTAAGACTTGAAGGTATGCAGATCAAGATCGTTCGCAAGGATGCTGCAGTCACATACGTTTCTTACGATACACACGTACAGAACATCGGCTGGCAGGCCGGAGTATCAGACGGTCTCTGCGCAGGTACAACAGGCCGCAGCCTCCGCCTCGAGGGTATCCACATCGCAGTTAACGGCCTTGACGGCGTAGGTATCCAGTACAGGACTCACATCCAGAATATCGGATGGGAAGAAGGCTGGACATGTGACGGCGGATTCTCCGGTACTGAAGGTCAGTCTTTGAGACTTGAGGCTATCCAGATCGAGCTCACAGGTGAGAATGCCGATGAGTACGATGTCTACTACAGAACACACGTACAGAACTTCGGCTGGACAGGCTGGGCAAGAGACGGTGAGTCTTGCGGTAGTGCAGGTTATGCATACAGACTTGAGGGTATCGAGATCCTTATCGTTCCCGCAGGTACACCTGCTCCCGGCAGCACATCAGGCACATTCTACGAGGCTTGATAGGGAGATATATCATTCACAGAAGATCGGAGTTGTCGCAAGTCGGCAGCTCCGATCTTTTTATATACGTGAACTTTCGTGCCACATTTTATTCATAGTAAATTTATATGCATTTGCTCCATTTCATGTGAAAATAATAAGGTACAGCAGGATAAGGTATAAGAGGAATAAGCAGGTAATGTCATCGTTTACAAAACAGCTCAAGATGGATAATTCTAATGCGAAAGGGATCCTCGGATTGCTTCGCTTCGGCGTCGATAATGCACCCCGTATAACCGTAGCCGTTATGGGTGTCGTACATGCCCTTTTGCTCGTCATCTTTGCAATAGCGGGAGTCACGCCGCTCGTGCGCTTTAATATCCTGAGCGTAGTCGTTTATACATTCTGTTATATCCTGGTAAGGTTCGGACATTTTATGCCCGTATACGTGAGCATAATCCTGGAGGTTACGTTCTACACCATAGTGTCGACCTACTTTGTCGGACTTCGCTGCGGAACATATTGTTTCCTGTTCTCGATAATCCCGATAATCATCTATTTCGGATGCCTGCTCTTTAAGGGGAAGCACAGGTGGCGGATCGTCATGATGCTCGCATTGAACTTCCTGACTTTCGCCGTCTTATACTTCAGATTCTTTAACGCGGAACCGGTCTACAAGGTATCGTCAAATATCATGCTGATCCTTGTCGTATTTTCCGCTTTCGCGATGGTATTCTCGACGATGTACTACAATGCGATGTATATCTATATGACCGAGAATGCGCTGAACAGCCTTCGAAAAGAGAACCAGCAGCTGTCGGCCGATGCACACGAAGATGCGCTTACGAGCCTTCTTAACAGAAGAGGTTTCCTCCCGCTCGTTAAGTCGCTTATGAACGATTCTAAGTCGGAGGCTTTCTGCATAGCTTTCTGCGACATAGATGACTTTAAGAGAGTAAATGATTCATATGGTCACGAGGCCGGTGATGAAGTGCTCCTTCAGGTTACGATGATGATCAAGGATGAGCTCCCCGGGTGCGATATCTGCAGATGGGGCGGTGAGGAATTCGTTATCGTCCTTAAGGGCTGCGATATGGCTGCCGCAAAGGGAAAGGTCGAGAGACTTCGAAAGACTATAGAGTCCAATCCCACGGCTTTCTTCGGCAAGCAGATCTTCGTTACTACCACCATAGGACTCGAGGAATACAGTGCCGAATATAAGGAGCCCGAAGAGGTCATAAAGAAGGCTGACGAGCGCATGTATTACGGCAAGCAGCACGGAAAGAACGTCGTGATCTTCGAGGACATGGAGTGACATTGACAACCGAAAATCCGATATGACATAATGACGATGAAATTCAAGCGACGGCGCTGATATTTTCAGTGCCGTTTTTGTTTGAGAAAGAGGCAGGAGATGCAAAGAACGGGAAAGCTGCCGCCTATAGGTGCGAGGATCGTAAAGTCCGCCGTAGCGGTAGCATTGTGCATGGTGATCTATTACATAAGGACGTTGACCGGTATGGGTAACGGCCTGCCTTTCTATAGTGCCATTTCCGCCATCTGGTGTATGCAGCCGAACTACGAGACGACCAGGAGCAATGCGGGTCAGAGGACTATCGGTACCTTTATCGGAGCTCTGTTCGGATTCGTCTATATAGTAGGAGTAAGACTTGTGGGTATGCAGGAGTCGCTCCCGTCCTATATCCTCGCTTCGCTGATGGTAATACCTCTTATCTATTCGACTGTAGTAATGAACAAGAGGGAAGCTACTTTCTTCTCCTGCTCCGTATTCCTGAGCATCGCGCTGACGCATTCTTTCGATGAGGATCCCACGCTCTTTGTATTCAACAGGATACTCGATACGTTCATCGGTATCGGCGTCGGAGTCATCGTCAATAACTTCCGCTTCCCGAGAAAATACGACACGAAAACGCTCTATGTCTGCGGTATCGATGATGTCCTCATTAACGACGATGAGACGGCAGCCCAGTACAGCAAGGTCGAGCTCAACAGACTGATCGACAGCGGCCTCAAGTTTACCATATCTACGATCCACACGCCCGCGGTAGTCGTATCGCTCATGAAGGGCGTAAAGCTAAAGCTGCCACTTATCGTAATGGACGGCGCGGCTATCTATGACCTCGAGACGAAGGATTATCTCGCGACCGAGTACCTGCCCGATTATGCATGTAATACCTGTGAGAGGATGATCACACAAAGGGGCATGAACTGCTTCGTTAACATCATGTACGATGAGACGATACTCGTATTCTACGGTGACCTCGAGAACCCCGCGGAGAAGGACCTCTTCGAGAAGTCGAGGGAGCTTCCCTATAGAAACTACGTGAGCAACAGGTTCAGGAGATACGATGACTACGAGCTCGTGCTCTACATCACGGTCCTTGATACACACGATAAGATACAGGACCTCGCGAAAGCTCTTAATGAGAGATTCGCGGATACGATCCGTGTGACGATCACCGACTCCGAGTACGACGGATATTTTTACCTGAGGATCTATTCCCCGAATGCGACAAAGCAGAATATGCTCAGGAAGCTCAAGGACTTTACGTGCATAAAGGAAGCGATCACTTTCGGAAGCGTAAAGGGAGAATGTGATGTCCTCATAGACGACGGCGGCGGAAATGCTACCGTCAAGAAGATAAAGAAGATCTATCGCCGCAGATCCATGTGATACAATCGTATCAGGAAGTATCTGTGGGGGATAGTTTATATGGGAAAGATAAGTTTCGGTGGTCTTCTTAGGAAGATCGTTATTATCGTGATATGCGCATTCGCTTTCTGGGGCGTATTTTATCTGATCGCGGAAACCATGTTCGACAAGATATTCGGCTGGGGCTGGTGGCTCGAATCATGGGCGATGGTTCTTCAAAATATTGTCCTGTTCGCGCCTGCCGTGGTGACGACTGTCTATTGGATCGTCACGCTTCGAAAGACTCCGCGCATCATGCCGGCGGTCGTACTCTTAAATCCCGTTCTCATCCTGTCGGTGCTGTGGCATATCTTTATCGTGCTTACCGCATCTCTTCCGACGTAAGAAATCTGGCATTTATATAAATACGCGAATAAAATTTTGTATTTTTCTGCGGGTTTTCGCGCGGTATAATTAAAGAAACTTGACTTACATATGGCTTACAGCGCGTTCGGCAGCAACTACGGATAAGAGGAAACGTGTATGGATGCAGATCAGAGCATTTTCAGCCAGATAGCTACAACGCTGGCTAAGCATTTCGAGGTTCTCTACTACATAGAATTCGAATCGGGAAACTATGTAAAGTTCATCTCGTCGGAAGTCATAAAGGATCTCGATGTACCCTTAAAGGGCGAGGACTTCTTCGCGATCGCCAGAGGCAATTCACCTAAGTACGTTCATCCGGATGACCTGGAGCGCGAGATCAGGCTCTACGATAAGGAAGATATCGCTCGAAGGCTCAAGTCCGAGCGTTCCTACTCGATGATCTACCGTATCATTTCGGAAGGCAAGATAACGCACGTACGTCAGGCATATGTCATGTGTGAAGATAAAGAGCATATCCTCTGCTGCATCGAGAATATCGAAGATGAGTATCAGGCTCAGGAAGAGCAGCGAAAGAACCTTCAGTCCGTAGAGCGAATGGCAAGGCTCGATGAGCTTACCGGCATCAAGAATAAGAATGCTTTCGCCGAGTATGCGCAGACCGTGGACGCGAGGATCAGAGCGGGTGAGGATCTTCATTTCGGAGTCGTAATGTGCGACGTAAATGACCTGAAGCACATAAACGATACGCGAGGTCATGCTTTCGGAGATGAAGTCATCAGGACGACCAGCAGGACGATCTGCGAGATATTCGAGCACAGTCCCGTATTCAGGATCGGCGGAGATGAATTTGCGGTTGTCTTATTCGGTCATGACTACGATGATCGTGAGCTGCTCCTTAAGAAGGTAAGAGACACATCCGAGATGAACGGCAGGACGCGCTCCGGCCCCGTTATCGCGAGCGGAATGTCCGAATATATCCCCGATCTTGATGAAGATTTCGATTCAGTATTCAGACGCGCGGATGAGCTCATGTATGACAACAAGAAATCCTTGAAGTCGGCTGACCTCACGAATGACGTCAGGGAGGCCGCGACGGAAAAGACGATTACGCCCGAAAGAAAGATGTTGCTCGACAGGCTCTTTGGCGCTCTCTATACGATCTCGGGAGGCGGATATGTCTACTTAAATGACCTGAGGTTCGATTACTCCAGGTGGTCGCTTCCCATGGTCAATGATTTCGGCGTCGAATCCGAGTATCTGTATCACGCTGATACGGTGTGGCATGACTATATCCATCCCGATGACCTCAAGGCTTATGCCGAAGCGATCGAGTACTTAAAGTCCGAGAATGCGCAGGTCCGTCCTATGTACTATCGTGCGCGAAAGGCTGACGGCACATATGTCCTCCTGTATACAAGAGGTTTTATCCTTAATGATGAGCACGGCAATCCCGATTATTTCGGAGGCATAATATTGCCGCAGTAAAAGAAATTTTATTGAAAGATTGCTTTTCGTTTCTCGTCTATATAGGTGAGACACGAAAAAGGAGCTGAATAATGGATGATAGTAGGATAATTGACTTGTTCTTTGAGCGCTCGGAGCAGGCAATTAAAGAATTATCTACCAAATACGGAAAACTTGCGCAAGTTATCTGTGCGAACATCTTAAAGGATCAGGAGGATGCATCAGAGTGCGTGAACGATTCGCTGTTCGCGACCTGGAATTCTATCCCTCCCGAGAAGCCTCAATCGCTTAGTGCTTTCTTTATCGATATAGCTCGTAAGAAAGCGCTGGACAGATATCGCTATAACACGGCTGAGCGAAGGAACAGCAATTACGATGTAGCCTTAGACGAGCTGGAAGAGTGCCTTAAGGCTTCCGGTTCGCCCGCCGAGGAGTGTGAAGCGGAAGTCCTGACGCAGGCGATCGACAGGTTTCTCGCGACTTTGAAGAAGCAGGATCGCATTATGTTCGTAAGCAGATATTACCTTTCGGACTCCGTGCAGACTATCGCGGAAAACACGGGTCTTAAAGAATCAGTAGTATCAGTTCGACTATTTCGTGTTCGAGAAAAACTCAGAACATTCTTAAGAAAGGAGAAACTGATATGAAGAGGGAAGTCATTTCAGAAGCCGTTCATAATATTTCCGAAGAGTACAGAGCGGAGGCTCTGGAATCGCATAACCGTGAAGTAGTATCAGGATCCGGAAATATGAAAAAGAAAATCGTAACTATAGCTGTAGTTGCAGCACTGATCACAGCGCTTGGTGTGACCACATATGCTGCGATAGAAGGAAGAATGTCGGTAAGAGATGCCGAGCCCGAGGAAACGGTTCTCGTTACTCTCGAATCAGAACCGGTTGAATACGTAACTCCCGAAGGATCAGAAGAATCCTTTGTTGAGGAATCACAGGATCTGGTATACAACGGAGTCACCAAGATATTTACATTCGAAGGCCCGAGTGTATGTAATGAGATCGAGATCATGACGACGCATGTTCCCGAAGGATATACGCCGTGTTTTGGCGGTTCCGACGAATGGACGCCCGGTGCGCAGGGAGTTAATTACGATAGCGAAAGGCAAGACAGATATAATGTCACGATCTTTTACACATCCGCTCTCGGATCTGACGGAAGCATATTTATGATGGATACAATTGATTCCGAGTCGGAGGAGGAAGACGGAGATCTTACTATCTACAGGCTGTCCGGAGAAAGCGGCGGTATTGAAGGTTGGCCCGTATATTATTACATCATGTTTAACAGAGTAGAAGGCTATATCATCGTAGTCACATGTAATGAGAGCATGGAGGAATGCGAGGCTATCGCAGACGGCCTTGAGATCAGGACTACGGGCAATACAGTCGAGTACGACGAAAACGACATACACGATCTTCTTATCGGTAACGGTTTAGGCTGATACACAAATCAGTATTTTCTATCCCTTATTATTCATACCCCACAAAGAAGCAGTCTTGGATCATTAAGACTGCTTCTTTTTACAGTAAATGTTCTTTGACAGTCTGTTATACTGAGATTATCAATGAATAAGCGGATATGCGTTTTAAGGAGGATTCCATGAAAAGACAACTGGCATTGCTTCTCGTATCTTCGATGATCTTGTCTTGCGCCGCATGCGGTAAGACGCCTGATGCGAGCGAGACTACAACGATGATCACGGATACTGCCGAGCCGACCGAGACGTCGAACGAGATCCCCGGATACAAGTACGAGCTCTATGCGACCATGACTCCCGAGGAGATCGTGGCAGACCTGACTCTCGAGCAGAAGGCGGCTCAGATGGTAATGGGAGCAGAGACTGATACCGGATTCGATTATATGGGAGAATACGGCATCGGAAGTATCTACGGCGGATACGGTCGTTCGATGGAGGATTGGCAAGAGAGATGCGATGGTTATATGCAGGCAGCCATTGAGTCGGATGCGGGTATCCCCTTTATATACGGACAGGATGATGTTCATGGTGTCGGCTATTGTATTAACGCAGTCTATTTCCCGCAGAATATCGGACTCGGAGCTGCTAATGACGAAGACCTGATGTATCAGATGGGTCTGATCGTTGCGGACGAGACTCTTATCTGCCATATGCCGTGGAATCTCTATCCCTGTGTTGCTCAGTCCAATGACCCCAGATGGGGAAGAACATACGAATCTTACGGTACCGATCTCGACAGGATCACGGCCCTCAGTACAGCTTATACCAGAGGTCTGGTAGACGGCGGTGCGGTGGCTTGCGCAAAGCACTATTTCGGTGACGGTAACGTTATTTACGGTACTGGTGAGAGCAGCGGCGGTTTTGACCGACTGATCGACCGCGGAGATACGGATCTTACCGATGAGGAGATCGCGGAACTTGTCGCTGTTTATCAGGCTCAGATCGATGCGGGTGTTCAGACGATAATGGTATCTTACACATCCCTTAACGGAATGAAGATGCACGAGAATCCCGATTACATTTGGCTCCTCAAGAATGAGATGGGCTTTGAAGGCTTTATCGTAAGTGACTACGACGGTATTCAGGGCACATCCCCCGAGACATATGAAGAGCAGATCATCCTCGGTATCAACTGCGGTATCGATCTTTATATGGAGGGTACCCGTTACGATGAGGCAAGACAGATAATCATCGATGCGGTAAATAACGGCGATATCACGATGGAGAGGATAGACGATGCCGTTACGAGGATCATAAGGGTAAAGAAGGACGCGGGTCTTTTTGACGATCCCTTCTTCGAGAACAGAGACACGGTACAGACAGAAGTCGGTTCAATGGAATACAGAGCAGTTGCAGAGCAGCTTGTAGAAAAGAGCCTTGTACTCCTTAAGAACGATAACGACGTATTGCCTTTGACTGAAGGTACAAAGGTATATATCATGGGACCCGCCTGCGATAATCCGCGTGTACAGTGCGGCGGCTGGACAATAGGATGGGTAGAGAGTACTACGAAAGATATCGAGGGAGTTACTACTATCCTCGAAGCATTCGAAAGATATTCGGAGGATTACGGTATCGAAGTAGTAACAGATCCCGAAGAGGCTGATGTAGTGATCCTTTGTGTAGGTGAGAGATCTTATGCCGAATGGTATGGTGATACAGAGGATCTTGAGCTTTGCGGCATGATGGGTCTCGAAGAGAACAGAGATGCGATAGATGAAGCTGCAGCTCTCGGAAAGCCTACTGTTACATGTATCGTTGCAGGACGTCAGGTAATACCGGATCAGTCTGATTATGCTGATTGGGACAGTGTAGTAATGTGTTATCTTCCGGGCTCCGAAGGCAAGGGTATCTCAGATGTCCTCTGCGGCTGCGGAGAGTTCAGCGGCAGACTTCCCGAGCCCTGGTACGGATCCGTAGATCAGATCTTAACTGACGAGTGCTTCCTCGAAGAAGGATACGGCCTTTCTTATCCTGACGGATTTGAACCGCGTACCGAGCCTGTGGCATTGCCTGATGAACCTGCTCAGTATGATTCTTATGAGATGTTTACACTTGGCACGAACTATACACCCGGAACTATCGAGGACGGTGTATACAGCAGTTCGTACTTCGGATTCTCGTTTCAGATCCCTGACGGATATAACGAGATCGATTCCTACAGACCCGAGGATCTCGAAGGCGGATTAAAGCCCGAAGGAACATGGGAGCCCGTTAGTACTATGGCGGGAGTTCAGATCTACTGCTTTAATACAAGTCTTTATCTTCATGACGGTGCGACCATGGATGAACTGATGGCTGAATTCTGGGAGGCGGATTTTGTATCCACGGAGACAGTGACTCTGGCCGGTAATGAATGGACAAGATACATCGACGGTGATACTCTCGGAGATCAACCGTATCCGACGTATCTCTATGTGCATCAGATCGAGGATGATATGTTCGTTATGGTCATGATATTCGATGAACCGGGTATAGAACATGAAATTGATTATTATGATCAATACTTCGGTGAACCCCTTTAAGTGATCTCAAGAGGCTGTCTCCACTGACGAGGCAGCCTCTTATCTTTTATTCTGTAAACTATGTAAAGCCACTGTTAACATTACTTAAATCATGCCTTTTCTTTGTGTCGGCGAGTTCGTCGCGGTGCTATAATGTTAACGTAATTTGAGTATTAGCGCCTTCTGCGGTGGCGCATCGCTGTATCTGAGGAGCAACTGAGATGACGAAAGAGAAACGCAATAATATCATCGCGATCTTTTCCGCTACGCTGCTCATTATTGCGGCTATTTTTATCGTCAGCTACTTAAGAAATTACGAATTCAACGAGACCGTTCACCAAAAGATATTGTCGGGTGATCTGCTCTTCAGAGATCAGGATGACGAGTCTCAGGATGTATCCGTCAGGATAGTTGCCAGGAGCAGTACCTGGACCAAGATATTCGACCTTGAAGGCGAGGGCATAGAGGATCCCGATTTCCAGGCTTTCACTTACGACTTTTATGTATCGAACAATACTGACGACGAATTATCCGATTATACCTACAAGCTCACGTTTGACCGCGACGTCTATCTGATGTCCGCGTGGAACGGTTCTCTTACGATCTTTCAGGAAGGCTATTCCGACACGATCCCCGACCTTCGCGAATTTGACCCGAGTGCGTTCTCTTTCGACACGGTAGAAGTAGACGGCGAAGTGCTGGTCCACATGAAGCCCGGCGAGTATCTGCTCTATCTTCCGAATTCGGGCGATGCAATGGAGATCCCCGTAAGCTCGGGCGAGAGCTCCATCCCCGGCATGATCATATATGTTCCCATCGGCGAGGATATCAGCGGTTCGACGCTCGAGATCGACTATACGCTTCACAGGCTCCTTCGAAACGAGCCGTTGTTCGAGATCGCGGTTGTTGCCATGGCTATATGGTCGATCGCACTTATCGGCGTGATCATCTTCTCACTCGAGATCAGAAAGTATAATCAGCGCCACGAGCACGATAACGAGATGATAAAGGAATCGATCGAGACCTTCACAGGCTTTATCGATGCCAAGGATCCCTATACGAACGGTCACTCGAACAGAGTTGCGGAGTATACGAGGCTTATCGCCGAGGAGATGGGCTTTGAAGGCGAGGAGCTCGACAGGATCTACTACGTTGCGCTCCTTCACGACTGCGGAAAGATCGGTGTACCCGACAGTATCCTTACAAAGCCCGGGCGCCTGACGGACGAGGAGTTCGAGAGGATCAAGGCCCATACGGTTCACGGAGGCGATATCCTGAGAAGGTTCAGGAGCCTTAAGAACGTTGAAGAGGGTGCGCTATACCATCACGAGAGATATGACGGCAAGGGCTATCCCGAGGGCAAGGCGGGCGAAGATATCCCGCTTATCGCACGTATGATATGCGTGGCGGATTCTTTCGATGCGATGAATTCCAAGGGTTTACAGGAAGAGGCTCACGAAAGAAGCCATCCTCAACGAGATCGAGACAAACAAGGGTACGCAGTTTGACCCGAAGATCGCCGATATCCTCTTAAAGCTCATAAAGAGCGGCAGGATCGAGATGGAGTGATCCTCCCGTTTCTTGGCGCGGCCCCGTCGAAATACCGTAAGATTTTGATATAAATCCTAAAAATACTCGGTTGTTTGATATCTGTTTCCAATGATACGATAGTACTATCCTAGGATGGGTAGATTCGTATGGAAAATATCAAGGTTTTTATTTGTGAAGACGAGAGTATCGTTCGCGAAGGACTTCGCGACATGATCCCCTGGGAGAAATACGGCTTTGAGTTCGTAGGCGATGCCCCGGACGGCGAGATGGCGCTCCCCATGATAAGGAGCCTCAAACCCGATGTCCTCATTACCGATATCACGATGCCTTTCATGGACGGACTGTCGCTTTGCAAGATCGTGATGAACGAATTCCCCGACATAAAGATAATCATCATAAGCGGCTACAGCGACTTCGAGTACGCGCGCCAGGCGATCGAACTGGGTGTTGAAAGATACCTTCTTAAGCCCGTAACGCGCACCGACATGATCAATGTCATAGAGGAGATAAAGCAGAAGATCTCCGAGGCGTCCGAGCAGCAGAACTATATAAGCAAATACGAGCAGGAATTTAAGAAGTTCGAGCGATTCTCGCACAGGGCATTCTTCGAAAAGCTCGTCGAGGGCTCGATGTCGGTCCAGCAGATCTACGAGCAGGCGAACGAGCTGCACCTGAACCTCTCGGCGAACGGCTATAACCTCGTGATCTTTACGATCAGGGATGCCAAGCAGTCGAGCTATGCGGACGATGCGGCGAACGTAATGGAGAGCCTGATCGGACACTTCATGCAGTTCCCGGGATATATCCTCTTCAGATGTAATCTCCTGTCGTATGCGGTGCTCATAAAGGGTGACCTCGACCGTCTCCCGATGCTCACCGACAGGTGCGTCGACATGATAAGACAGCACTGCGAGGAGGCTCAGGCGGACCTCGAGTGGTATGCGGCGGTAGGCGTTCCGACCGCGAGATTAAGCGGTCTGTCACATTGTTACGCGGACGCGAACCGTGCTTTTGCCTATCGTCACCTGTTCCCCGATGAGCATATCTTCAACTCGGAACTCGTTAAGACGAAATACTGCGCTCCCAATGCCAATGACCTCGATTCGATGGATGCGGCAAAGCTTGATCCCATGATAATCCGAAATTTCGTGAGGACGGGTATGCAGGCCGAGACAGAGTCTTTCGCCGATGAATATATCGCGGGCTTTAAGGGAATGGAGGACTCGGTGCTCCTTCGGTACTATCTCCTGGTCAGCATCCGCGTAAATGTCGAGCTGGCGCTTCGCGAGGAGGGGATAGAGGATCCCGACATCAATCCGTCGATCCCCAATATCGACATAAAGATCGGAGCGGAGGAGTTCAGGCAGAACCTCATAGATGCTCTCACCAAGGCGATCTCCGTCAGGGATGCCGAGGCCATGAAGAGAAACAGCGACATCATCGACAGCGCGATGCGCTACATCGATAACCACTATAAGGACGAGGATATCTCCCTCGATTCGGTTGCTATCGCAAGCAACATCAGTGCGAATTACCTGTCCGCCATGTTCAGCCAGAAGGTCGGGCTTTCGTTCGTTGAGTATGTAACGAAGAAGCGAATGGAGAAGGCAAAGCAGCTGCTGCGAAAGACCGACAAGAGGTCGGGCGAGATCGCGGGTGAGATCGGTTACAAGGATCCGAGATATTTCTCTTTCGTATTCAAGAAGAAGACAGGCTGCACGCCGAGTCAGTACCGTAACGGGGAATTCGAAGAAGGATGACGGGAATGCGGGATCACTTCAAGAGAGACACGATAAAGGGCAAGATGTCCCGTCTGCTCCTGCAGCTCTTTATTCCCGTGATCTTTCTCTTTATAACGATAATCGCCATGATCGTCACGCGTAACATCATGTTCGCGTCGGTAAGCGGCAACATCGCGGCGGCATCGGGATTTAACCAGAACTTCAAGGACGACGTCGACCTCAAGATGTATCTCTACGTCTCGGGAAGCAGCGACGAGATCCCGTGGGACGATGTATCATCGGCTAGGAATCTTGCGGAGGAGCTCC
This sequence comes from Ruminococcaceae bacterium KH2T8, assembly GCA_900111435.1. NCBI lineage: Bacteria > Bacillati > Bacillota > Clostridia > Eubacteriales > Oscillospiraceae > Ruminococcaceae bacterium KH2T8. The sequence goes on from FOIY01000005.1 coordinate 123,410, forward strand.
TCGGCAGCACGAAGAACGAGAACAGCCGCAAGGCCATGAAGAACGTTATCCAGCTGTGCGACAACATGACGACATACATGGAGCGCATACAGGAGACCGAGCAGTACGACGAGCGTATCGAGCAGCTCGAGACGAATATCTACGGCATCACGCAGCTCATCCAGGATAATTTCTACGTCTACCTCTACCACGAGGCAGGCGAGATGGCGAGCATCCAAAAGCGCCTTGATTACTGGCTCACGGCCGAGATAATCCTCGTCTCCGTCATGACGATCTGGGTCTGCCTCGTTATCCTGAGGCGTGCGTTCAAGCTGAGTAACAGCATAACGGGGCCCATCATGGAGATGAACAGCCGAGTCGAGGCGATAGGCGGCGGCGACCTGAGCGCACACACACCGGTCGAGACGAATGATCGAAATCTCGCGCTGCTTTCAAGCGGTATCGAGGACATGGTCGAAAGGCTCAACCGCCAGATTGAGCTCAACCGCGAAGAGCAGATCCACCTGCGCGAAACGGAGCTCGCACTCATCCAGGCGCAGATCAATCCGCACTTTCTCTATAACACATTGGACGCGATCGTGTGGCTCATCGAAAGCGGCAAGAACGAACAGGCGGAGCAGATGGTAACGAGCTTGTCGTTCTACTTCAGGTCTTTCCTGAGCGACGGCCGCGACATCGTAACGGTAGCGGAGGAGACAAAGCACATCAGAAGCTACCTTGAGATCCAGCAGGTAAGATACCGTGACATAATGGAATTCGAGATCAACATCGACCCGTCAGTCGAGCGTTTCAAGCTCCCCAAGCTCACGCTCCAGCCGCTCGTCGAGAACGCGATCTACCACGGCCTCAAGCCCAAGCGCGGCAAGGGTCTTATCTCCGTAACGGGAAGGCCCGACGGCGATAACGTCATCCTGGAGGTTAGGGATACCGGCGCGGGCATGGATTCGGAGGAGCTCGCTGCGCTCAGGGCGAAGATCAGCAACGAAGACACTACGAGCTTCGGACTCGTATCTGCATACAAGAGATTAAGGCTCCTCTACGGAGACGATTTCAATTTCGATGTCGTAAGCGCGGCAGGCGAGGGGACGACCATTAAGATCAGATTCCCCGGAAAGGAAGATATGGAAGATGAGACGATTCTATAGCTTGATCCTATGCGCCGCTTTCGCGGTCAATATAGCAGGATGTACGGCGACGCAGCCTGAGCAGACCGACAAGGATCTGTTCGTCATCGGCTTCTCGCAGGTAGGATCCGAATCGGACTGGAGGATAGCCAACACCCAGTCCATGATCGATACCTTTACCGAGGATAAGGGCTACGAGCTTCGCGTCGTCAATGCAAGGCAGAACCAGGATAATCAGTTCGCGGCCGTACGAAATTTCATCCTCGAGGGTGTGGACTTCATCGTGATCGCGCCGACCGTCGAGGAGGGATGGGACTCCGTTCTCGCCGAGGTAAAGGCGGCGGGCATCCCGGTCATCATCATGGACCGATCCGTATCCGTCACGGACGACAGCCTCTACCTCTCCAACATCGGATCCGACTTCCTCTATCAGGGCACGATGGCCGCAGGCTGGCTCGACAAGCAGGAAGATATCGATAACGGGGATGGTACCTTGGAGATCCTGCACCTGCAGGGCACCTACGGAGCCACGGCGCAGATCCTGCGTACGCAGGCGCTCGAGACCGCGGTCGAGGAGCACGAGAACTGGGAATTTGCAGCCCAGCTCTGCGGCGACTACACGGAGGCCAAGGCATACGAAGTCGTCTCCGAATACCTCGCCGAGAATACGGATATCGATGTCCTTTATAGCGAGAACGACAACATGACCTTCGGCGCGATGCGCGCCATGGACGACGCCGGCATCACTTACGGCGAAGACGGTCAGGTGACGATAATAACTTTCGACGCGACGAGGGAGGCGCTGCAGTACTGCCTCGACGGCGACATCGCGCTGTGCGTCGAGTGCAACCCGCTGATCGGCCCGATCCTTGAAGGCCTCATCAGCACCTACAGGCAGGGCTACGACATGTCGCGCCAGGTCTACGTCCCCGAGTTCACTTACACCAAGGAAGACCTGACGCAGAGCTTTATAGATTCGAGATGTTATTGATGGCGCGGGGGTGCCGGGGGCAGCGTGCGGCGAGTGCCGCGTGGTTCCGCCCCGCGGCGACCGGGGGCTTTCGCGCAGGATTCGCAGAATTGGTCACCGGAAGGCGCTCTCAGTGACCAATTTGGTGAAAATCAGCCGAAAATCACTAAAATGGTCACCAGCAAAGGTTCCCGGTGACCAATTTGGTGACTCGCGACCGGCGGGAGTGGGCTTTCGTGGGCAAAAGTCTATAAAAGTGTCGTTTTTTATTTTGAAAAGCGACGTTTCTTACGACTTTTCCCGCCGCCGACCTTCAGCTCCTCACGTGCAGCTGCCACTTTATGGGCTCGGGCATGTATCTGCGGCGGCAGACGGCGTCGGTGATCGCCGTGACCAGGTCGCGGTTCTTGTGCCCGAGGGAAGTGATGCGCGAGACGGTGCTCGCATAGTAGCTGTTGTCGAAGCTCACCACCTCGAGGGCGCGGCGGCCGGCACTCCGAACCTTCCCCAGGACCATCTGGAGGCGGTAGGCGATCTCGTCGTTCTGGCAGATCACGGCGGTCACCTCAGGGGGCATCTCGGCGACTACCCTGCAGAGGAATTCGTCGTTCCCCGCGAGGATCCTCCGGCGGTCGTTCCCCGTGAAGAAATTCACGCGCTTCTCGTCGAAAGGCAGGCCGTTCTCATAGAGCGCGGCGACGTAGCCCTTGTAGCGCTCGAGGCCCCTCGAGTCGTCGCAGCGGAATATGCATGCGATGTTCGTGTGGCGTTTGTCCTTCAAATAAGTGACGAGCTTCTTGGCGCCGTCGATATTGTCCTCTCTTATGCACATCGCGTCGGAGGGCGACGGGTAGGAAGTGTTTAGATAAATGACCGGGATCCCCTGAGCGCTGATCGAGCCTATCAGGGGCAGGTTGTGGTTGGGAAGTATATTCGATATGGGTTCTATTATCACTGCGGCGGGCGAGGATGATAAAGCGAGCGATAACGCTTCTCTTTCTTTCTCGAAAGACCCGGAAGTCGTGAGACAACGAAGCTCCAGGCCGCTCTTTCGGAGCGCGCTTCGAAGCCTTAGGATCAGTTCGGGATTTGTATATTCGTCTTCGTCCTCGACGATCAGGAACACGCTCCTGCTGATCGCTGCGACCTTATCCGAGATGTACGATCCGCTGCCGCGCTTTTTGATGATGAGGCCTTTGCCGACCATGAGGTCCAGGGCGGAGCGGACTGTCTGGCGGCTGCACGAATACATCCTGCATAGTTCCTCTTCGGTGGGCAGGCGCATCCTGCCGTCAAGGCGCATCTGCGCCAGTCCCGACTCGAGTTCTTTCGCGATCTGTCTGTACATCTGTGCCATCTTAAATACCCCTTACAGATACCTTATAAGAGACCGCCGTCGCTATCAATTCAGAAATCTTCAGATTGGCCCGCGGGGCGCTAAAACCGGCATGGATTTCTTATCGACTTTCGCGGAGAGATATCAAGATTTTCGAGTACACGCGAAGAGGTGTTGTCAGATTGCAGCACGCCCGCACGCGCGAAAGCAGCCGCCCATCGTAAGAAATCGGTATCTTTTTCGAAAGATAATCAACAAAAGCGGGCAAACGACGCGAAACGAAACAAGAATTGTCATGCCCGCCGCCGCGCTAAAACAAGTTGTATTTAGGCACTTTGCCCATTCGCATAACCCCATATGAGGATCGTTGAGAGCCCCCGAAGCATTGTGATTAAGTGTAGTCAGAACACGGAGGACCCCGGGTTCGAATACAAAAAATCCTAAGCAGAGAGGGGACAAAGAAATGAAGAAATTTCTGAGAACACTGGTCGCAGGCACACTCGCTCTTTCGATGGCTTTCGGTATTGCATCCTGTGCAAAGAAAGAGGAAGACAACGGACTTATCAAGGTAGGTATCATCAATAACGATCCCAACGAGTCCGGCTATCGTACGGCAAATGACAGAGACATGAAGGCTACATTTACAGAGGCTAACGGATACGAGGCTTCTTTCTACTACAGCCTCAAGAACGAAGAGCAGATCGCGGCTGCACAGCAGTTCGTACAGGATGAGGTTGATTATCTCCTTATCTCCGCTGCAGGTACATCCGGCTGGGATTCCGTTCTTCAGGACGCTAAGAACGCAGGCATCAAGGTAATCCTCTTCGACAGAACTATCGACGCGGACGAGAGCCTTTACGAGGCATCCATCGTTTCCGATATGGCTCAGGAAGGTCAGACGGCTGTTGACTGGCTCGCAGGTCAGAATCTCGATACATACAACATCATCCACATCCAGGGTGTCATGGGTTCATCCGCTCAGATCGGACGTTCCGGTGCTCTTCAGGACATGGCTGATTCCAACGCTAACTGGAATATCGTAAAGCAGCAGACAGCTGAGTGGAACGCAGAGACAGCACAGCAGATCGTTCAGTCCGTTATCGATTCCGGTACTGAGTTCAACGTTATCTACGCTGAGAACGACGATATGGCTAAGGGTGCCGCTCAGGCTCTCGATGCAGCTAACATCTCTCACGGTGTAGGCGGCGACGTTATCATCATGGGCTTTGACTGCAACACATGGGCACTCGAAGAGCTCCTCGCAGGCAGCTGGAACTACGACGGTCAGTGCAATCCTTTCCAGGCTTCCTATATCGATGACATCATCAAGAACGGTGCTTCTCAGAAGGTAGTCATCATGGAAGAGAGAGGCTTTGACGCAGCTACTATCACACAGGAAGACGTTGATAATTTCGGTATCTGATCCCAATTAAGATAACCACCACAAATATCACATAAGCTCTGAGGGTGTGCGGTGTGGCTTCCCCGCATCGCACGCCCTTTTTATGCAAAAGACAGGAGTCAAAGAAGTATGGAAAAGAACTCTGTTTTGGAAATGCGCGGGATATGCAAATACTTCCCCGGCGTTCGCGCGCTCGAGCAGGTTGACTTCACATTGAGAGAAGGCGAGATCCATGCTCTCATGGGTGAGAACGGGGCAGGAAAATCTACACTCATAAAGGTACTTACCGGTGTTTACCACAAGGATGCCGGCGAAGTCTACATAAAGGGCAGCGACAAGCCCGTCATTATAAGATCTCCCCAGGATGCCCAGAACATAGGCATCAGTACCGTATATCAGGAGATCACGCTCTGCCCGAATCTTACGGTAGCCGAGAATATGTATATCGGCAGGACTAAGGGACAGTTTACGGATTGGAAAAAGATGAACGCGGAGGCCGGAAAGCTCTTAGAGGACCTCGGTATCCCCGCAGTTCCCCGCCAGCAGCTCGGCAGCTGCTCAATAGCAGTACAGCAGATGATCGCGATAGCGCGTGCGGTCGACATGAACTGTAAGGTACTGATCCTCGATGAGCCCACTTCCTCTCTCGATGAGCAGGAGGTAGTAAAGCTCTTTAAGCTGATGCTGGACCTCAAGAAAAAAGGCGTAGGCATCATCTTCGTTACCCACTTCCTCGAGCAGGTATACGAAGTCTGCGACCGCATTACCGTTCTTCGCGACGGCAAGCTGGTCGGTGAATATATAATAGAAGACCTTCCTCGCGTTCAGCTCGTATCAAAGATGCTCGGCAAGGATTTTGACGATATGGCCGACATCAAGAGCGAGTCCGACACGGAAAAGATAGATTACAGTTCGACCCCCGTATATGAGGCAAAGCAGCTCGCGGGAACGACAGGCATCAAGCCCTTCGATTTCTCTATACGAAAGGGAGAGGTCAACGGCTTTACGGGACTTTTGGGATCCGGCCGAAGCGAGTGCGTACGTGCGATCTTCGGTGCCGATAAGGTCACGGGCGGCGAAGTCCTTATAGACGGCAAGCCCGTTAAGATCAATAAGCCCCTCGATGCCATGAAGCACGGTATCAGCTACCTGCCCGAGGACCGAAAGAGAGACGGTATCGTAGGCGACCTCTCGGTAAGAGATAACATCATCCTGGCGCTTCAGGTCATGAAGGGATTCTTTAAGCCGATATCAAGAGCGCAGGCGGAGGCTTTCGCTGACGAATACATTAAGCTTCTGAACATCAAGACGGCTTCGTCCGAGACTCCGATCAAGTCGCTTTCGGGCGGTAACCAGCAGAAGGTTATCCTCGCCAGATGGCTCCTCGCGAACCCTTCGTATCTGATCCTCGACGAGCCCACGAGAGGTATCGACATCGGAACAAAGGTCGAGATCCAAAAGCTCGTCCTTAAGCTCGCAGGAGAAGGAAAGAGCGTGACCTTCATCTCATCCGAGATCGACGAGATGATCCGTACATGCTCAAGGCTCGTAGTCCTTCGTGACGGCAAGGTCGTCGGAGAGCTCAAGGGCGACGAGCTCACACAAAATAAGATAATGGCAACAATCGCAGGAGGTGAATCCTGATGGCTTCCAACAGCATAAAGACAAAAGGATCTGCCGGCGGCTTTCTAAAGTCGATCGTACGAAAGCAGATCTTCATCCCGATCGCGGCTCTACTGATACTCGTGATCTTTAATCTGATCGCGGATCCTACGTTCTTCCAGATCACGCTGCAGCCTAACAGCGAAGGCTATAACGTCCTTTCGGGTAACATAATCTCGATCATCGACAGAGCTTCCGAGCTCGTTATCCTCGCCATAGGCATGACGCTCGTAACTTCCGCATCGGGCGGACAGGATATCTCGGTCGGTGCGACTATCGCCATCGCGGGCTCCGTGGTCCTCAGGGTGCTTTGCGGAACCAACACGAGACCTACTGAGCTTCAGGCTCCGATCATCGTGGCATTCCTTGTCTGCTGCATCGTATCGATGCTCTTTGGCGCATTTAACGGTACGCTCGTCGCGTACTTCAAGATACAGCCGATGGTAGCAACGCTCATCATGTTCACGGCAGGAAGATCGATCGCCGCATGGATCAACAATAACGAGCTCCCCGTAATCAGCGATCCTACTTTCGCATACTACGGTAACTTCATCCCGGGTATCCCGATCCCCACACCTGTCTTCATCACGGTGATCTGCCTTATCGTCATCGCGCTCGCCCTGAAATTTACGAACTTGAGACTCTACTCACAGGCTGTAGGTATCAACCCCAACTCTTCAAGACTTAACGGTATCAATCCCCAGATGATCAAGTTCATCACTTTCGTTATCCTGGGCCTTTGCGTAGCCGTTGCAGGCTTTATAAAGGTAAGCCGCCTGAGCACCATCAACTACTCCGTAGTCGCAAAGGATATCGAGATGGATGCGATCCTCGCGGTAGCACTCGGAGGCAATGCATTAGGCGGCGGTAAGTTCAACATGACAGCTTCCGTTATCGGTGCATATGTTATCCAGTTCCTGACGACAACACTTTATAAGTACGATGTCGATTCTGCTGCCATCTCCGCATACAAGGCAGTAGTAGTAATAATCCTCGTAGTATTAAGTGCTCCGATCGTGCGTGAGAAGATGGCGGATCTTAAGAAGAAGTACTTCCCCGCAAAAGCAGTAAGTAAGGAGGCGGCCTGATATGTCTACTAATACAAAGGTCGAGGTCCCTAAGCTCAAGAAGATGCTCGACAGGACGACCATGACGGATACGAAGGTCCTCCTCTTCATAACCATCGCGGTATTTATCGTGATGTACGCAAGTGCCGTGATATTCCTCGGCAAAGGTTTCTCGAAGCCTCAGACGTTCTTTAATATCCTGAACGAGAATGCGGCGCTCATAATCCTCTCATGCGGCATGTCTCTTGTCATGATCACGGGCGGTATCGATATCTCGGTAGGCCAGGTAACGGCTCTCGTATGTATGTCCTGTGCCGTACACCTTGATTACCATAACGGAAATGTATTTACGGCTCTCCTGATCGCGCTGGGCATCGGACTTGCGTTCGGTCTCATCCAGGGATTCCTGATCGCTTACCTCAAGATCCAGCCGTTCATAGTAACGCTCGCGGGAATGTTCTTTGCCAAAGGCATGACTACCATAGTAAATGCGACGCAGTTCAATGTCGAAAACGAGCAGTTCCAGGCTCTCAAAGGAACAAGGATCACGGTACCCGGAATGGGCTCTGTAAATAAGACCGGCACATATGTCCCCGCGTATGTCGAGATCGGTGTCATCGTAGCGCTCCTCGTAGTCATCTTCCTCTTCGTGCTCCTTCGCTGGACAAAGGTCGGAAGAAGCTTCTACGCAGTAGGCGGTAACAACCAGAGCGCCAACATGCTCGGTATCAACGTTACTCTTACGAAGTTCCTCGCGCACCTCATGTGCGGACTCCTTGCAGGTATCGGCGGATTCGTATACTTCATGCACGTAGGCTCCGGATCCCCTTCACATGCGGCAGGCGCAGAGATGAACGCCATCGCATCTTCGATCATCGGAGGCACGATGCTCACGGGCGGTGTCGGCGACATCATCGGAACTCTCTTCGGAGTACTGGCTCTTAGCACCATCAAGAATATCGTTTCTTCATTGGGACTCGACGAGGCATGGTGGACAAATATCACGATCGCCGCAATGCTCTGTATCTTCCTTCTTATCCAGAGTGTAGTCCTCGCCAAGAAGAACAAGAAAAAGTAAGTCAACCCATCCCTAACAGGTTATATTTATTCATCGTGTCAGACCTGCCCGGCTTCATCTAGTCAGGCAGGTCTGATGCTTTGCCTCTCGATAACGAGCTTCTCGAAATCCTCCACGGGGATCGGCTTGGAGAAATAGTATCCCTGGAAGAGCTTACAGCCCATATTGGACAGACCGTTGTACTGGAGCTGAGTCTCAACGCCTTCTGTAAGTGTCGTCATGCCGAGCTCGAGAGAAAGGTTAATGACGTTCTTTACGATCGTGTCGGCCTTCTTCTCATTATCGGAACTGCCGAGGAACTTCATGTCGATCTTGAGGACGTCGATAGGCATATCCTTGAGCATATTAAGGGAGGAGTAGCCGCTGCCGAAGTCGTCCATCTCGACTATGAATCCCGCCTCGCGGAATTCCTGCATAATGCCGATCATCTTGTCGGTGTCGCTCATCATGACGGTCTCGGTGATCTCGACCCTGAACTTTCGTGGATCGATGCCGTGATCCCTGACAAGTCCATTGATATACGTCGGAACGTCCATGAAGTAGAAGTCCTTCGGGGAGATGTTTACGGATACGAAGAGGTCCCAGCCCTTCTTCTGCCAGCTCGCGAGGATTTCGCATGCGCACTGCCACATATACTTATCGATCTCGGCTATCATGCCGTTCTTCTCAAAGCAGGGAATGAACCTGTAGGGAGCGAGGAAGCCGTGCTCCTTGTGGATCCAGCGTACGAGTGCCTCTGCTCCGACGATGTTGCCGTCCCTGTCCGCGATCGGCTGCAGATACGGCCTTATGTCACGTGCCTCGATCGCATCGAGGAGCTGTGCGGATATCTCCTGGTTCCACAGGATCTCCTGCCTGATCTTCTCATCGTAGTAGGCGATATGCTTTGTATATTCGTCGCTCAAAGTAGAGAGCGCGAGGCGTGCACCTGCGAACATCTCGGCGGGGTCGGATGTGTCATTAGTAACTTCGTAGACGCCGATCTGGACCGTGATCGGGAAGTCGGTCTGCTCGTTCTTCATCGTAAAGTGCGAAAGCACCTCTTCGACTCTCTCTGCCGGGAAGCTGTTCTTCGGGACCAGGATACCGAAATTATCGCCTGCGAGCCTGCCGTAGATGCACTTATCGGGGAGCTTGTTCTTGAGATAAGTTGCCACGTGCTTCAGGACCTGATCGCCGAATTCCGTACCGAAGATATCGTTTACGATCTTGAAGTTCTTGATGTTCAGGAACAGTACCAGATAATCGGTAAGCGGACGGGATGCCAGGACGTCGGAGATCATCTTGAAAAGATATTCCTTCGTATAAAGTCCCGTCAGCCTGTCGTGTGTCGCCTCGTACATCTCGCGCTTTAGCTTGAGCTGCTCCTTGGTAACGTCACGGACCTTCAGATAATAGCCGATATACTGCTTGCTCTCGTTGATTACGTCGCGGTTCTCGAGTTCGTAGTACTTGATGCTGTCGCCGCCGCCCGTGATGAACTGCTCGTTCCAGTTGCCCTTATGAAGCTTGGTATCAAAGAGGTACTCGAGGAGCTCGGGCGCATTCTCACAGTTATTCTCCTGTACGCCTACGAGGTAGCAGCCCTCCTTATTAGTCCAGACGCATCTGCCGCCCGCCGTGAAGATAAAGATGGCCTCGGAGCCGTTTGAGACGATGCCCGAAAGTATTCGGTCAAGGAACCCTAACGGCCTATAGTGTATGCAGATATAGTAGATCAGAATACCGAAGAGACCGAAGCCTATCATGGAGCGGTCGATCGGGACTCTCGCGAAGATATAGTAAGTCTCGAGCGCGCCTACGATGCCCATCGTTATGAGGACGATGGAATAACGCTCTCTGTAGATCTTGGAAGTACGGATGGTCGTAACGATAAAGACGATCATCAGGGCAAAGAATACGCCGTAGTCGACAATCCTGTGGAACTGCTGCCCGAGGTGCGGCACCATGCGGTAGTACTTCATATTCTCGAGCACCACCGGCTCGATGCTGAAAGTATGCTTTGTCAGGGGATTAAGTATTATCTGGATAGTGTCGACCAGGAACAGGTACCTGATCCATTTGGCCGCTTTCTTGAGATTCGACGCACCGCGGCAGTAGTCGCATGTAAAGCAGAAGAGCTCATACATGAAGAAATCCATGCCGATGAAATAGATATAGTAGCCGACAAGGGATACCATCCTGATATTGGATGCGATGATGATGAGATTACCGAGGATAGGGGGTATGCAGGCGATATCGAGCCAAGCTACCGCTCTGCCCAATACCTTGTAATGACGCCTCGCATCAGCCGCACAGAGCATCAGACCAAGTATCAGTAGCGAAAATATAGCCGGGAATAGTAGTCTTAACTGCATAGCTACACCTCGTTACGTCTGATAGTACATATTAATAATATAACAGGACGCGCGTGGCGTTCTACGCAGATATATAAATAAATTGTTAGCAGTTAGCAAACAAGAGAGGGTGCGGTTATGTTGAAAAAACGCCCGACAGGTGGTATCATTACTTCGTAAATTGCGAAATAACGAGGTGCAAATAGATGATAATCCTTAACATTGAATTGAATAATATATACGGATTCAATGATTTTAAGATGAATCTTACTTACCCTAAGAAGATCGTTAATTCTATCATTGAAGATGAGCACCTTGCAGGCAGAGAGCGCTTCAGATATAAGAAGGCAGTCGTGCTCATGGGAGCAAACGCCAGCGGTAAGACCAGCCTCGGCAAGGCTCTCAGGAACATATTTGCCATGATGGAACTTGATTTCAGGGTTGATCCGTACAGTATGGTGAACAATAAATACCCGGGAAGCTTCTGCATAGATTTTGTAAACGAAGACTATGTCCTCAGAAGAGTAGAAGGTCGTATCGATTCTAAGATCAAGTTGGCTACATATCATTACTACAGAGCCGCTATTGATAAGAATGATTCGTATGAGACATGTGTAAGAAAGCTTGTCCGCGATAATGAGTATGAAGGGCACATGATCAGGAGCAGATTTGCTTATCCCGATATATCACCGGAATTAAGATTCGAGGGCGTTAACGAGAAGACAATGCTCAAGACCCTTAAGGCCGTAATAGGAACACTTGACCCGACACTCAAGAATATCGTGAGATCCAAGGATCTTAAGGATTCGTACATAATCAAGAGGGATGATCAGGAGATCATTATTCAGAACGGCAAGCTCCTGAATACTGAAGTATTGTCGAGTGGTACGGCAGAGGGTATCGAAGTCGCCATCATGCTGGCTTCCATAATCGACGGTAAGGAGACATTCTATTACTGCGATGAACACTTCTCCTATATTCACAGTGATATCGAGAAGAGGATCTTCGGCATCATGCTCGAGCATCTCGGTGATAATGAGCAGTTGATCTTCACGACTCATAATACCGATATGCTGGATCTGAACCTTCCCAAGCACAGTTACTGCTTCCTGGAGAAAGAGAAGGTCGGTAACAGATATGAAGTATCAGTAAGATATGCTTCTGATTATCTTAAGCGCAATACGGATTCCGTCAGGTGCGCAGTCGAGAATGATCTGTTCGGCTCTATTCCCGATGATTCTCTGCTCGACAGTCTGGAGATAGATTCATGATCAGGAACTGTATCTACTATGTCGAAGGAGAATGCGAGAAGAAGCTCATCGGAGCTTTGAAGGAGCAGCCTGCCCTCATATATACGGGCAAGGTGAAGGTCAGAAATGTCGTAAGCGAACTGATTCCGAGATCCGAGCTCCTGACTATCAAGAGGGATACTGCTGTGATCCTTGTATTCGATACGGATATCCCGAAGACTGATCTGCTCAATAAGAACATCGCGAATCTGAAGAAGTTCTGCAGTGCGGTAAAAGTGTTGACAGTAGCGCAGGTTCCTGATTTTGAGTCCGAACTCGTGAGAAGTACGGATGTTAAGAATGTTTCTGAGATTACAAAGAGCAAGAGTGCATCTGACTTTAAAAGGGATTTCTGCCGCCTTACCGATCCCAGACACACACTGGATAATCACGGATTTGATATCGATAAGATATGGGCACAGAATCCTACAGGGGTATTCAGCTCGATAAAGCAGAACGGAAAAGATATCAAAAACTAAAGCCGCCCCTGCTTAAATCTTTCTTAAACAAACCTGACATTATCTTTACCTCATATTGACTCTATATTAATCCGGCGTGGTTAACATAGAGCCATAGAACAAAGGAAGTGAGGAAAAGATATGGAACAGCTTACATCTAAGATCAGGACTCTCTGGGACAGAAGCAGCGCCTTCAGACTCTTATGCTTCATAGGCATGACCGCAGCCGTATGCCTGACATTCTTCGGCCTTGGCACAAGGATAGGAGAATACTTCTTCCACATACTACACTGACGACATCAACACATAACCCTTCATATAAACCCTCTATACGAAGACCGGGCGCTCCACTTTAAGCCCGGTCTTTACCATGGGAGGAAATGTTATAATCGCTCTATGATGAACTACCCATACGAGATAAAGGAAACGGATAAGAGCTGTTTCCCCCTATATGATCAGGTCTCCATGAATGTAGATGTGAGATCCGAATACCGCGTCAGCATGATCGACGGCGGTCTTGGCGGCCTGCAGTTCGAGGAAGTGCCCGTCACGCCGTATGTGAAGGATCTGAGCGTATACGAAGAGGCCGTAAAGTACGAGGAGATGTTCGATATTTCTACCTGGCGCTTCTTCATGGCTTTTGACGGCGAAAAGCCCATAGGTGCCATGACGATAGCAGGTACCACGGAAGGCATGAACATGCTCGGAGGCCGAAAAGATGCCTGCGTACTGTGGGACATCCGAGTTGCCGACGGCTATAAGCATAAGGGCATCGGCCAAAGACTCCTCAATCAGGGAATAGCGGCAGCGCGCGAAGACGGCTACAAAGTCATGATAATAGAGTGCCAGAACAACAACGTCCCGGCCTGCAAGTTCTACCGAAAGCAAGGCGCCATCCTGACCAAAGTCGACACGAAAGCATACGCCTCAGAGCCCGAGGTCGCGGATGAGGTGCAGTTCGTTTGGGAGCTGGGACTGTAATAAGAAGAGAAAAAACTTAAACATCGAAGAACTCCTATTCCTGCTCATGAATAGGAGTTCTTTCGAAAGTAACTGAAAACAAGAAGCGCTGCGGTGTTCAAGTAACTAGGTCCAAACACTTGAACAAATATAAAGGTCGGTCAGCGCCTTTGCATATTTCTATTGTAAACGGTAGGTGTTACCGAATTATTATGGCGATGTTAATGATGTGTGAGGGGGCAATTATTGTTCTAAGGAATCTGATTCTTCTAATACTTTTTTACAGATATCTATATAGAGATGCTTGTAATCAGCGACCAGATTGATCATCTCGTTGGCTAGAGGTAAGTCGATGTTAAATCCTGATGAAACTCTACATAAGAAGTCTGATTCAGCCTCTTGAAGTAGGTTGTCTGAATACAATATTCCGATAATCTCGAAAAGGATGATTTGTTTTTCTGTTTTTGATGCAAAGTTAACGATTTGGCTGATTACTTCAGCTTCAGATCGCTCACAATTATAAAAAGGCTCGATGCCCAGCTCTTTGGCAAATGATGTTATTAGTTCATGTTGAACATCATCAAAAGCGGCATCGGATTCTGATGCTTTTATTGCTAGCGATAAGAATGGTTGTTTTAGATTTTTATTTAATAATGTTAGAAACATAATTACCTCATAATGCTAAAGTATTTTTCGAAGGACTTTGGCTGCTACTCCTACGGCGACGGGTCCAAGTGCAACTGCTCCGGCGACTACTGCTCCCCCAATCAACACTTCTTTTACTCCTATTGAGCCTGTATCACTATTATCTATAGAAATGTGAGATTGCGCCTCTTGTCGAGCAGCATTTTTCTCCCAATTTAGTCTTTCTCGTTCGAGTTGGATTCTCTTCTTTTCCAATTCAATTCGAGTTTGCTCTTTTTGTTCAAGGATGGATCGTTTTTTGAATTCTTCTTCTTGTTTATGTTTTTCTCGTATTCGAATCTCGTTGAGTTTACAAGCTTCAAGTATTGTTTTAGCCTCATCAACATAAAGCGTATATTTCATGTAGTCTAGAGAAGCAGCATCGGTTCTTCTGATCATTTTAACGTACTCATCGTGTGTGGTGAGTATAGTTTCATATCGTTCTACAATTGATGTGCGCTTGGCTATATCAGACTTCAAATAAGCAATGGTGTCTTGAAGAAGATCGCAGTGATTCAAATACTCTTTTCTAAGTGCTATTTTCTTCAATTGAGCTATCAAAAATCCTATAGCTGCTTCGATAGCAAGTGTTATGAAAGCTATTATTACTGGATAGTCATAGTCGGAATATAGAACTACAAATAACACCAAGGATGCAACAAATATCAAAGAGGTGATTCCAATAATTACTCCGAAAGCTATTTTATGCATAATTCGAGAGTTTCCGTTTTTATAGCAATTTAGTCTGAATTCGGTTTCCGATAATTGTTCTTTGTGCTTCGATAAAGTTAATCTTTCGCTATTTATATTGAGCAGAGGTTCAGTCAACTCGTCTAGGATATAGTAATATTCGCTTCCGGTGGCGAGTTTATCGAACCGAACTATACTTCCGCAATATTCGCATGTGTATTTCGAACGATTGAGGATGGTATCTATCTTGCCGCCGCAACAAGGGCAATTGTAGATTCTTGTTTCTTTCATGGCAAGTTCCCCATCCTTTCATAAACTATATCTTGAATATAGCATGATAGAAGAGCATGGAGGTTTAGCGACAAATAAGTTTTATTTAATAATGTGTGAATAATGATGTGTAGTGGTAACGTCTCGGTCCGGAGGTGAATTTCTCACTGCTAGAAACTTTCGATAGTTTGATTTCTAAAGGAAGTTAATAACTAGGTAACAGACAACAAGAGAATTAACATGAAATTAATATCGTCTCCTATAGTATTTAATGCTCATTGTTCGCAAGATGTTAGTTATCATCCTTCTACTATAGGGGATCGAAGATACTGCGGTTGTACAGCGACGGTTGTAGGAATGATTAGTTCATATACAGGCTATGTGGATGGTGAGAATATGCAATTTACATGTCTGTCGAGTTGTTACATTGAAGATTTGAATTTCTATTATTAATGATTGAAATACTCAATTATTGTAACCATTGGTGAAAGGTGAAGGATATGAATAGACAAAGAAGTGGATGTCTTGTTGTTTTTCTGATTTTCGTGGCTGCAGTAATACTTGCAATGTGCGCTGGGGTTGCGGCTCCTAATATGGATACAGGGAATACAACAAAGTACTATGTTGGAGTTAGAGAGACTATCACAGGGAATTCATCTTTCGCAGATCATAGAGATGATCCAAATGCTACAACGGCATCACACGCTACCGCAAGAACTTCTCATCCTACTTCCCCTCAGCCAGGTAGTAGTATGAATAATCCAGTAGACATTACATACGATAATTTTTCCGCCATTCAAGAAGGGCAGTATATAAGAGTTACAGGTCCAGTTAATTACTATTCTACAAGCGAGGGCCGTTTTTCGGTTGGTGGAAATTCCGTTGGATATTTAAGTCGTTGTGGCTTAAGAATCAGGATAATGAATGATAGTGGCGATAGATACTATGAACTTGAAGCTCCGAGTGTTAGTGCTAATGGATTTGAAGATGAGTTTAATTCACATGCCCCCGCGGATATAAGCTATGCTCCAAGCAATATAGGAGGGACTAATTATTGTGGATGTACTGCGACTATAGTTGGATGCATTGAATCGTATACATATCAGAGTGATGGTTCGTACTATACCGAGTATAGGTTCTCTAGTCGTTCAAGAGTCGAGGAGTTGAATTTCTATTATTGATTTTCCTCAAGGGTTAGGACGTGTAATTCTGAATGTCTAATAATGGCTCGGGTTTTTCTGTCGTAGAGGAAGGTATAAAAGTTACCAAATGGTGAATTTCGGAAAAGAAGGAAGTAATTGTTAATGCTTTGTAAGCAAAGTGGTAACAATGGTCTTATTGCGTTGTTTGAGTGTGATCAGGATGCTAAGATTGCCCTATAGGTATGACATAGCTGTAATTCGTATGAAAGGTACAGATGGCATATGAGTGTTAATGAAGTGAAAAGTAATCGTGATAATTCTCGTTCAAAATCACCATTACGAGCTGTTGTGATCATTGTGGCAATGATTGTTATCGGAAGCATCATCTGCTTGTGTATAGTATGCAATTTGATATTCCGTATATATAGCGATGCAAGTAGCAAAGTTGATAATCTGCCCGGTAATGGTGTTGAAGCGGCTGAACAAGCTGTGGAATTTGTTAATGAATCTATCATTGGTTCTGATGGAGAGGTTGTAAATGTAAATTCCACTCCCAATCTGGTCGAAGTAGTTAATACATATCAACTAAGTACAATGAAATATTCGTATACTTCGATCCTTCGTCAGTATGATGGTGATAAGCTGTTGTATTGCGTTCGATATGAGGGAACAATTGAATTCCTTATTGATATGAGTGCAATCGAAGTGAGTTTTGATGAAACGAACAAAGTAATCAATGTTATTCTTCCGGATTTCACTTTTGAAAGGCACGTAGATGAAGATTTGGATTTTATATTCGAGGATGATTCATATAATAATCGAAATGTCGGAACGCGTGTTTTAGAGGAGTGTAATGAAGATTTTGAGGATAAAACACCAGATTATATGATGCTCGACATGGCACGTGAAACTGCTAAAAATGAGATACGAGCATTAACGACTCCTATTGTTGCTCAGTATTACAGTGATTACACCTTGAATGTTGATTTTGCATATGGAGGGTGATGGATATGAAACGATTATTATCTTCGATATTGATAGTATCATTGATGATCTGCTCAATGTCCGCTTGCGCCAAAAAGAATGACTCTAAGGATATTGGAACTGGTCTCATAAATAAAGCAGACGAGAATATTGGAAGAAATACAGCATGTGACGAAGATGATTACGATCCATTCGATCTGATTGAAGAAGAACAGATACAGAACATCTGTGAACTGGTAGTCATGAGGAGTTATTATCACACTGTAACTACTGCAACTAAGACTGCAGGAACCGGACTTTCACACGCGGGTGAAGAGGATACAGAATACTGGTTGGAATATACTGTTTATGTTGACTTGGGTGTAGATATCTCGGCAGTAAGTGTTCGCATTGAAGAAAATACGATAATTGTTACGCTCCCTCATTCTCGGATTTTGGATGGAATCCACGTTGTTCCTGATTCAATTGAAGATGTAGTTGCACCACCTAACAGATGGTATAGAAATGATGTTGAAATTACAGCTGAAGACATAAATGAAGCTATAAATGATACTAAAGACGATATCGAAGAAGAAGTTTTAATGGAAGACGATCTTTTTGATAATGCAGATGAAAGAGTGGAGGCTTTGATCAGAAGTTACATCGATACATTGATGCAGAACTCGGGAACTGAATATCGTGTCGAATTTGAATATGTTGGTGATCGTCAATCGTTGGGAACTGTAGAGGTAATTAATGATTGCGATGATTAATCGTGAAGAGTCTTTTGATGAATGATGCATCTATACATACAAGGAGTAGCATCGATGAGCAGTGTAGAAAGAGTTCCCAATCTTGTTTGCGGCAGATATTACAATCATAACTCATACATATCATTGGCGTTGGATGATGCTCTGATAGAACAAGAGAGTTTAGAAGCTTCAATTGCGGAAAGCATAGATACAATAAGATCATTAACCCCTGAATGTGATGCATTGGATTATGCCCTTGCTGCGAGTTCCGGAATGCTATGTGGTGTAATCGACATTTTTCATGTAGGTAGTCCTAAAGATTCAGTTCTCGGCAAGGTCTCGGATAAATGGGTAGCTGAGCGAACTAAGGATTTTGCAAAACTCTGCGGATGGAAGCAAAACGGCGAAGATGATGCTGATAAATCATTGAAATCCGCTATTAAGCACTTGGAGAAAAAGTTCAAGATTCCATATGACCAGACAGGTAGAGGAGAATCCGGAAGATTGGTATTTGATCTTGATCCGAGTAACCACCATTTCAAGTCGCTTGCACATAACCCAAGTATACTGGGCTTGTTCTTTTCAGTTTTGGATCAATTTAGCAACACATCTCATTTTGTTTCTGAGGGGCAACTAATATCTTTGGATAATGCTGATGGTAAGTTCGAACTTCAAGGCCATGATGTTCCGAGCAAATTGTTCTGTGCTACAGTCAATTGGATCGGACATCTGATATCGGATCAGTCCGGGTCTTCAGGAAGTAAGACTCGTGGTATGGGTATACCTTCTCCTTTATGGACGTGGACCAATGATGTCATTGCCATCAAGAGTGAACTGAAGATCCCAGTATCCGCTTTCGACAAGTCTATCAATGAGCTTGCGTTGAACATATACAAAGAAGGTTATGATGCGCGATTCCAGGCTGCGCAGGCAATCCCTGTTTTCATCAATGAATTGGTAACAAGATTAATGTATTCGATACGTCGCTTGAGCGGGTATCTGATCAATACTCCTGCAGAAGCGCGGTCATTCAAGCAAATGTGGTCTGTATGTGAGCCTTTCTCTAATGCTACCGTCAAACGCATGCTTACTGTCGCTCATGGAACGTTCTGTTTGCTTGATATCGGTGATGCTGCGGTTCGTGGAGTTGCTTCTGGAAATGTAGCGGAATTCGCCATGAGGGTAAATGTGGTAGGTGTAGGAAGATTTACCGTATCTGTAGCAGGTGAATTCGGTCAAAGTTACAGATTGAAAGATGTAGAAAACGAGTATGCATTATTGCTTCAGAAGAAGGCGATAGTTGATGATTATATGGATGGCCTGAAGATGCTTGCAGATGTATATGATGACAGTTCGTTGTTGTCATTTGTAGACGATCTGCAACAAAGTGATGCATACAAGGAGGCATTTGATAAAACAGTTCGGCTCTCTGAGAAAAGAGGAGTAGATGAATCCAATATATATAGAACAAAGGAAGATGTTGATAGGTACTTCAAAGGAGGAAGATCGTAATGAAGAAGAGTAAGCTGAATCAGGCGCAAGAAGAACTTCAAAGTACTATTCAGAGTACTAATACTGTCATAGAAGAACTTGGAAAACACAACTCTGATCTATATAGGGAGTTAGTAGCTATTCAGAATAGCTTTGACAAGATTCGTAATGTTCCGGAAGACAAGAAACTTGAATATGAGAATGCCAAGACTATTACATCTAATTGGTATCAGAGTGTAGAACAACTTAGAGAGGACTATAAAGTTGCTGTAGGGAAGAGTGCCGGAACGGCGGCAGCTGGAGTTGGTACGGGTGCAGCAATTGCAACCCTAGCGCCTTCGGCCGCCATGGGTATTGCAACTACCTTTGGTGTTGCTTCCACGGGAACTGCGATCTCGTCTTTGAGTGGCGCCGCTGCAACCAATGCGGCATTAGCGTGGCTTGGTGGAGGCGCTTTGTCTGCAGGTGGTGGCGGTATAGCTGCCGGAAATGCTTTGCTCGCGTTGGCAGGACCTATCGGAATTATAACGGGCGGAGTAATCTTTGCTATTAGTGGTTTGATGTTTGTTAAGGCTCAAATTGAGAAAAATCGCCTTGAAGAGATCTTTTGTTTGATTACTGATCGAGATATTTATAAATATGATCTTGCTAAAGTTGAATTGAACGAACGAATTATTAGAGTTGATAACGAAACTGATAATCTTAGACAAGCAGTAAATATGATTTCGAGCTTTGGTACGGATTATGATGCTATGTCGGAAGAACAACAATATACGTTGGGATCATATTTGAATTTCATGAATGCTTCCGCACAGCTACTGGTTAATCCTATAAAGGGGCTCGCTGATCGTATTGCAGAAGATGAATATAGGGCTTTCCTTTCGTCAATAGAAAGGAAAGCTGATATGGGTACATGCGAGGACTATAAGAATGTCATCATAGCTCTGGCTAATTGGCTGAATGGAATCAAACTTGATGATAAGGATAAGAAACTGGTCTGTAGCTTTATCAAATCCAATAAAGATATGCTTAAGATGCTGGAACTGGAGAAGGAACAGTTAAGTGTAGATATTCTTGATGCGGCCATAGAGTTGGCGATGTATTGAGGTAATATTATGAACAATCCAGAAACAGAGTTAATATATCACTATTGTAAGTTTAGTACGTTTGAGCAGATCATTAAGAATAAAACAATACGTTTGCAAGATATTACTAAATCTAACGATTCTTCGGAGATACTTTGGGCGTTAAGACAGATTAGAGAGTTTTACAAAGAATGTGATGGTTACAAGCCTGGTGATACACAATTGGATTTATATGTTCAAAAGTGTTTGGACTCGCTTTTTTATCAGAATGATACTAATGATGATAATTTTATAAAGTTTTTTGTAGCTTGTTTTTCGTTTCAAAAGGATATGTTAAGTCAGTGGCGCGGATATGCGGATGATGGGCAAGGTGTTGCTATAGGGTTCGATAAAGGCTTATTGATGAAGAATGAGTGTTGCGGATATAAACTACTGGGATTGCGCAGTGGCTCTGTAATTTATGATGAATCTGAACAGTATAATTTTATAAAGAATAATCTTGAATGGTTTTATGAATGTGAAGGGAAAATGTCGGATATTGATAAGAAGAATATAACGTTTAATGATGAAACACGGGAAGCGTTCTTTAAGTTGCTGTTAGATGCGGTTTTTATTAAAAATCCATTTTTTTCTGAAGAGAAAGAGTGGCGAGTGGCAATGTATGGTATTGATTATCCTGTAAGTTATAAAGGTAAATTACAGGTGAATGAAATATTTCCGAAGGATTTTCAATTTGGGAACTCTTTTACGGATAAAGGTTTAATACAGTATTGTGACGTGTCTTTTGATCCATCAGTTATTAAGGAAGTAGTATTAGGACCTAAAAACATGTCCTCTATTGGTGATGTACGCAATTATCTTATTATCAATGGGATAGATGCGCAGGTGAAAAAGTCAGTAGGGACATATCGCTAATGAGAACTGCCTTTGTTTTTTATGAGTTTGGTTTGCTATACTGTTATTCTGAATTTATTGAATGATCCTCCAATTTACTCATTTCCCCTCAAATGACTAAATTGGAATCCAAATGACGAAGTTGAATCAGTCGGCCGTGGTGCCGGCTGATTTTTCGTGTGAATTCTTCCCTGGTTGCACTCCCCGCCCAATAACGTTACACTTATCCCTGTTAAAAGGGGGTATAAGATCCAAATGAAAAGAAAACTTATTTCACTGATCCTTGCGTTCAGCATTGCAGGTTCCGTGTTCGCATTGAGCGGCTGCAGTAGCGATGACAGGGATGATTCTCGATCCGATGAGACTGAAGAAGAGGTCGAGGAGGAAGAAGAGGAAGAGACTACAACTACTACCGAAGCTGAGACTTCCGAAGAGGTTACTGAAGAGACTACGACCGCTATCGTTGCTCCGTCTGAAGAAGAGCCGGCTGTTGATGTTGGCTTCGTACATGTAGAGGGCCTTAGCGATACCTACGCTGATCTTGATAACAGGAGCTTTGTCCTTAACGGTCATCTGATCACTCTCGGAGTGACGACTTTCGGAGAGATGTTCGATATGGGCTTTACGTTCAAGAACTACGATGAGGAGAGGCTTGCCGAGGAGGTAGGTCCTGCTTCCGATGCTGATGACGATGTTCACGGAAGTCTCCAGATCGAGGGCGGCGGAGGTATCTCCTGCGATTTCATGAATCTTACGGATTCGACCGTTACGAAGAGAGACTGCGTGCTTACACATGTGAGTATCGTTCTTGATGGAAGTGCTGCAGATTCTTCTGTCGGCTGTGAACTTCATCTGGCTTTCCCTTTCGACATGACCAGAGAGGACCTGATCGCTAATAGCGGTGAGCCTACTGAGATTGATGAAGAGCTCGACAGAGTTGACTATATGGTTGATTCTACGATGTTCGACGGTGAGGACAGCGGCTACAAGTTCTTTTTCGAGAACGATGTGCTTTGCGAGGTTCATATCGGCTATCTTCCCTGATCTTTTCCGGCGATAGATTTGATTTATTCAAAACTGCCTGACCTTATAGGATCGGGCAGTTTTTTTGTTATAATGCGGGTGTTGGTAATGTGAAAGGTAAGACAGACACTATGTATACTGTTGAAGAAAAGGATGGTTATTCCGTTTATACGTTTAACGGGATTAACCTTAAGATCAAATGTATTGATAATAAGGAAAAAGTTTATGTGTATATAAACTATAACGGATATAATCCATTGCTTTCCATGCTTTTCGGTGAATTTGGGGCTGAATGTGATCTGGACTCTATCGATTTTGAGACTCAGACGGATCACGGCGGGATGTATGCCATTGTTTCTAAGGAGCAGCTGGAAGAGTTTATCAGGGAAGTATATTTCTTTGTTATGGAAAACAGATCTGTTCTGGATAAAACCTTGAATGAAAA
Organism: Ruminococcaceae bacterium KH2T8; assembly: GCA_900111435.1. Classification (NCBI taxonomy): domain Bacteria; kingdom Bacillati; phylum Bacillota; class Clostridia; order Eubacteriales; family Oscillospiraceae; species Ruminococcaceae bacterium KH2T8. The sequence goes on from FOIY01000005.1 coordinate 146,531, forward strand.
GGATAAGAATAAATGGTCTTTCTGACCGTATGTTGAAGGGGATAAGGGAATGAACGATAAAGACTATCTTAAGCTTACGGTAGAATATGAGAAGCTTCATGCGGAAAGAGCGGATATGTATCCGCTGACGCTCGAAGAGAGATACGATCTCCGCCGTAAGGAGATCGACATGGTGAGCTCGAAGGACTGTGACTTCGCGGCTAAGGTTCGATTGCTTCTTAGGATGTTTCGGTCAGGCGATCCGCTCCTGAAGCTCTATCTTGCATTTAAGAAGAGAGACTTGGAATATTTAAATGATGTGCTCTATGAGAATGCGCAGCTTAATCAGCTATCACTTGTCACGGATCCTGAGACAGATCACACATATTTCGGATATAACGTAATGCCTCTGCTCCTTGCCGCATGTCTTCCCGAGAGGATCGAACTCATATTGCCTGTAGAAAATGGCGCGGCTCATAGTTCGTCTTCAGGTGCCGTTATCGTAAATCTGTTTATGGGTATATGGTATCAGGAGCCCGATCTTCGTGATGCGGCTCTGGCAGAAGCAGAGAAGAAACTGGGGCAGAAGATAACGGCTTTTGAAAAGGCATATATCAGCTGCTTTAAGGATATAGCAGCAAAGGATACGGATGCTCTTGAAGCTGATCTGGATGAACTGTGCAAGGCTCATGCGAAGAGGAAAGACTTCGGAATGGATGCATTCACCCGCGGGTTCTGTATTGAAGCACATGCGATCTATAATCTTTTGCACTTCGCATATGACGGAGAACTCGAAGATAAGATCAGGATGCCAGAGCAGAAGAACTTCTGTCAGGATCTGGCGCTTTGGCAGAAAGAGCACGGATACCGCCACGGTAAGGTGGTAACCACATATCCCGAAGATATGGATATATTTAATAAGATGCTCCGATGTGAGCTTCCTAAGATGGAACTCGTCCCAAAGGGCAAGGATCGCTTCCTCGATGTCGATAAGTATGCCCAAGATGTGGCAGATAATCTGCGGAGTATGGGAGCTGATCTGACCGTTAAGAAAGCCTCTTTCTTTGATAAGTTGTTCAGAAAGAATAAATGACTAACGAGAATAAAATATCGAATAACAATAATTTCTGCTTGTAATACGATAACTGTGGTGGTAATATGACCTTGACACACAGTGATCGCATCAAAGGAGTAGAGTTTTTTGAAGAAACATATCATTATAGTAGTTTGTGTTGCCGTGTTTTTACTGCTTGCGGTGCCGGCGGGGATCATTGCCTATAACCGATTCTTCCCCGATGAATATGTTGTTGCGGAAGATGAGATAGCTCTGCGAGTTCAGCTCGATACGGCTGAAGATATAGGACTTCTGGTATACGATTACGAGATCCTGGGACATGACCGCAGCGGTGGGATGTCGAATGCCGACCGCTCGATGATAAAGCACGACGAAGAGCTGATCATAGTCTGGAACAGGGAAGAACTCGAGACGGAACTTGATGAGAAGCTCCCCGAGGGAGATATCCCGATGGAGCTGACGTTCAGGATAATAACCGAGTATACGGATCCGAACTTTGAGAATATCTACCCCGAAGATATAACGGTTTATCTTGACCCTATGGAGCTTGATGTCGCGCTCGGTCAGGAATACCGGATCACTATCACGGGCGACAGCGAGAACGGGTATCAGGCATCACCGAGCAGATCGCGATCGCCGCATGTGTAGCATCTTCCGCAGCTGCCGGCGGCGCCGCATCGGCAGGCTAAAGCTGATATCTTACAAAAAGGGTAAAGTAATGGGGCAGTCTTCGAACTGAAGGCTGCCCCTTATTCTTTTGTCTTACTTCTCGTTCGGGAATAACCTCGCTATGAAGGTGTCGAGGAAAGTGTCGATCAAACGGTCGACCTCTTCGCCTCTGTCAGGCTCCCTGTCGTTGAGCTGGATAAGGAGCGATACGGGAGTGAAGTATTCAAGAGCCAGTATCTCGGGATCGGTCTTTTCGATCAGGCCGCGCTCCATAAGCCCCCTAAATATATTAGTGAACTGCTCGCGGAGGTGATCGAACTGCTTGAGCGACGTCTCCTTTCGCATAAAGTCGTTCCTGAACTGCTCGATGGTCAGGAGCTTTCGAAGCTTTATAAGGTCCGGATCCCTCATCGTGAAATCGATCCGGCCTTTACTAAATGCCTTAAGATCTGCGCCGCAGGTTATGACGGGCGACTTGTCGGAGTGTTCCTGGATCCTCGCGTCCGCGATCTTGTGGATCTCCATGAAGATCTCTTCCTTACCCTTAAAGTATTTATAAAGGTTAGGGCCCTTCATGCCGGCCGCTGCTGCGATCTCATCCATCGAGGAAGCTTCGAATCCTTTCTGCGAAAAGAGATCCAAAGCTGCATTTAATACCTTTGTTCTTACTGAATCTACACTCATCTTTCTAATCTTCCTTATTCTTTTCGGTGTTATGTAAAAACAGTATAACACATTGAAATATAAGGGTTTAGAGATAATTAGCGTTATAAATCCCAGGGGCACTTTAACTTTTGCCGTGAAGTCTTTAGGATTTCTTAAAAAGTTTTTGACGGTATATTTACGGCGCGTCCTTATCATGAGCTTGTGAATCAAACAAAGGAGACAGATTATGAAAAGGACACTAGGGATAATTCTTACATCCTCAATGATGATGGCTCTCATGGCCGGCTGCAGTGTTGAAATGCAGGATACCGAGCCGAGCGAGAGCGAAGAGGTCATCGTTGAGCTCGAACCCGCAAGGGCACAGGACGATTACTACAGGTACGTCAATCAGGAATTCTTCGACACGGCTGAGTTCCAGTACGGCCACCAGTCAGTGGACAGAGGATTCGATATCGATCTCATAAACGATGAAGTCGAGCAGGTGATCAACGAAGTCGCAGCAGGAAACGGTTATGTTCCCGGAAGCGAAGAAGACATCATAAAGCACGCTTACGATTACTACATGGCTTATGATTTCGAGAATGAAGAGATCCCCGCAGATCTCATGGCAATGATCGAGGCGGTCGACGGAGTTACTACGGTAGACGAGCTCCTGGCAGTAGATGCACAGCTCGTGAGGGACTACGGTATGAACGGTATGCTCCAGGCAGCTCCCGACATTAACCCCTTTAACCCTCAGGAAAAGGTCGTAAGGTTCTATCAGCTCTCGACAGTAATGAATACGGGCTTCACGGACATAAGAGATCAGGTCTACGCATTAGACAACATCAAGTCCGACGCGGCGGTAATAATGAACACCAGAGGCTACGATCAGGATACTTGCGACGAGTACGGTACGGAGCTTGCTTTCCTGGCACTCGACCTCTACGAAGCAACAGATCTTGATGCAGCGGAAGACGGACTTAACTACAGCTACTATCACGTATATACGGCAGATGAGATCAATGAGATCTTCTCAAATATCGATCTTGCATCTTATCTTACGGACATCGGACTTACGTCCCCTTCGACATATACATATTGTTCCAACGATCCTTCACAGATGCAGGCTCTTAACGCGATCCTCGTAGATGAGAATATCGATGCATTGAAGACATGGGAACTCGGACTTCTCTACAGTCAGTACATGAGATATATCGCACCTCACTATACCCAGCTCGCAAGCTATACCGGCAGGGATTATTCTACTCCCGAGGAGCAGGCTATAACTGAGATCAGCACGATGTTCAAGGCAGAGACGGATTACCTCTATGTTCAGGAATTTTATTCTCCCGAGACGGATGCCGCATTAAGAGGCATGTGCGATGACATAAAGGAAGGCTATAGAGCTCTTATCAACGGTGCTACATGGCTCAGCGAAGATACAAGAGCAGAGCTCCTTATAAAGCTCGATAACATCGAATATGTAACGGCAATGGATCTTGAAAGACATGAGACTGAGAAGTATGCCGACATCTACGGAGCCAACTACTATGAGCTCACTCTTAATTATCAGAGAGTAAATTCGAGGGATATCGCGGCAAGCATCAATGAGCCCGTATCAAGAACGGAGCCTCAGATGTACATGCAGGATTTCAATGCATGCTACCAGCCTTCTTATAACAACGTAACTATCACGGCTGCCATCACGAATGCACCTTATTTCGACATCAATGCTGACTACTACACGAACCTCGGCGGTCTCGGCATGGTAATCGCTCACGAGATCGGACATGCTTTCGACAGCAACTGCATCCTCTTTGACTCCACGGGAACATACGATCCTTCATGGATCTCTCAGGACGATATGGATACATTGGTCGCGAGAAACGAGCAGGCAGTTACATACTTCGAGGAAAACTTCACCGTATTCGGCGTATATCACGTAGACGGTGAGCAGACACTCGGTGAGAACTACGCAGACCTCGGTGCGATGGAGTGCATCACATCACTTACACATAACGATGAAGAGAGAGTTCTCCTCTTCGAGAACTTCGCAACTATCTGGGGCGAGATGAGCACAGACTCCGCGATCATCGATCAGGTCGCTTACGATTGCCACAGCCCGGCAGTGATCAGAGTAAATGCGGTTCTTTCGACCGTGGATGCATTCTATGAGACGTATGACGTTCAGGAGGGCGACGGAATGTATATCGCTCCCGAGAACAGGATCTCAAGATGGTATTGATGAGGTGGAATGAACAATGAATATAGTATTAAAGAATTCACTTAAGAATGTTTTCGGAAAGCCTTTCCGCACATTGCTCGTAGTATTCGCGATCTTCATGTGCTGCCTTTGCGCATTGCTTTCCTTCGAATTTGGCGGAAGTATCACGAGGGTATTTACCGAGTATCTCGGAAGCGTATCCCGTGCGGACATCATGGTAACATCGGGCGGAAGCGACCTTAATAACCTTCCCGAAGGCTTCCCCGAAGCAGATACTCTCCCGATAGTAACTAACTGCGAGATGCTCTATAAGGACATCGACGGCGAGTACTGCTACGTAACAACTGATTATCTTAATATCTACGGTATCGATATCGATAATGCGGTAGATATGGAATTCATCTCCCACATGGATATCGAGTACGGCGAGATCTACATCTCACAGGACTTCTCCGATGATTACGGCTACGAGGTCGGTGACAAGATCATTGTCCACGACAGAGCAGACGATGAGGTCGAGCTTACTATCGGCGGTATCTTCCCCGAAGAGACAAAGAATCCCATCCTTACAGGTAACTGCGGTATCGTAAATATGGAGACAAGTGATGATCTCTCCTGCGGTTACAGGGATTGCGACACACTCTTTATCGACGTCAAGGACGACGCTCTCATCGAGGATGCCAAGGACCTTATCAAGGGTACATTCCCCGACGCGAGCACGACTGACCTTTTCCTTAGCGGCAGCGCAATGGACATCCTTAACGAGATCCGCGCAGTGTTCTACCTCATGTTCGCGGTAACATTCCTTCTCGTTATCTTCGTTACTGCATCTATCTGCAACAGGATCGTCAGCGAGAGAATGTCATTTATCGGTACACTCAGAAGCCTCGGCATGAGCGTTCAGGGTACGACAAGGATCCTCCTTCTAGAGAATGTCCTCTATGCTCTCCTCGGAAGCGTTCCGGCAGTAGTCCTCTACGGACTCGTAAGAACTCCTCTTCTGAAGGCGCTCTTCACGACAGCAAGCGGAGAAGATATCCCGATCGCGGCTATCTCGGCTCCCCTTCTTATCTGGGTAGTCGTAGGAGCAGTACTTGTTGAGTGCATGATCCCCTTAAGAGCGATCCTCAAGGCTCTCAAGACTTCGATCAGAGACATCATCTTCGATAACAGAGATACAGAGTATAAGTTCAGCAGATTTACTTTTGTCATGGGTCTTATCTGCCTCGCACTCGCAGTTCTGACATTCATCTTCAGATCGAGCTTCGTATGTGCGATCCTCTGCCTGGTAACAACGGTAAGCGCTCTCGCATCCCTTTTCCCGAGATTTTTAAAGCTCGTAACATCCGGCATCAAGAAGTTTGCAGATAAGAACAATAAGCCCGCATGGTCACTCGCAGCAGTCGAGGCCATCTCACGAAAGGCTACAGTCGGAAACGGTGTCCTCTGTGCTACGGCTTCCGCAATGTGCATCGTAGTTTACGCACTTGCAGTGGGCATGTCCTCATCCCTTAGCGGTATCGCTTATGACTCCGACGTCGTTATCGGCTGCTCCAAGTCCGCTAAGTACTACTCCTACATCGACTATATCGATGGCGTATCCGACGTAGAGTACCTCTACTACTCAATGCAGGATTACGTATTGAACGATCAGGAAAAGGCTACTTACGGCATGGTCTACGGAGCTCCGGCAGGCGGATTTACTTACTACCACGGCTTCGATATCCCCGAAACATTCGAAGAGGGAACGATCCTCGTAGAAAAGTCTTATGCAGAGAAGAATGATCTCTCGGTAGGCGACGGGATCACGATCACGATCAACCCCGAGGGTGTATTCCCGATCATCAGGGATTATACGATCGGCGCGATCATCGAGAACAATCAGTACAACGAAGGTCTCACATCGATCGTTATCACTGAAGAGGAGTACAAGGCGATCTTCCGCGACACTCCCGGTGAGCTCCTCGTAAAGTGCGACGATCCCGAGGCAGTATCCGACGCTCTCGAGACATACGGTAAGGGTACATACTCTACGGTAAAGACAAATCAGGAGCTGATCGAGGAACAGGAGAACAACAACAAGACCTCCAAGGTCATCATCACGGTCATCATCGTTATCGCCCTCGGCATGACGGCAATCGGTATGATCAGTAATCAGCTCATCGGATTCGAGGGCAGGAAGAAGGAATGTGCAGTAATGCTCTCAACGGCAATGGGCAGAGGAAAGCTCTCGAGCGTACTCTTACTCGAAGCATTCATCACGGCATTTACCGCATCGGGCGTAGGTACGATCATAGGAACATTCCTTACGACGGTATTTAAGGCAGCAAGTGCCGACTCCGCTATCCCGGTAATGACACTCGAGATAGATCCCTTGAAGAACATCATATTCTTCGTCCTTCTGACACTGGTATTTACCGGAACGGTCCTTTTCCCCATAAAGAACCTCAAGAAGATGAAGATCTCAGAGCAGATCAAGTACGAATAAGATTCAGATACAGATACATTGGAGGAACAATAAAATGAACACTGAGACAAATACAAATACAATTATTGAAGTAAATAACGTAAGCAAGACATTCGGTAAGGCAGGTAACCTCAATCAGGTATTAAACGGAGCATCCCTGTCAGTAAAGGAAGGAGAGTTTGTATCCCTCATGGGTGCATCGGGCTCCGGAAAGTCCACACTCCTTTACCTCATCGGAGGTCTCGACAGAAATTTCGAAGGCAACATCTCCCTCTGCGGCAAGGACATCGGATCCTTAAAGGACAAGGAGCTCTCTGACTTAAGGCTCAAGAACATGGGATTCGTATTCCAGTTCTATAACCTCGTAATGAACCTCAACGTAGAGGACAATATCCTTCTTCCCCAGACGATCAACGGCAAGAAGAAGTCAGAGCTCAAGGAGCAGCTCGACGAGATCCTCGAGATCACGGGCCTTACGGAGAAGAGAAAGTCGATGCCTTCCATGCTCTCGGGTGGTCAGCAGCAGAGAGTTGCAGTAGCAAGAGCAGTCCTCGGAAATCCCAAGATCATCCTCGCAGATGAGCCCACGGGTAACCTCGACTCCGCTTCCACAAAGGAGATCATGGAGCTCTTCGCAAGACTTAATAAGGAGAAGGGACTTACATTCCTTCAGGTTACTCACTCCGAGAAGTGTGCCGAGTACGGCACGAGAACTGTCATCCTCGACAGCGGAAAGACAGTTGGATAAGCCTTCCTAAACCAAATTCTCTATAGAAAAGAGGCAGTTCATGCACATGCATGGGCTGCTTCTTTTTGAATGTTAGTATTTTTTGTCATTTGCCGTTGATTATCAAATGAATTTGTTGTTATTATTACTTGTAATGTAATTGTAAGGTGATAGAATCACGTAGTGATAAATTTTAGGAGATTCGGAAAATGAGTAATGTTAAGGCTAAAGCATGGGGTTATATTGCAGCTTGCGCTGTTTTCGCGCTTTCTATCTTTCTCCCTTTCATGAGGGTTGAAGTTGATTTCGATATCACCGATCCCTACATCAGGGTCGTAAGAGTCGGATCTCATCTTATAGGTCTGGCTATCGTACTCCTCACGGTCTGGGGAATATATATCGCTTTGAAGGGCCAGAAGAAGCTGGCTGTCATCCCGAGCATCAGTGCATTCGCGCTCGCAGTCATCGCAATGGTGAGCCTTACCATGAGCTCCAAGGATTTCGACGGTATCTTCCTCGTATTGGGCGATGAGTCTTACTACATCACGGATATCTGCACGAGCATGCACGCACATGTCGCTCCCGGACTCTTCGTTACGATCATTGCAAGTATCGCGATGGTAGTTATGGGATTCTTCCTTTATTCAGCTGAAGAGGAATACTGATAAATCTATTGGTTTTTGTTACTAACGGACGCTTCGCGGACTATACGCCGCGGGGCGTCTTTTATATTGCGTCGCCCGACATCTCGCGGTATTTCCTGGGCGTGACCTTGCACTCCTGCGTGAAGACCTTGGTAAAGTAACTCTGGCTCGGGAATGCCAGGGCGTTAGAGATCCACATTATCGGGTAGTCGGAATAAGAGAGCATATTTCGCGCGGTCTCAATCTTCTTGAGTAATATATAGCGCGATACGGTCATGCCGGTCTCTTTTCGAAAGAGCCTCGAAAGGTAAGAGCTGCTAAGTGACGTCAGATCACAAAGATCCTCCATCTTTATCCTCGTATCGAGGTGCTCAAGGATATAGTCGATGCATTTCGTGATCTGCTTGGAATAGATATGTTCGTGGTTCAGCTCTCGCATCCTCTTGGCATAAGCGATGCACATCTCGTCGTGTATGACGGATATCTTGTCGATCGAATCGGCGAGGTCGGCTCTTCCTATATAGTAGTCGCTCATCTCATAAGATTCCGACAGCTGCATGCCGCCCGTTACACAGACCCTGGCGATCATGGCGGCGGAGATGACGAAGTGATATTTCATGTTGCGAAGGGCATTCTTCGAGAGGACTCCGAGACCCTGCTTCTTATGGAATTCTTCCTCTTTGCAGAGCTTTTCGACGCGCTTAACATCGCCTGTCTTTATGGCCGCATAAAAGTCCATCTCGGGTAGGAAGGGAGCATGGATCGTATGCGTTTCCTTCTCGAGGTATTTCCTGTACTGGACATGACTTTGGTGTTTGTCGTTCATGGCACTTTCACCTCATTTATATTGTATCACCAAAACATAAATTATCGCACCAAAAAGACATAAGTGCCCCACGGCTTATGCTATTTTGTGATTACAGACATCAGAGCTTATACGGAGGAGTCTTTTATGCACAAGAAGAGAACTTTGACGATGGCAGTCAGCGGTATTCTCTGCCTGTCATTTCTGACGGCCTGCAGCAATGAAGCAGGAGGCGAGACGCTCGTTTCGGATGTGGTGACATCAGTAACCGAAGGAGCAGGTACGGTAACTCCCGAGATCGAAGGCTACAATATCCTTTGGAGCGACGAGTTCGACGGGGATACACTCGATGAGACGATCTGGAACAGAGAGCTTCGCGAGCCCGGCTGGACCAATAACGAGCTTCAGGAGTACACGGCTTCCGATGACAATATCTTCGTAAGCGACGGTCATCTGACATTAAGAGCATTAAAGACCGAGGAGAACGGCAGTACATACTACACCTCCGGTAAGGTCAATTCCCAGAATAAAGCAGACTTCCAGTACGGTAAGGTAGTCGTAAGCGCCAAGGTTCCCGAAGGACAGGGACTGTGGCCGGCTATCTGGATGATGCCGCAGGACGAGAGCTACTACGGACAGTGGCCCAAGTGCGGTGAGATCGACATCATGGAAGTTCTTTGCAATGATACGACTACTTCTTATTCGACCATTCACTACGGTGAACCTCATGCGGAGCAGCAGGGAACACTTACCCTCGAAGAGGGCAGTTTCTCTTCCGACTTCCATGAGTATTCCGTAGAGTGGGAACCCGGCGAGATGAGATTTTATACGGACGGCATCCTCGTTCTTACGGTCAACGACTGGTTCACGGCCGAGGAAGGTCAGGACGATAAGCCTTATCCCGCACCTTTCGATCAGCCTTTCTTCGTACAGATGAACCTCGCGGTCGGCGGTGACTGGCCCGGCGATCCCGATGAGACGACTGATTTTGACAATGCAGAGTTCCAGATCGACTACGTCCGCGTATATCAGAAGGACGAATACGATACGAATGTATCCAAGCCCGAGATGGTGTTCAGAGAGCCTCTCGCAGACGGCAACTATATCTATAACGGTGACTTCTCCGTGGCTGAGAACCTTGACGATGAAGAAGACTGGTTCTTCCTCCTCTTTAACGGCGGCGTGGGCGAAGCGGTGATCGAGGACAACCAGATCATCATATCTTCGACCAATGACGGTACGGAGGAATATTCGGTACAGCTGGTCCAGCCTGACCTGCCCGTACGGGATGAGCACACCTATCGAGTCTCGTTCGATATCAGATCCGACGAGGAAAGAGATGTAGTCGTCTGCGTTTCTGCACCACATGCGGGCTGGATACGATATCTCCCCGATACGGCGGTCGATGTCGGTCCTGAGTGGACGACCTATACTTTCGAGTTCACGTCAGACCAGAAGGACGATAACTACGGAAGACTCGAATTCAATATGGGTAACCACGGCTACACCTCCACGGTCTACATCACGAATGTAACCTACGAGGACATCACTGAATAAAGCACACACAACATAAGATCTGGAGTATATGTGAGGGGCGTTTCCTTTTATCGGGAGATGCCCCTTACAAATGCGGTAAAAATCTGGTGATCTTTGATCCTTAGAGCTTGAAAACGGTCTCGTTGTGCTATAGTGAAATTGTGTGAATCAATTACTTTCCAAGGAGGTTCGTTATGGGTGAAAACAAAGGCGGGATATACGACGCTCGAACGCTCGGCTATCCCAAGATGATCGTGCTCGGACTTCAGCATATCTTTGCGATGTTCGGAGCAACTGTTCTCGTTCCCGCTCTGACGGGATTATCGGTATCGGCAACACTTCTCTTCGCAGGCCTCGGAACATTGCTGTTCCACTTTCTGACCAAGGGCAAGGTGCCTGCATTCTTAGGTTCTTCATTTGCATTTATCGGAGGTTATGCGGCTATCGCGCCGAACGGCGAAAAGGAGCTTCTTCCTTATGCGTGTTTGGGTGTTGCGGCAGCGAGCCTTCTTTACCTGGTCCTCGCGGCTTTGATCAAGGCATTCGGCCAGAAGACTGTAATGAGATTCTTCCCGCCCATCGTAACGGGTCCCATCATCATCGCGATCGGACTTACGCTCTCGTCTTCCGCTATCGACAACTGTAAGCAGAACTGGCTCGTAGCGCTCGTAGCTATCCTCGTAGTCATAGTCTGTAACGTATTCGGAAAGGGAATGATAAAGATCGTTCCCATCATCTTGGGTGTCATCGCTTCTTATGTATGCGCCCTGGTATTCGGACTTGTTGACTTTACTCCCGTATCCGAGGCCGCATGGATAGGAATGCCGTTCTCCATGGACGATACGGCCTTTGCGATCGCCAGGGCTCCCAACCATTCGTTGATCGTCACGGCGCTTATCTCCATCATGCCCATCGCTCTTGCAACGATGGTAGAGCATATCGGTGATATCTCGGCTATCTCCTCTACGACTGAGAAGAACTTCATCGAGGACCCGGGTCTTCACAGGACACTCGTAGGCGACGGTCTTGCGACACTCATCGCATCGCTCTTCGGAGCTCCCGCCAATACTACATACGGCGAGAACACTGGCGTTCTGTCGCTCACCCAGGTATACGATCCCGCAGTTATCAGGATCGCGGCCGCTTTCGCAGTCCTCCTTTCATTCTTCCCGAAGTTCTCGGCGCTCATCGCGACGATGCCCGCTGCTACCGTCGGAGGCGTATCGATCGTACTCTACGGTATGATCTCCGCTGTCGGCGTAAGAAACGTAGTCGAGAATCAGATCGACTTCAGCAAGAGCAGGAATATCATCATCGCAGCCCTGATCCTCGGACTGTCGATCGGTGTCAATTACTCGGGTGCCATCACATTTAACATAGGAGTCGTTACGGTATCCCTTTCGGGTCTTGCGATCGGTGCTCTCGTAGGTATCATATTCAATGCTCTCCTTCCTCTTGAAGAGAATGATCAGAAGATGCCGAACAAGTTATTTAAGGCCGAAGAGTAATTTATAAGAGTCGTTATAAAATTTTATTGAAGAACAGCCCCCGCGGCTGTTCTTTTTTATCTTTAACAATGTTAAAATCATTAAAGAGTTTGTGTGAAGAAGGTATGGGATCTATATGAGGAAGATACTTATATTCGGTTGCACTAAGGTGACCGAAGCTATCGTTCCGCTCTTGTGTTCCGATATAAGCATTGCCAACGAGATCTGCATTGCGTCGGGAGACAAGGCCGATTGCGATGTCCTGAGGAAGAAATATTCTGACTTGCCGGTGCGTATCACTACTGCCCGTGCCGATGTCAATAATGAAGCGGGAACGAAGATGATGCTGTCCATCATACAGCCCGATCTTATCGTAAACCTTGAGCCCGCCCCCTTGAGTACCAAGGTAATGAAGATCGCACTCTATCAGGGTGCCGATTATATCGATGCGTCTCTTGATGAATGGAACAAGGGAGATTTCCTCTCCAAGCAGTTCGAGCTCTTCGGAGAATTCAGGGAGAAGGGTATCACGGGTATCGTCGGATGCGTCGTGGATCCTTCGCTCATCACAACGATCATCAGGAAAGCTGCCGAGGATGACTTTGACAAGATCGAGGAAGTCGATGTCTTCGGTGTCAATATGCATACTTCGACATGTTCGTGTGCCATAAAGAAGCTCCTGGAATCGCCCGACCTTAAGGCCAAGCAGGAAAAGGCCGTATGTATCGAAGCCGGAGAGAAGAAGGAATATGATCCGCTCGCGGTCAAGATCGAAGGCGGCATAGAGGAGCTCACGGAAGACGACCTCTTCCTCTTGAATGACCCGATCACGGAGGATATCCGCAAGGAGATCCCCGATATCCCGACAGTCAGATACTTCTCCACATATACGGAGAAGTCGACCGACGTCCTCGATACATTAAGAGACTGCGGAATGCTCTCGGATGTTCCCGTTGAGGTCGCGGAGGGTGTAAAGATCGCCCCCATAGATTTCCTTGCAAAGGTAATGCCCGCTCCCAAGGAAGAGAAGATCACGGGAAACAGCATCGCGGCTGTTGTCATTACGGGTAAGAAGGACGGCGCGGACAAGTCCGTTCTCATGTATTCCAAGGAAGATAATGAAGAATGTATCGCGAAGAACGGCGTAGAAGTCGCTTCGTATCTTGATGCTCTCATGATAGTTGCGGGAATCAGGCTCATATGTCTTAATAAGTGGAAGAAGCCTGGAGTATTCACGGCGAGTGCTTTCGATCCTCAGTTACTGATCGACGCACTGAAAAAACTTGGGTTAAGGTATTCTGTGACAGATACACAGCCGATAAAACTTGAAATAAAGGGGTAAGTTATGAACAATGAAAGAGCAAAGGTATTGGTAGTCGAAGATGACGCTGACATCAATAACCTTATCTACGATTCTTTAAGAAAGCACGGCCTTGACTGCGTACAGGCCTATTCGGGAACAGAGGGACTTTTGAACTTCAAGAACGACAAGTTCGACCTCGTTATATTGGATCTCATGATGCCCGGTATGTCCGGTGAGACACTTACAAAGACGATAAGAGAAGATTCCAAGGTGCCGATCATGGTCGTATCCGCGAAGTCATCTCTTGATTCGAGAGTAGATCTTCTCGCCATGGGTGCGGACGATTTCCTCGCTAAGCCCTTCGAGGTCAAGGAGCTCCTTGCAAGAGTAGACGTACAGCTTCGCCATCTCGCTGATATCGGAAGCGAAGAGGTAGAAGAGAGCAAGACACTTGAGTTCAGAGACCTGATCCTCTATAAGGAGACTTTCGAGGCTACGCTTCAGGGACAGGAGCTCTCGCTCACGAGACAGGAATACAAGATCTTAGAGCTCTTCATGCTCTATCCCAATAAGGTATTCTCCAAGCAGGAGATCTTCGAGTATGCATGGAATGAGTGCTACATCGGTGAGGATAAGACGATCAACGTCCATATCAGTAATATCAGATCGAAGATCAAGAAGATCACTCCCGATGAGTATATCGATACTATCTGGGGTATCGGATTCCGTCTTGCAAAGCCCAAAGCTTAATACTTTCTTTAACATTTGTTAGCGAAGACTGAAAACTTGCCAAGGATAATGGCATCATTAAAGTCATGCTCAGGAGAATTTGACATATGGAAGATATGCTTCTTGTAACTGACAATCTTACTAAGGTTTATAAGAAGACTATGGCTGTAAATTCGGTCAATATTCATATTCGCAAAGGTGCTATCTACGGCCTGATCGGAAAGAACGGCGCAGGTAAGACCACCATCATGAAGATGATCTCCGGTATCATCACTCCTACTGACGGGACTTTTGATTATATAGGTTTTAACGGCGACAACAGGGAGGCTTTCTCGAGGATCGGTGCCCTTATCGAGGCTCCGGCACTCCTTCCCAACCTGTCGGCTTATGATAACTTAAAGCTCAAATGCCTGGCTTACGGCATCGGTGACGACAAGTATATCAAGGAAAAGCTTGATCTTGTCGGTCTCGGAAATGTCGGAAAGAAGACGGCCGGCAACTTCTCCCTCGGAATGAAGCAGAGACTCGGCATCGCGCTGGCATTAGTCGGCGAACCCGATTTCGTCCTTCTCGATGAGCCCATTAACGGCCTCGATCCGCAGGGTATCGTAGAGATCCGTGAGATCCTGAGCAAGCTCAATAAGGAAAACGGAGTTACCATCCTTATCTCGAGTCATATCCTCGAAGAACTCGCCAAGATCGCGACGGACTACGCGATCATCAATAACGGTCAGATCATAGAGGAATCCACGAGCGAAGAACTCAAGAAGAAGTGCAGGGCGAAGATCGTTATCAAGTCTTCGGATGTTCCGAGCATCGTACCGATAATCGATGCGAACGGCTTTAATGACTATCAGGTAATAGATGACCATACTATCTATGTATTCGACAGGATCAATGAAACGGCGGTCCTCAATATGGAGATAGCGAAGGCAGGCATATATGTTGACTCGATAGGCGTCGAATCCTCAGACCTTGAAGAATATTTCCTCAAGGTGACCGGTACGCGTACGGGGGACATAAAGTGAGGGAGGACAGCTGAAGATGTTTGCTAAGTATCTGAGATCTGAACTGTTCCGTATCTCCAAGATGTACAGCACGTACGTCCTCATCGGTGTTCTATTTGTATGCACACTCCTGTCCACATTTATGACTACGAATATTGATTATGCTTCAGTCATGGGTGTGTCTGACGAAGAACTGGCAACATTGAATGAAGAAGGACATTCTATCGTGGCCGTCCAGGAAGCGACCGAAGCCGGCGTTCAAAGCGATGCCAATATCGATCAGGTGGAAGTAGACTACGAGACCGTCAATATCTTCGGCCACAACATGTACTACGACTGTGACTTCACGGAGCTCTTCCAGCAGAATGTTATGGGGCAGTTCCATATCCTTTATCTGTCGATATTCACGGGTCTTTTCTTCGGCGCGATATACAGGACGGGATACGATAAGAATCTGCTTATAAGCAATATATCGAGGCTTACGCTCATGGGCGCGAGGATGACTGTCCTTGCGATCTATAATGCCGTAATGCTGCTGACGGTCTTTATCTCGACGGTATTCTCGGATCTTATCTGTACAAAGGAGATCACGGTCGATATGAGCCCTAAGTTCTTCCTTTATGTACTGACTTCATTCCTGCTGTCGTTCGCATTTACCACAGTCGTTGCTACCATAACGATATCCACGAGAAGTACCGCGGCAGGTATCACTTCAGGTGTAATCATGGCATTCGGTATCGTTGTTTACCTGATCATACTTCTGAGCAAGCTCATGATCGCATTCCTGGGAGCTCCCGAGGATTTCGATCTGGCCGATTATATGATCTCTCAGACCATTACCAAGCTGACGATCGATGCCGACGGCATGGAATATACCCGCGCGATAGTATGCTCATTTGTGTATATCGCTGTTTCGCTTGTGTCTACGGGAGCCCTCGTCAGAAAGAGGGATGTCACTTAAGTCATGTTTTCTAACCTTGTTCATCTGTGTCTGATCAGGACGGTAAAGAGCCGCTGGTTCCCTTGGGGACTCGCATTGGTCTTGGCCTGCTTTTTTATCTACGTCCTGTCATTCTATCAGGTTATCCACGGAGATGCGCCCAGCAACGGTGATTCCGCGGATGTGACGCTTCAGATCGCTTACGGAACCGTACTGGCTACCATGAATATGAATATGTTCTGGCAGGAGACGCTCTTTTCGTTCGCGCTTGTTTACTTCCCTTTCTTTGCGATCATAAACACTGCCTTCATGGCGTGCGATTACTATAAGTACAGACTATTCATCAACTACGAGGGAGCCGTATCAAATAAGTGGAAGATCGTTCTGGCGGATTGTTGCGCTATCTCGGTATTTTCGTTTGTTCTTACGATCCTTGCCGGATTACTGTTAATGATGGGAATGCTCTTCGGGGATACGGAGTTCATTCCAGTAGTGATGACGAAAAGCTTTATCGGCAGTCTGCTCTCGTTGTGGTTCAGGATTGTCGAGATGTCCCTTCTGGTTTATTTGTTCTCGCAGATGACGAGAAGCAAGGCCGCCGGAGCATCTTTATCTATCGTGTTCTCTATTATTTACGGCATGATCACCAATATTTTGTGCGGATATCTGATGGGGCGTTCGGAAGCGCTGAGTATCCCGTTCGATTATGATCTCTTTGTCTGCTTTACGAGCCCTGCGAACTATTTCTCGATGGCTCTGGACAGCGAAGCCGAGCCTATCAGGATCGGACTTCTCATGACTGCCGGGATCGTGCTCCTTTTCCAATTTGTCGTTGTCGTGGTATTATCGATGATATTCGCTGCAAGGAGGAGAGAAGCATGATAGAGATCGCCGCCATAATACTTCTGGCGCTTGTCCTTGCGCTTACGCTGCTCCTTATAAATACATTGAGCCAGATCAAGAACATCAGGGATCAGGTTCATTTCATAGCAAAGAACGACACGAATAAGCGAGTATCTTTCTACGGTAAGTCCAGACAGATGTCAGGCCTTGCCAAGGATATAAATGACATCATCGAAAGCTATAGGGTCCGTGAGGAAGAGGTCCTCAAGCAGGATAAGGAGATCAAGGATACCCTTACCAACATGTCCCACGATATAAGGACTCCGCTTACGTCCCTCAAGGGATATTTCGAGCTCCTTAAGGAGTCTGAAGACCCCGAAGAGCAGGAGAAGTACAGGAATATCATCACCGAGAGAATAGATTCGCTCGGCGAGATCCTCGAGACCATGTTCTTCTATACCAAGGTTTCGAATGTCAATTACCAGGTGCCTCTCGATACGGTCGAGATGTCCGAGATCGTAATGCAGACGCTGTTTTCCTATTTCGATGACTTCGAGAATGCGGGTCTTACCCCCGATGTCGATATCGATGAGAACCTTCGCGTCATCGGTAATGAGCAGTCGATAAAGAGGATCCTTCAGAACCTCATAAAGAACTGCCTCGTACACGGCGATTCCCGTGTTAAGATCAGCCTCAAGCCCGCTCCCGAAGGCGAGAAGGCAGTCGTACTTACTGTCGGCAACGGCATCAAGGAGAACGATATCCCCGATGCCGATAGGGTATTCGACAGGTTCTATAAGGCTGATAAATCAAGACATGTCGCTTCGAGCGGTATCGGTCTTTCCGTTGCCAAAAAGCTCACGGATTCAATGGACGGTAAGATCACGGCGTCCCTCGACAATGACTTCTTTAACATCAGACTCACCCTCCCAAGTGTCTGAAAAATTTGCTTTTTTCTTTTAACGAGCGGTATAATCAATATTATCGTGCAGTATTGTGAGGAGGTCTTCTTATGATCAATCTCGACCCGAAGAATATGAGCCCGGAAGAAAAATCTGAACTGGACAGCCTTGTTCTCGAGACTATCCGAAGGTTTTCATCAGATACTGTCTATTTCAAGGACACAGAATCCAGATTCCTGTGGAATTCCTACGAGCATTGCGCGCAGGTTGGCGTCAAGGACCCTGAAGAGCTCTACGGAAAGACGGATTTTGATTTCTTCCCCGAGGAATTCGCTCAGGCTGCACGTGATGTCGAAGTCGAGATAATGAAGTCGGGAACACCGATCCTCAACATAGAGGAGACTCTCGAGCGCGACAACGAAGAGACACAGTACTACCTCGCTTCCAAGTATCCGCTCTACAATAAGGAGCATGAGATCATCGGAACATGGGGTATCTCCAAGAATGTAACCGAGAGAAGAAAGATCCAGAAGGAACTCGAAAGATCGTACAGGAAGATGCAGACACTCGCACGTGTCGATGATCTGAGCGGCCTTTATAACAGAAGATATTTCTACGAGCTCCTCGAGAAGACGATCAATATCTACGAAGAGCGTAATGATGAGACGACATTCACTCTCATCGCCATCGACGTAGACGACATGAAGTTCATCAACGACCAGTATGGTCAGCCTCACGGCGATGACATCATAAGACATGTTGCTGCCTGCATGACGATCAATGCCAGAAATACCGATACATGTTTCCGCGTCGGCGGTGACGAATTCATGATCCTTCTGCAGGACTGCGACAAGATCCATGCGCTCGGTATAGCAAAGAAGATCGCGGAATCCGTTAACGCTCAGGCCGTACCTGTAGGTGACGGCAAGAGCGAGAAGGTTACCGTTTCCATAGGCATAGCAGCATACGAGAAGGGAACCGATATCTCGGATCTCATCTCGATGGCTGACAGAAAGCTCTATAAGTCAAAGCGTAACGGTAAGAATCAGGTTTCTTTCTGATATTCTTCTGATGATCCCTGTCAGGATATCTCGTAATTAGTAGGAGTTACGAACTCCACATTCATGTGCTTCTTTATATCCCTGATCTCAGCGGAGATGAGCTCATTACGAAGCTCTGCCTCTGCCGAGAAGTCGTAGTCTACGTTAGCGTCGAAATAATCCGTCGTATTTACCGCTGAATAGCCGTCCATACCTGCTACGAGTACATTCTTTACTCCTGCTGCCATGAGGAGCTTCATGAGCATCAGAGCGGAGTTGTCGATGATCTCGGGCTTTGTTGAGGAGTAGCTCGAGAAGTTGACCTTATAATCTCCCTCGGCTTCCTTGATGTTGGATGTGATGATAGTCTTAGCGGATGTCTTGCCGATCATCTTGGCAAATCTTCTCATGTTGCTCGAGAAGACATAGTCGGGAGTAACGGAGCCGCCGCAGAAGTTGACTGCGATGGTAACTGCATCGGATGCGATCGCGGAGATCTTATCCATATTGTCGTTAAGGCTCTTACCGGGAGCGAGGATAAGGATGTCCTTGTCGCCGAATGCCTCGGAAAGGCTGTCGACGGTCTTCTTGTCGTCTATGTAGTTCTCCTGATACTCGCGATAGTACTTCTCAGCCTTCTCCTTGGAGAATGAAGCCTTGTCGCAATCGGGGATGTTATTGAGGAGCTCATTGAAGGACTTGACCGTCAGAGAGTTCTTTTCCTCAAGATAGATAGCGTAGTTGGGATGACAGTGGCAGCTCGCGGAGAGATAAAGAGGGAGGGAATAACCCCAGAACTTGGAGGTATAGAATTCCTTCAGGTACTCGTCCATGATCTGGAGCATGGGCTCGATCCTGTACTCCGTATCGTAATTCTCGTTCAGGTATTCTGCGATGAGCTCGAGGTTTAGGTTACCTGCGCCGCGGCCCATACCGAATACGCATGCGTCGATGCAGACGTCGCGCTTGAGGTTAAGCTCAACGAGAGACTCGGCATTACCGAAAGCCTGCTGGAGGTTGTTATGACCGTGGTAGCAGAGAGCGATACCGGGAGCCATATTGTTGTCTGCAAGATATACGAGTCTTAAGAACTGTTTCTTCTTGATAAGACCGAATGTATCAACGATAGCCATCGCATCGGGCTGGAGCTCGTTAAAGCGGAGGATACCGTCGATGAACTCGCTGTCAGTATAAGAGTCCGTACCTACGAAGTTAACGGAGAGCTTATAGCCGAGCTCGAGGATCTTCTTACAGTAGACATAAGCTTCGTCAGCCTTATTCTTCTTGAAGATGACCCTGATCATGTCGATCGAAGTTCCGTCGTAGGGAGGGATGGACTCGAGCGCTACGGGAGCACTCATGTCGAGCATTCCTACATAGATAAGATCGGGAGACTTGGGAAGTATAACGTTCTTGAAGGACTCCACCGTAGGGAACTTTGCGATGTCGGGGTCATAGGAATCACCTTTAAGGAATCCGACCTCGTAGTACTTGATACCCGTCATGGCGATCTTCTTTCCGAAGCCTTTGATGGTGTCTTCGCCGAAGCGCCAGTCATTGACATATCCGCCGTCTCTTAAGGTGCAATCAAGTAAGTAAATATTTCCCATTCTTAAATATCTCCTGTTTTAGTCTCTTATTCTTCATCCATCATGGGGACGATCATGATCTTCTTGAGCTCTTCCCTCGGAAGGAAAGGTGCGAGGTCCTCGAGCGGAGGGCTCACGAGTGTTCCGTCGGGAAGACGCTTTGTGCTGCTCTTAGGCTCCCAGACCTGTGTAGTATCAGTAAAGATCTCACAGAATACGGGACCGTCGAGAGCGAGTACCTCGTCTACGGTCTTCTTCATATCTTCGTTGCTCGAAGCACTATAGTATCTGTAACCGAATGCCTCGGCGAGCTTTCTGAACTCAGGGAAGGAGAGGTCACCGGACTCGGGACCGATACCGACCTTGCAGTGCTCCTTGAAGAGATTTGTCTGCGTGATCCTGATGGAGTGATATCCGTTATTGTTGATAAGGAAGATCTTGATCGGGAGGTTCAGAGTGATGATCGTCTGAAGCTCCTGAAGGTTCATCATGATGCTTCCGTCACCTTCGAGGCAGATGGTCTCTCTTCTTCCGCCGCCGATACATGTACCGATAGCAGCGGGAAGACCGTAACCCATGCTGGCGATGGCGCTGTTATTGGCCATACGGCTGCCCTTCTTGATCACGTATGTCTGGTTACCTACTACGCAGCAGGCACCGTTAGATACTGCAGTAAGGGAGTTCTCGGGGAGCTTGGAAGACATATACTTAACGAATGCGTATACGTTAGCCGTGCTGCCGTTCTCTTCCCACTGGCGGGGCTGAACTACGGGGTAGTTCTTCTTCCATGAGTTGCAGATATCAAGCCAGGTGTTATCCGTAAATACCTTATCACTGCAGGCGCTGTCGAGCTTTGTAAGGAAATCCTTTGCGTCAGCCCAGACAGGCATCTCTACGTGGATAGTAGGCTTTTTAAGCTCGGCCTTGTCGATATCGACCATGATGACCTCGGCTTCTCTTGCCCATGTCTTCCAGTTGTAGCCTACCTGACGGATCGAGATCCTGGTACCAACTGCGAGGATGAGGTCGGCGTTCTGGATAGCCCAGTTACCGGGACGGTCACCCATATTACCTGCGCGGCCGCAGTAAAGATCATTATCGTCCTCGATAAGATCTACCGCGTTCCAGTATGTAACGACGGGAATATTGAGCTTCTCGGCAACGCTCCTGAAAGCTTCATATCCGCCCGAGAGTCTGATACCGTAACCTGCGTGGAATACGGGTCTCTTGGCATTCTTTATCTTCTCGATGATCGTAGCGACAGTCTCGTCCGATACGGGAGGAGGAAGAAGTGCATCGTCCTCAGCGGGATCATAGCCTTCGAGCTCGTCTGTCTCGATATATCCGCCCTGATAGTTGACGGGGATATCGATCCATACGGGTCCGGGTCTTCCGGTAGTAGCCAGGTGCCATGCCTTCTCGAGGTTATACCTGATAGTCTTGGGATCCTCGATCATGACGGCATACTTTGTCATGTGCTCTACGGACTTTACGATATCGTATTCCTGATCGCCCATGGCACGAAGGGGAGTCTCCGTGAACTGAAGCGCATATCTGGCGGTAGTATCGTATCTTACCTGTCCGCTTATGACGAACATGGGGATCGAGTCGAGCCATCCGCCGACAACGCCCGTAAGAGCATTCGTTCCGCCGGGGCCGGTCGTTACGCATAAAGCCGCGATCTTATTATCGAGTCTTGCATATGCCTCTGCTGCGATGGCACAAGCCTGCTCGTGATGATTGTAAGTTACTGTGAGCTTTTCGTGGTGTCCGAGTGCATCGTTAAGGTGCATTGCGCCTCCGCCTACTACACTGAATACGTCAGTTACGCCGTGTGAGGCAAGGAAATCAGCCACATAATCAGCAAGTCTGATCTTCATATATATAAATCCTCCAAGAATTATAGACCACTGATTATTATAACAAGTTTATTTATTTAATACTAACCAATATAGAAGCATATATCATGCTGCTCTCTTGTCTTTCTTACGGACGGGAGACTTGATGGGAGTGATATATGCTCTCTTTCTCCTCTTGGCGTTAACGGCTGCATTTCTCTGAGGGCGTACGGCTGCCTGTCTCCTGCCGCGGCTCTCGGCGAGACTACCGTAGATCTCATCCTCTTCCTTCCAGAATTCAACACACTCATATGCGGCTTTGATGAGGACGGCGGTAAAGAAGAAAAGTACTGACAAATCAAAAGGTGACATAAGTAAAACCCTCCATAAACGATCTTATGGAGGGAGTATAGCATGCGCATAGTGTCATTAATGGGACAGTTCGAACATAATCGAACAATAATAGAACAAAAATATCAGCCGAGTCCCGAAGCACCTATCCTTTCGGCGCCCGCCTCGATCATGGCCTCGGCCGCTTCTACAGTCCTTATGCCGCCTGCCGCCTTGACCCTGACGTTGGGGCCGCTGATCTTTCTCATGAGAGCTACGTCCTCGACTGTCGCACCTGCGGATCCGAATCCCGTGCTGGTCTTTATGAAGTCCGCACCCTGAACGGTAACGATATGGCAGAGGACGGTCTTCTCGGCCTTCGTAAGATTACATGTCTCGATGATGACCTTGAGTATCGCGCCCTTTGAATGAACCGCGTCTGCGATCACTCCGATCTCGGCGCCTACAGCATTTATATCGCCGCTCTTTAAGAAGCACTGGTTGATCACCATATCGATCTCGGAAGCACCGTTATCGCAGGCATCGAGTGCCTCGAACTTCTTGACTGCCGTTGTCTGGTAGCCGTTAGGAAATCCGATGACAGTACAGATCGCGATCCTGCCTGCAGCAACGTCCGATGCGTGCTTTACGTAGCAGGGCTGGACGCATACGCTCGCGGCGCCTGCGGCTACAGCCTTTTCGACGAGTGCCGTTATGTCATCGGCGGTCGCTGTCACCTTGAGGTTCGTCATGTCGACATAGGACATGATGTTGTCCTTTGAAGGGACGTGGCTGTTCGCGGCGGGGGTGTAGGCTTTCGTGAAGGAAGGTGCGAGGAGTGCATCGTATGCGATATTTGCCACGTGTGAGAATCCCGCCATATAGCCCAGGTTGTGAGGAACGTCGTGACCTTCGCCGTAGACGAGGACGGGTACGCATTCCCTGGAGTGGTCGGTGGATTCCGTGGAAGGATCGCATCCGTGATCGGCCGTTATGATCAGGAGATCGTCCTTATTAAGAAGGTCCAATACCTTTCCGAGTCCGTCGTCGAACTCGTGCATGGCCGTGGCATATCCTTCGATATCGTTTCTGTGGCCGTACTTCATGTCGAAGTCGACGAGATTAACGTAGCAAAGGCCGTGGAAATCCCTGTCCATGAACTCGATGAGCTTCGCGATGCCCTCGGTGTTTCCCGATGTGGGATTAGATTCCGTGACACCTCTGCCGGCAAAGAGATCATTGATCTTTCCTACGGAGATAACGTCGAGCCCCTCGTTTTTTAAGACGTCATTTAGGGTAGCCGAAGGAGCCTCGAGAGAGTAGTCGTGTCTTCTCGGAGTCCTGGTGAAATTACCGGGCTCGCCCGTGAAAGGTCTTGCGATTATCCTGCCTACGGCATGTTCGCCCGTCATGATCTCGCGGGCGCTCCTGCAGTATTCATAGAGTGTCTCGACGGGGACGATATCCTCGTGAGCCGCGATCTGAAGGACGCTGTCAGCGGAAGTGTAGACGATCAGAGCGCCTGTCTTCATGTGCTCTTCGCCGTAGTCGCGGATGACGTCGGTGCCGCTATAGGGCTTATTACAGAGGATGTCCCTGCCTGTTGCCTTTTTGAGCTTATCTAAGATCTCCTGAGGAAATCCCTCAGGGTAAGTGGGGAGGGGCTTACTCGATGTAACGCCTGCCATTTCCCAGTGACCGATGGTAGAATCCTTTCCTGCCGACAGCTCCCTGATCCTGCCGTAGCTGCCGATCGGGGAAGGAAGGCTCTCCTGTGCATCGATCCAGCTCGTGATACGGCTGTCGTCGTGGCCGTCTATGTGCCAGAGTCCCATCCTCGCAAGGTTGGGGAAAGCGTCGTTTGAATATGAACAGACTGCCGCGAGGGTGTTGCTGCCCTCATCTCCGAAAGCTGCCGCATCGGGCGCAAGTCCTATTCCGAAACTGTCAAGAACAACGATAAATACGCGTTTTGCCATGTTTTTGTCTCTCCTGAAACTATACTTTTTTACACTATTGATTATATCTCAAAGTGCATAATGCCCGTTATATGTAAAGACGAATCTTTGACAATTCCGATAAACCCCGAAATGGTGTTTTTAAACTGCCTATATATTATAATTCTCCCGTACGCTCGGTGATTAGAGGGAATCACGGGCGTTTTCAAACGGGTTTATGTATTATGAAGAAAGATTATAAATTGTTGGGTCCGGTCTCACTGACCGACCGTAAGAGCAGGTATATCGCTGCGGCACTTCTCCTTGTTGTGTTGCTCGCTATCCTTATAACTAATTTCGGCGCTTTCAAGGATACGAGGATCGCTACGTGCGTAGGTACGAGGACCGAGAGAACGGGCATAATGACGGCCGAGCCTCTCGTTCAGAGATTCGTTCCGAGGGGAAAGGTCATCGAGTATATCGAGATCCATTTCGCCGACTGTATCACCGATGAAGGCGAGATCGTATTTACTATCGAGAACAATAAGGGCGAGGAACTCTACCGTGAGGTCATCCCCATGTCCGAATTGAGCGGCGATGTCTATTACCGCTTCGAACTTGATGATTTTCAGGTAAAAAAGGGCGGCACATATTACTTCAAGGTGCTCGCTCAGGGAATGCCCAACTGGGATGCTCCCAAGCTCTGGCTTTCGAACAACGTAAAGGACGAGGTCAAGGATGTTGTCTTCAGGACACAGCCTTATGACAAGCGTCTTCAGACAAATACCGAGATCGGCTATGCGCAGTTCCACTATACGGCTTTCGCCGTTTCCCTGGGATGCATCCTGCTTTCGGTCGGTACGGTCCTTCTTAAGCTCAACATAAGTGCCGAGAAGAGAAGGAAGATCTGTTACCTCATCATGTTACTGATGCCTCTTATCATGTACATGATCGTAGAGAGCCTCAATAACGGATCGGTATTCAAGAAGACCCCGATCGTATGGATCATCAACTACATCCTCTACTTTGCGATCTACTGCATGTTCTTCGCGATCACCAACAGACTCAGGTTCACGGTCCTTTTCTCCAATACCCTGATCTTCCTGATCGCGCTTACGAACTTCTATAAGCTCGAGTTCAGAGGCGAGCCTTTTACCTTAAGTGACTTCGCGCAGCTTCGTACTGCCGTGAACGTATCTTCCGAGTACGATTTCTCGCTTCGCTACATGATCATCTGTATGGGATGTATCTTCCTTCTCGTTACCGCAGTCGTATCGAGATTCAGATACAGCATTCGTAAGGTGAGATACCGCCTGATGCTCGGCGGAGTTACCGTAGTAGTAGGTACGCTCCTCGTAGCGGCACTCTTTAATACCGACAGATATTCCGCATCCAAGGACTCTCTCATGAAGAGGCTCGGTATCGTAAATAATATCTGGAACCAGCCTAAGAACTTCACGGACAACGGCGTGCTCGTGGCTATCACCATGAATGCCAAGTATCTTACGGTCGAGACGCCTGCCGTCTATAACATCGAGAACCTCGATCACGTAGTCGAGGACGTTCACGATAATTACGGCGTGAACCTTCTTACGGGCGAGCCTCTTACACAGATGCAGAGGACGGACGTACTCGTTCCCGGTGAAAGGATGCCCAATATCATCTGCATCATGGACGAGTCATACTGCGACTTTTCACAGTTCGACAATATCGAGATGACGAAGGAATATTCTCCTTTCATGGATTCTCTTTGCGATAATCCCAACGTCATAAGAGGAGACCTCTACGTATCCACATACGGCGGCGGTACGGCTAACTCAGAGTTCGAGTTCCTTACGGGTAACACGATGGTCGGTATGCCTGCCGGAAGTATCCCTTATCAGCAGTACTTGAGCGGTGAGACGGGCTGCGTTCCGAGGACGCTTCATAACCTCGGTTATCGTACGGTAGCTATCCACCCTTATCTCGGAAGCGGATGGAACAGACCCCTCGTATACGAGAGCATGGCTTTCGACGAGTTCCTCGATATCGAGTCTTTCCCTGATGCCGAGTACATCAGATCTTATGTAAGCGACGCATGCTCTTTCGACAAGGTCATCGATGTATATGAGGACAACAGGGATAACGGTGACGGATCACCTATCTTCATCTTCAACGTAACGATGCAGAACCACGGTTCTTATTCCAAGAGCTATACGAACTTTGAGCCCGATGTTTTCCTGGCATCCGATCCCGGAGCTTATCCCGAGGCTGAGCAGTATTTCTCCGTAGCAAGAAATACCGACGATGCGATAAGGGATCTCGTTACTTATTTCTCTAACTGCGACGAGCCTACGGTCATCTGCTTCTTCGGCGACCATCTCCCGAGCTTCCACGACGGATTCTACGAGATGGAGCTCGGCGTAAACGACACGGCTGATCTTACTCCCGAGCAGATGCAGAAGCTCTACATGACAGACTACTTTGTCTGGGCAAACTATCCCGTGAGCATGCCTGACATCGAGCGCGTATCCCTTAACTACCTGTCCACGATCGTGATGCAGGTCGCAGGCATCCCTCTTACGGAATACCAGCTGTTCCTTACTAACATGTACGGAGAATATCCCGTACTCACAACGGCTGGTATCAGGGATATGAACGGCAATTACCTCGGAGGAACTGAGATCCTCGAAGGTGTTGATATTTGGAACTACTACACGGTACTTGAATACAATAACGTATTCGGCGACGACGAAAGATATGCTCCCGTATTCGACTGGCCGCTCGGAACCGCGGAGCTCCTCGATCCCGAGACGGTAAGTGGCAACTCCACCGAAGAGGTTGACGCGCTTCCTCCCGAGACATCGACGGAGCACACGATCCAGACAGAGGAATCGGAAGTCGGATGATCAAAGAGAATAAAGAGGACAGATAATGAGCGAGAACGAAACAAACGATATATTAGATGATGAGATAAGCTTTAAGGACATGGACCTTTCGCCCGAACTTCTCGGTGCGCTCAAGAAGATGGGGGTCAAGAGGCCCACGACGGTACAGCAGAAGGCCATCCCGCTTCTTATGGACAACATGAGCCTTATCGCAAAGGCACCTACGGGCACGGGAAAGACTTTCGCTTTCTCGATCCCGATCCTTGAATATCTCAATATGAATGCCGACTTTGTTCAGGCCCTCATCCTTTGCCCTACAAGAGAGCTCGCGCTCCAGATCACATCGGAGATCAAGGGCCTCGCGCGTCTCATCAAGGGCTTTAACGCTTGTGCCATCATCGGCGGTCAGAGCATGAATATCCAGAAGGAAAAGCTCGCAAAGAAGCCCCAGGTAGTAGTAGCAACTCCCGGAAGACTTCTGGACCTTGCCGCAAGGAACATGATCGACATCAGCAACATCTATACTCTCGTACTCGACGAGGCTGACGAGATGCTCAAGATGGGATTTATCAAGGATATCAAGCGCATCATGGCCATCACGCCTTCCGATAAGCAGATCGCACTCTTCTCGGCTACGATGCCCAGAGAGATCCTCGACATCACATGGCAGTTCATGGAGGGCGCGGCCGAGATCGACGTAATGCCCAAGGCCGAGGACCATCCCGACATCGACGAATATGTCGTATATATCCCCGAGAAGGACAAGCTCGACGCGATCGTAAGGATCCTCGACGAGCAGAAGCTTCGAAAAGCTATCGTCTTCTGTAACACCAGGACTCAGACTGAGAAGGTGGCAGACAGGCTCGAAGCGCGCGGCATCTCCTGTAAGCTCCTTCACGGAAGCATCGGTCAGGGCACGAGAAACCGCGTCATGGATGCATACCGTAAGGATAAGTTCGACGTACTCGTTGCAACAGACGTAGTAGCAAGAGGTATCGACGTCGACGATATCGAGGCGGTATTTAATTACGATATCCCCACCGAGAACGAATTCTACCTTCACAGGATCGGCAGAACGGCCCGCGCAGGCAAGTCCGGAAAGGCCTTCTCGCTCGTTGCCTTTAAGGAGAGAGACAGGATGGAGCAGATCGTAAGATACACTGCGTGCGATCCCGAAGAATACACCTTAAATCAATAAAAAAGTACAAAAATATAACAGTTAACATACCTTCGATAAGATAAAATCAGGATGAAACATCTTATCGGAGGTTTTTTATGTCTGAACTTAAACTCGACTGGAAGATATACGAAGCTACAGCCGTCAGGGCAGCCGAAGAAGGCGCTGTCCTCATCCGTAACGAGGAGAAGGCTCTCCCCCTCACAAAGGGTACGAAGGTCGCCGTCTTCGGAAGGATGCAGTCCAATTACTATAAGAGCGGTACGGGCTCGGGCGGTATGGTAAACGTATCTCACGTTACCGATATCTTTGAAGGTCTTACAGCTGATCCCGATATCGTCATCGACGAAGAGATCAGGAATACATATGTAGAGTGGGAGAAGGAAAATCCAGTAGATCCCGGTGTGGGCTGGGGACAGGAGAAGTGGTCTCAGGAAGAGATGCCGCTCGATCCCTTTGCCGTAAAGCGCGCAGCCGAGCGTAATGACGCGGCGATCATGATCATCGCGAGAACGGCAGGCGAGGACAGGGATAACACACCCGAGAAGGGCTCATTCTATTTAAGCGACGGCGAAGAGGAGATGATAAAGACCGTCTGCTCCGAGTTCAAGAGGACGATCGTGCTCCTTAATGTCGGAAACATCATCGACATGAGCTTTATCGCGAAGTATTCTCCCGCGGCAGTCATGTATGTATGGCAGGCCGGCATGATCGGAGGTACGGCTGCTGCAAACCTTGTAACGGGTAAGGCTGTTCCTTCGGGATCTCTTACCGATACTGTCGCTTTCGCGCTGAGCGATCATCCTTCGAACGACAACTTCGGAAACAAGGATGTTCATAAGGACATCTACTGCGAGGATATTTATGTAGGTTACAGATACTTCTCGACATTTGCGCCCGAGAAGGTGATGTATCCTTTCGGATTCGGCCTTTCGTATACGACGTTTAGGATCAGCCCGGTCTCTTTCGAGCACGTGGGAATGGACGTTAAGGCTGTCTGCGAAGTAACAAATACGGGCGATACGGCAGGAAAGAAGACGGTCATGCTCTTTGCTTCGGCTCCCAAGGGCGCGGTGTCCAAGAGCTCGATCGTACTTATAGACTTTAAGAAGACTAAGATGCTCGAGCCCGGCGAAAGCGTTCGCGTAGAGCTTTCCGCAGGTGCTACCCGCTATGCGTCATTTGACGACGACGGCAGGGCAGGAAAGGGCACATGCTGGATCCTTGAAAAGGGTGAGTACTCATTCTCCATCGGTGCGAACATTAGAGATATCGAGAAGGTCGGTTCTTTCGCACTCGAAGACGATACGGTCGTTGAGGCATTAAAGTCCGCAATGGCTCCCGTCGAGAGCTTTGACAGGCTTAATCAGAGCGGCGCATATGAGCCCGTTCCCGTTCGAAAGAACGATAATCTCGCCGAGAGGATGGAGCACGTCCCCGCTTATATCGAGCAGACTGGCGATAAGGGCATCAAGCTTTCTGACGTTAAGCACGGCAGGAATACGATGGATGAGTTCATCGCTCAGCTCACGGACGAGGATCTTTGCCTCATCATAAGAGGTGAGGGAATGAGCAGCCCGAGAGTTACTGCAGGTACGGCGTCCGCTTTCGCTGGCGTATCCAAGGAACTCATGGGTTACGGCATCCCCGCAGTCTGCTGCGACGACGGTCCTTCGGGAATGCGACTCGACAGCGGAAAGAAGGCTTTCGCGCTTCCGAACGGCACTTGCCTCGCTTCATCCTTTAACGAGGATCTCAATACCGAGCTCTTTGAGCTCTTCGCTCTCGAGATGAGGAGCAACAACGTAGATAATATCCTCGGCCCCGGCATGAATATCCACAGACACCCCTTAAACGGCAGAAACTTCGAGTATTTCTCCGAGGATCCGCTCGTTACGGGAAGGATCGCCTGTGCGCAGCTTCGAGGACTTCATAAGCACGGAGTCACGGCCACGATCAAGCACTTCTGCTGCAATAACAGAGAGACCAGAAGAAGGTTCATGGATTCCGTCGTATCAGAGAAGGCTCTCCGTGAGATCTATCTCAAGGGCTTCGAGATCGCGGTCAAGGAAGTAAATGCTCAGAGCATCATGTCCGTCTACAATAAGGTAAACGGCAGATACGGCTCGTCGCTCTACGATCTTCACACGGTAATCCTGAGACAGCAGTGGGGCTTTACGGGTATCGTAATGACCGACTGGTGGGCATTTATCGACTATGTTCCGGGCGAGGGATTCGGCATCGGCATCACTGATCATTCCCTGATGGCGAGAGCTCAGTGCGACCTCTTCATGGTATGTTCCGGTACCGAGCGAAAGAATATCGACGAGGCGGACACTTTCGCCAACATAAAGAATGGCAACGAGGAGCTGATCACAAGGGCGGAGCTGCAGCGTAATGCAAGAAACATCCTGAACTTCGCAATGAATACTCCCGCAATGGAGACTCTGGAAGGCACGGCTCCGAAGATCGAGATCATCGACTGTCCTTTCGAGGACGATGCGGCCGACCTCAGCGCCGACGTTTACTATAAGGCGGAAGAAGATCCCGAGATCGCAGTCGACGTTGATACTGCGGCAGGTGAAGACCTCGTATTCGGTATTGACTGCGATAAGCCCGGATTATATGAAGTCACCCTCGAAGGAAGCTCACAGCTCGAGCCTCTGGCACAGCTTCCCATGACGATCTACATCACGGGTATCCCGTTCAGCGTAGTACCCTGGAACGGTACGAACGGCGAGACGGTAACCAAGACTGCCCAGATCGGATTCCTTTCGAAGTTCGCGGTCGTAAGGTTCCATTTCGGCAAGAGAGGTCTGGCATTGAAGAGGATAAAACTCAGATATCTCAGGGATATCTCAACTGAAGAAGCCTGATTGGTGCAGTAATAATAAAATATGCTACAATAAGGGTCAGCCGTTCAGGCGGCCCTTATTCTAATTCGGAGGTATAGAGCGTGCGCAGAGACTATTTCACATGTGTATTCTTAGGATGCATATGCGCTGCTTTATTCTTTGTATACTTTACTCCCGCATACTTCGTGTACGGCGGAGTCTCGGTCAGGACATTCAGTCTCGCTGAGACCATCTGTGCGTGGGTATACGCGGCAATAGTTCTTCTGATACTTCCGATCTACGCTGCTTACAAAAAGAAGTTATGGATCACGGCAGGCCTCATGGCATATGGTGCTTTTGCATCGCTTCCCATCTGGCTCATGCCCAAGCTCATGTCAAAGCTTCAGGGTGAAGACGCGAGCATCGTGGCTACGGTGGAGGCTTTCCTTCTGAAGGCACTCTACAGGATGGCTACGGCGCCTTTCGGAGCCATCTCGAGAGCGCTCGGCGACAAGTTCTCAAGATCGCTGCCGTTCAGGATACTTCCCGTGGCTGTTCTCGTCTATGTAGGATTCCAGCTCTTCAGATTCTATCGAAATGCATACGTCATGGAGCAGTTGAGCCCCGCGACGGCGATCGACATGACGGCCAAGGAGAATGCACAGTCTTCAGACAGCCGCAAGGTCAGGGACGCAAGGATCCCCGAGGTACTCGGAACGGTCATCTCTGCTCCCGCAGGTGCTTCGGGTTCGCCCGCTAAGAAGCCCGATCCCGCTCAGGCTTCGGCACGAAGACCACAGCCTCAGGCAAGACAGCAGGTTTCTTCCGAGACGATCAGGATACCTCACGTACCGGTAAGGGAATCCCGCGCTCCCGAAGTGGACGATAAGACCAAGCCCATAAGACTCGGCCCGCCGCCTACGAAGAGCAACTCGGAAGTTGACGATTCTACAAAGGCCATCCCGCTCCCGGGACCTAAGGGATCCCCTTCGGGCGATGATGATCCGGGTGTCATTCACCTGGGACCGCCGCCGCAGAGATGACGGACATCGCAGGGTGCGCGCAGACGGTTGCACAACCCGTGCACTGCTTGTAGAATACTGTGGTCAGGAACACAAATCACACGGAGACATATATTAATGGCAAAGAACAATAAGCATTGGAAGCGAATGATGGCGAGCGACAGGGACCTTAAGGCCGCCAAGGAGGGAAGAGATCCCCTCGAGGAAGGACTTGAAGGACTTACCTGGCTCGAGAGCCGCAAGAGGATAGTCAAGAATCAGTGGAAGAAGACACGCGAGACTTTCGGTGAGGAAGTCGGTAATGCGATCTCATCCGGTACGCTTGCTTTCTATATCCTTTTCATGATCCCGTTCGCATCCATCCATGCGTTCAAGAAGGCACCTGAAGGTATGGGCGATCTCGACAGCATCGCGGTATCGGCATTCATGCTCACTGCTTTCATCGCATTGCTCTTTACTACCATATATCATTGCATGAAGCACGGCACACCTCAAAAGAGGATCTTCTTGAAGCTCGATCACATCGCTGTATACTATGCGATCCTCGGCGTATTCTTCCCGGTCTGCCTGTCGCTCATAGGAGGAGGCTTGGGACTCGGCATCCTTATCGCCGAGGCAGTACTTGCTATCACAGGTACGTTCTTCATGATCTTCGCATTCCCCGAGAAGAAGTCTCTGAGCAAGGTCGCAGTTGCCATCTACTGCATCATGGGCATCATCGGATTGTTTATCTTAAAGCCCCTGTACCTCGCTGCTACGCCGGCTTCCTTCTGGCTCATCATCGCCGGAGCCGCAACATATGTAGTAGGCCTGTTCTTCTACTCCGGTAAGAAGTTCAAGTTCTCCCACATGGTCTGGCACATCATGGTCGTATTCGCGACCGTATGCCACGTATTGGCTTTCGTTTACTTCCTGAGATAAAGGGTTTGACTTAACGACTTTCCAAAGCCCCCGCGCCGCGCCGTGGGGGCTTTTTGTGTGGTGCTTTTTGGGGGCGGCAGCGGCGCGCGCGGACCGCGAGTCCGCGTCATGGACAAATACACTACCAAATCCCCTCGAGTTTGTCCGTCGATTTGGTAGTGGGCCTTTCCGCGGACAAACACATGGACAAATCAGAAGTGATTTGTCCGGGTATTTGTCCATGGGCTTTTCAAAGCCGATCCCGTGCCGGCTGCTCTGTTCCGTTCGGCGCATCCTTTCGCGGTCGTTCCCCCATTACCATTTACACGTCCAAAATCAGGGGAAAATGGTAGTGAAATGGTAATGAAGGCCGCTATTACCATTTCATTACCACATTTTCAAAAAAATGGCCGAGTAAATGGTAATGAGACGGCTGTCGACTACCCTCCCACTACCACGAACACGGCCAAAACTGCCCCGAAGTGGTAGTGTAAATGGTAGTGAGGGCTGCCTGGAGTGGCGAAAGCGCCCGCCGCGCGAACCGTGAGTCGCCTCACTGTCAAATACACTGCTAAATTGAAGTCGATTTGGCAGTGGAGGGGCAGCGGTGGGACAGCAGGGAGCCTCCACCGCGCACCCGCTCCTCCGCCCGCGCATATCAAAAGAGGCCGACCGCGACGGGTCAGCCTCTTTGGCTTTGTAAGTATACGTGAACGCTTCTCTTAACCGAAGATGGAAAGGAGAACGCCTGCCGCTACTGCGGAACCGATGACGCCTGCGACGTTGGGGCCCATAGCGTGCATGAGAAGGTAGTTGGAAGGGTTAGCCTTCTGACCTTCTGTGTTAGCAACACGAGCTGCCATAGGAACTGCGGATACGCCTGCAGCACCGATAAGGGGATTGATCTTGCCCTTTGAGAGTGCATACATGACAAGTCCGATGAGAAGTCCGCCTACGGTAGCGAATGTGAATGCCGCAAGACCGAGAGCGATGATGCCGAGTGTCTTGATGCTTAAGAATGTAGTACCGATAGCCGTTGCGCCTACGGATGTACCGAGGAAGATGGTTACGATATTACACATAGCATTCTGAGCCGTGTCGGAAAGTCTTTCCGTAACGCCGCACTCTCTGAAGAGGTTACCGAGCATGAGGCAGCCGAGGAGAGGTGCAACTGTAGGAAGGATCAATACGCATACAACAGTAACGATGATGGGAAAGCA
This sequence comes from Ruminococcaceae bacterium KH2T8, assembly GCA_900111435.1. Lineage (NCBI taxonomy): Bacteria > Bacillati > Bacillota > Clostridia > Eubacteriales > Oscillospiraceae > Ruminococcaceae bacterium KH2T8. The sequence continues at coordinate 181,270 of FOIY01000005.1, forward strand.
GATCTTCTCGACCTTGGATACGGGACGAGCCTGCTCCATCTTTACCTTACGCATCTTCTCGGTGGTCATTACCTTCATGACCCTCGGCTGTATCAGCGGGATAAGAGCCATGTAGGAATATGCAGCTACGGCGATGGGTCCTAAGAGATGAGGCGCGAGCTTTGATGTAAGGTAGATAGCCGTCGGGCCGTCGGCACCGCCGATGATACCGATGGAAGCTGCCTCGACGCCGTTGAAGCCGAGAAGGCAAGCTACTACGAATGCGAAAGAGATACCGAACTGAGCACCTGCGCCCATGAAGAAGCTCGAAGGTCTTGAGATAAGGGGACCGAAGTCTGTCATCGCACCTACTGCCATGAAGATAAGGCAGGGGAAGATGTCGAGCTTTACTCCCAGATACAGGAAGTCAAAGAGACCGGGTTCGATATGGTTGCCTGCGGCATCGTGATAATTACCGCCGATAGCTGCCCAGTTGATCTCACCTTCGAACCATTCGGGATGGAATACTCCGCCGCCGGGCCAGGGGAGATTAGTAAGCAGCATTCCGAAAGCGATCGGAAGAAGGAGGAGCGGCTCGAACTTCTTATGAATGGCGAAGTACAGGAGAACGAATGATACGATGATCATGGCGCCCTGCTGCCAAGTCATATTGGCAAATCCTGAACCGTTCCAGAGGTCCATTAAAACATCTAACATGCCTGATCGACCTCCTTAAGAGATTGTGATGATGGCATCGCCCGTATCGACTGTGGAGCCTTTCGAAGCGATGATCTGAGCTACGGAACCTGTCTTGCTCGCGAAGATCTCATTTTCCATCTTCATGGCCTCGAGGATAGCGACAAGATCGCCTTCCTTGACCTGCTGGCCGACTGTAACCTTGATATCAAGGATCGTTCCGGGCATGGGGGAAGAAACGGGAGTAGAGCCTGCCTGTACTGCAACTGCGGGAGCGGCAGCAGGTGCGGGTGCAGCGGCTGCAGGAGCTGCAACGGGTGCTGCTGCGGCAGGAGCGGGAGCTGCAACTACGTCAGTAGTCCTGACGAGATTGGCCTTACCCTTCTCTACCTCGACTTCATATACTTTATTATTTATTGTTACGTTATAGATCATATGTATTCTCCTTTATTTCTCTTCAACGAGCGTAATAGACTTGAATACGAGCTCGGACAACGGGATTCCCGTGTTGTCGCTTACGATGGCCATTATCATGGCAGCCGTCTTCTCGTCGCATCCCTTGAGCTTTAATGTACCTGAAGAGAATTCCTCTTCCTTTACGGGCTCAGCGGCAGCAGCCACGGCAGGAGCAGCGGCGGGAGCCTTGGCAGTGAGAGCTGCCTTCTTATCGGGAGCCATGCTCGAGAACACCTTTCCCGACAGGGAAATCAGTACGAACATAATAAAGAGAACACCGAAGACTACGAGGATGACGGTGAACGCATCCAGAAATGCTTCGGACAGGGAGAGCACATCGTTACTGAGAACAATGTTCATGTGCGTCAATCCTCCTTCTTCTCTATCGTGTAGTTAACAGTATTGGATTCCTTCTCTTCGCGAGCCTCAAAGAACTTCTCTGCGACCTGAGGGAAAGAGATATACGAAAGGACATCCTCATCGCATCTTGCCTTCTTACCGAGCTCAGCCTTTGTCTTCTCGAAAGCGGGCTCGAGAGTATCTGCGAATCTGCATGTAACGATCTCCTCGGGCTTCCAGCACTTAGCTACGAGTTCCTGGTTGACCTCTCCGGGAGCACGGCCGTACTCACCGCGAAGGAATGCCTTTGTATCCTTTGTGATCTGCTTGTACTTTCCGAACAGTACGTTGTTTACTGCCTGAGTACCAACGAGCTGGGACATGGGAGTAACAAGGGGAGGATATCCGAGATCCTTACGAACGTTGGGGATCTCTGCGAGAGCTTCCTCGAACTTATCAGCGGCCTTCATGTCCGTCATCTGCTTGAGCATGTTGGAATACATACCGCCCGGAAGCTGATAATCGAGGATATCCGTACGGATACCCATGGACTTGGGATTAAGAAGTCCTTCCTTGATGAATCTGTCTTTGATGGGAGCGAAATGATCCGCGATCTTCTTGAGTGCCGCGGAATCAAGATCCGTCTCGTAGCCGAGCTGCTCGAGCGCATACTTCATGGACTCGGTGCAGGGCTGTGATGTACCGCCGGACATAGGGGAGATAGCGGTATCGATACCGTCTACTCCTGCCTCTACCGCCTTGATATAAGTGATGGGGCCGAGGCCTGTCGTGTGGTGTGTATGAATAAAGATAGGTACCTTAACGGATTCCTTGAGAGCCTTGATAAGATCGTAAGCCTCCTGAGGTCCGCAGATACCTGCCATATCCTTGATACAGATGGAGTGAACGCCCATTGCTTCGAGCTCCTTACCCATCTCTACGTACTTTTCAACTGTGTGAACAGGGCTCGTCGTGTAGCAGATGCAGCCCTGAGCATGCTTGCCTGACTTGATGGTCTCGTCTACGGCAACTTCGATATTCCTGAAATCGTTCAGTGCATCGAATATCCTGAAGATATCCATGCCGTTTTCTGCAGACTTTCTGACGAAGAGCCTTACTACATCGTCGGGATAATGCTTATAGCCGAGGATATTCTGACCTCTTAAGAGCATCTGGAGAGGAGTCTTCTTGCAGATAGCCTTGATCTTGCGAAGTCTCTCCCAGGGATCTTCGTCCAGGAAACGGAGGCAGGAATCAAATGTTGCGCCTCCCCAGCATTCGATAGAGTGGTAACCTGCGTTGTCCATCGTCTCGAGAATGCTTTCGAAATCTGAGAACGGCATTCGTGTCGCGATGAGTGATTGCTGCGCATCACGTACAGCCGTCTCGGTGAATTTAACTTTCATAAAAGTCACGCTCCTTACGTATTATTTAGCCTGCACAAATAAACTCCCTTTAGTATACGATTTTCTGTGCGTTAAATAAAGGAGAAATATTTACGTAAGAAGCGGATATTTTACATACAGCTCTCGAGTTCCTTGATAAGGTCGGAAGCGGTGACAGAGGTGATCTTATCCGCTGCATCGGTTTCGTCATAATAGATCATCATGGGGACGCCTGAATTATCCTCAAATACGACCTTGCATACGCGTTCGTTGCGCTTATTGTTGCCTGCCGTGTAGTCCTTGAGGTCTGAAGTCAGGAGCTTTACGGCAGCGGCGAAAGCCTCGTCCTTTTCGTCCGTGAGCTTCTCGAGGACCTCAAAGCAGAGCTTCTTGGCATCGGCCACCGTCATGGAAACGATCTCTTCCTTAAGGGCGGGGCTGTCGTAGAAATAGTCGATGACGGGGAAGATGTTCTCGCCCTTAGCTTCAACGAATACGTCTTCCTTCTGCCTTACGAGATAGAGAGTGCTCTCCTCCGTTATGTATCCGGATGCGATATCCTCCTTTAAGTCTTCGAGCATGTCGGTGTAGTCGATAGTGGGGAATTTCTGAGCCATGAGGCACCTCCGTTGTTCGGCAGATCGATGAAAATTGCCTGTTTTTACCGATAATTATATACCAAACGCATTTTTCTTGTTTACATTTTCGGGGGTGCGGTGCTATACTTAATTGCTCGCAGGGGGAAGTCTGCGCTTTTTGGCGTGCTTTTCCCTTGAGAAACAAACTTTAGAAAGGAGATGTATTGATGCCTACGTTCAATCAATTAGTCAAGTCCGGCAGACATGACAAGACTTGGAAGTCCAACTCACCGGCGCTGCAGTTTGGCCTTAACACGATTCACAAGAAGGAAACAGACGTTTTCTCTCCCCAGAAGCGTGGTGTTTGCACAGTCGTTAAGACAACTACACCTAAGAAGCCTAACTCAGCTCTTCGTAAGGTTGCCAGAGTACGTCTTACCAACGGATATGAAGTAACAGCTTATATCCCCGGTATCGGCCACAACTTGCAGGAGCACTCTGTTGTTCTCATCAGAGGCGGACGTGTTAAGGATCTTCCCGGTGTACGTTACCACATCATCAGAGGAACCCTTGATACAGCAGGTGTTGCTAACCGTATGCAGGCTCGTTCCAAGTACGGTGCAAAGAAGCCTAAGGCTGCTAAGGTAAAGAAGTAATCCTATCTTAAGTAGGATTGGACAGAATAGTGATCAGTACATTGTTCATATACGGGACATTGCTTTACTGACGCACAACACGTGTCCAAAGACAACAAACTGAAACGTGAGTACCTATGGTTTCAGAAATCTGATAATCATGTAAGGAGGGAAGTACAGTGCCAAGAAAGGGCAATATCCCAGTAAGACAAGTTCTCCCCGATCCTTTGTATAACGATGTTAGAGTAAGTAAGCTCATCAACAACGTTATGTTGGACGGTAAGAAGGGACTTGCACAGAGAATCTGCTACGACGCTTTCGATATCATCAAGGAGCGTACGGGAGAAGAGCCTATCGAAGTATTCAACAAGGCTCTTGAGAATGTAATGCCTTTGCTTGAGTGTAAGGCAAGACGTGTCGGCGGTGCCAACTATCAGGTACCTCTCGAGGTTAGACCCGAGAGACGTCAGACACTCGGTCTTCGCTGGATCGTTGCATATGCACGTCAGAGAAGTGAGCGCACAATGTGTGAGCGTCTCGCTAACGAGCTCATCGATGCTATGAACGGTACAGGCGGTGCATTCAAGAAGAAGGAAGACATGCACAAGATGGCTGATGCTAACAGAGCATTCGCACATTACAAATGGTAAACACTAAAGGAGCATTGAAACGATGAAGAGAGAGTATTCACTCGAAAAGACAAGAAATATCGGTATCATGGCTCACATCGACGCAGGTAAGACAACAACGACCGAGCGTATCCTCTACTATACGGGTATCAACCGTAAGCTTGGTGAGGTTCACGACGGTGCTGCTACCATGGACTGGATGGTTCAGGAGCAGGAGAGAGGTATCACGATCACTTCCGCTGCTACAACAGCACCCTGGAAGGAGCATCGTATCAATATCATCGATACTCCCGGCCACGTTGACTTTACTGTTGAGGTTGAGCGTTCCTTACGTGTTCTTGACGGAGCTGTTACGGTTATGTCCGCTCGTGGCGGCGTTGAGCCCCAGACTGAGACAGTTTGGAGACAGGCTGAGCACTACGGCGTACCTCGTATGGTATTCGTTAATAAGATGGATATCATCGGAGCTGACTTCTTTAACGTTGTCAACATGATCAAGGATCGTCTCAAGAATGAGTCCGTTGCTATCCAGGTTCCCATCGGTAAGGAAGATGACTTCTCGGGAATCATTGACCTCATGACACTTCGTGCAGAGGTTTATACAAGCGATGACGGCATGCAGTATGAGGACCGTGAGGTTCCCGCTGACATGGTTGACTTCGTAAATGCCAAGAGAGAAGAAATGGTAGAGAAGATCGCCGAGACAGACGATGAGCTCACCATGAAGTATCTTGACGGTGAGGAGATCAGTGTTGAGGAACTCAAGGCTGCTCTTCGTAAGGCGACTATCGAATGTAAGCTTATCCCCGTAACATGCGGAACATCCCTTCGTAACAAGGGTGTTCAGATGCTCCTGGATGCTATCGTCGATTACATGCCCGCTCCCGTTGATATCCCCGCTATCAAGGGTGTAAACCCTGATACAGACGAGGAAGAGGAGCGTCCCGCATCCGATGAAGAGCCTTTCTCCGCTCTTGCATTCAAGATCGCTACAGACCCCTTCGTAGGTAAGCTCTGCTTCTTCAGAGTTTACTCAGGTATCCTCGAGTCCGGTTCTTATGTTCTTAACTCCACAAAGGGTAAGAAGGAGAGGATCGGTCGTATCGTCCAGATGCACGCTAACGATCGTAAGGAGATCACTGAAGTGTTCTCCGGTGATATCGCAGCTGCTATCGGACTTAAGGACACAACAACAGGTGATACGCTCTGTGATGAGGATCATCCCGTTATCCTCGAGTCCATGGAGTTCCCCGAGCCCGTTATCGAGGTTGCCATCGAGCCCAAGAGCCGCGCTTCCCAGGAGAAGATGATCGTTGCTCTTCAGAAGCTCGCAGAAGAGGATCCTACATTCAAGACATACACAAACCAGGAAACAGGACAAACGATCATCGCAGGTATGGGTGAGCTTCACCTCGATATCATCGTTGACCGTCTTTTCCGTGAGTTCAAGGTTGAAGCTAACGTTGGTGCTCCTCAGGTTTCCTATAAGGAGACAATCCGTAAGACTGTTGAGGCTGAAGGTAGATTCGTACGTCAGTCCGGTGGTCACGGTCAGTATGGTCACTGCTGGCTCAGACTCGAGCCCCAGGAGCCCGGTGCAGGATATACATTCGTCAACGAGACAGTCGGCGGATCTATCCCCAAGGAGTTCATTGCTCCTATCGATGCCGGTGTTCAGGAAGCAATGCAGGCAGGTGTTCTCGGCGGTTATCCCGTTGTTGACGTTAAGGTTACTGTTTATGACGGTTCCTACCACGATGTCGACTCTTCCGAGATGGCCTTCAAGATCGCAGGATCCATGGGATTCAAGGCAGGTATGGCAAAGGGTGATCCTTGCCTCCTCGAGCCTATCATGAAGGTTGACGTTGAAGTACCTGACGACTATTTGGGTGACGTTATCGGCGGACTTAATGCTCGTCGTGGTCAGATCAAGACTATCGAGCCTCTTAACGGTTCTCAGCAGATCCACGCAGAGGTTCCTCTTGCAAACATGTTCGGTTACGCTACAGCACTTCGTTCCACAACACAGGGTCGTGGTACTTTCGTAATGCAGATCTCACACTTTGCAGAGACACCCAAGAGCATCATGGAGGAGATCCTCAAGAAGTAATCATCTTATACTTCTTGGCTCGTTCGGAGAGATCCGGATAAAAACGTTATAAACGCTGACGGCAGCGCGACTGCACATTACAGTGATACTTGAAAGAGTACAAGAAAAATTGTAAAATATGTGCTATCGCGTTACCCAAGCGGAAAATAAATAAGATGGAATCTTAAACAATTTTCTAGGAGGAAAATTAAAATGGCTAAGGAAAAGTTTGTAAAAACAAAGCCTCACGTAAACATCGGTACCATCGGTCACGTTGACCACGGTAAGACAACTCTTACAGCTGCTATCACAAAGGTATTGTCCTTCAAGGGTGGCGCTCAGTACAAGGAGTACGGTAACATCGACTCCGCACCCGAGGAGAGAGCTCGTGGTATCACGATCAACACAGCTCACGTTGAGTACGAGACAGAGACACGTCACTACGCTCACGTTGACTGCCCCGGCCACGCCGACTACATCAAGAACATGATCACCGGTGCAGCTCAGATGGATGGTGCTATCCTCGTAGTTGCTGCTTCTGACGGACCTATGGCTCAGACAAGAGAGCACATCCTTCTTGCTCGTCAGGTTGGTGTTCCTTACATCGTTGTATTCATGAACAAGTGCGATCAGGTTGATGACGAAGAGCTTCTTGAGCTCGTTGAGATGGATATCCGTGAGCTCCTCAGCACATACGACTTCCCCGGTGATGACACACCTATCATCAAGGGTTCTGCTCTTGCAGCTATCGAGTGCACATCTACAGATATCAACGATCCTGCATACGCTCCTATCCTTGAGCTCATGGATGCTGTTGATTCCTACATCGCTACACCTGAGCGTCCCGTAGATATGCCTTTCCTTATGCCTGTTGAGGATGTATTCACAATCACAGGTCGTGGTACTGTTGCTACAGGCCGTCTTGAGAGAGGTATCGTTAAGGTTGGTGATGCTGCTGAGATCGTTGGTCTTCAGGATGAGCCTAAGGCTACAACAATCACAGGTGTTGAGATGTTCAGAAAGTCCATGGATCAGGCTGAGGCTGGTGATAACATCGGTGCTCTTCTCCGTGGTATCGACCGTAAGGAGATCGAGAGAGGCCAGGTTCTTGCTAAGCCCGGTACAATCACACCTCACACAAAGTTCACAGGTCAAGTTTACGTTCTTACAAAGGAAGAGGGTGGCCGTCATAAGCCCTTCTTCGATGGTTATCGTCCTCAGTTCTACTTCAGAACAACAGACGTTACAGGTGTTGCTCACCTTCCCGAAGGTTCTGAGATGTGCATGCCTGGTGACCACGTAACAATCACTGTTGAGCTTATCACTCCCATCGCTATGGAGCAGGGACTTAAGTTCGCTATCCGTGAGGGTGGTCACACAGTAGGTGCTGGTACAGTTTCTACAATCATCGAGTAATCTGAACTTACAGATCATTTGATAACAATAAAGGTCGTCTCTTATGAGGCGACCTTTTTGCATGCCCGAAAAACAGAGCAAAACCCGAGGTGAATGTTACAAAAGAGACAAAATGAGGGTAAAAACGACTTGAATTACCCTCAAAATGAGGGTATTATGCAATCAAGGAGAGTTCAGTATGAATGATTACATAACAGGCAAAGGTATAAGCGCAGCGGATGTGAAGGCAATAAGGCAGAAGCTTAAGATGTCTCAGGCTCAGTTCGCCTCATTTATGTGTGTGTCCAAAAAGACCGTAGAGCGTTGGGAAAGCTCCGGCAAGATCATCGACGGACCGGTCGCAGTGATAGCCCACATGATAAGCATGTATCCCGATATTGAGAACAAATTAAGGTTCCCTGACAGCGATCTTCCTTTAAGGCTCATATATAAGAAAGGGAGCATGATATGTTCCGTAATAGATGTCGATGAGGTAAAGCGACTTGTGCGCGTTACGAACTACAGATATGACAGGACCGAACTCCCTTTCGGGAACAGAACGGACCTCACTTTCGAAGAATACGAGGAATTCCTGGAGTCCAGATGCTTCCCGAGGACAAGGAAATGGGTGGATCTTGAGCTCAAGAAGCTGGGACTTCCTTTCTATGATCCGCTCATGATAATCGAGAAGACAGGCGGCAGGATGGTCGAAGATGACTTTAGCATCGAGGTGATAAGACCGTGATAGAGCTATTTGAAAATGAGATCCATAAGAATGACTGGGGCTCCAGTAAAGGAGATCAGCTCAAATGGTATTCAGGAGAATACTGGTATAAGGCTGATTCTCTTGGTTATGAAGGTCTGGCTGAATATGTCATATCTCATATCCTGAAGAGTTCAGCGCTCAAAGAAGATGAATATGTCCTCTACGATGTTGAGACCATAAAGTATAAGAGCAGGGTCATAAACGGATGCAGGAGCAGGAATTTCCTGAATGAAGGTGAATCTCTTATAACGCTTGAGAGGCTCTACAGGAATGCATATGGAAGAAGCTTTTATACCGACATCTGGAGCATTGAAGATCACGAAGACAGACTCAGGTATCTTGTCGATAAGACAACTGCTCTTACGGGGATCAAGGATCTGGGCATCTATATGAGCAAGATCCTGACGGTAGATACCGTGTTCCTCAACGAAGACAGGCATCTGCATAATATAGCTGTGATCAGAAGACCCGACGGGACATACAGGACCTGCCCGATATTTGACTGCGGAGCGGGACTACTGTCCGACACGGAGAGAGACTATCCGTTAGGTATAGACGTATATGAAGCGATGAAGAAGGATGTCAGAGCCAAGACCTTTACGGAAGATTTTGTAGAGCAGCTGGAGCTGGTCGAGAAACTCTACGGTTCGCATATAAGGTTCAAGATCAAAAGAATAGAGGTTGAGGCACTCGTTACGGAAGCAGCCGAATACGATGAGACGATAAGGAACAGAGTGATCGATATAATCTGTTCCAGGATGAGCAAACTGGGATATCTGTTCGGGTAAAGAACCATTGCACCATAAGCGGCAGTTGTTATAAGCTATGAGGCGGAGGCTTATTACAAGATAAGATACTCCGGTGACAGGGGGAAGTATGGAAGACACAAAGAAGAAGAGCATCCTGCCGGACAAGACCGGTAAGGAACACATCATTGAGATCAAGGACCTGAACAAGAGCTTTGACGATAATCAGGTCTTAAAGGATATTACTTTCTATATTAGAAATAATGAGTTCATAACACTCCTGGGTCCCTCGGGCTGCGGTAAGTCGACGACCTTGAGGATCATCGCGGGCTTTGAGACTGCCGATTCGGGTACGGTTACGTTTGAAGGCGAAGACCTTTTGAAGGTTCCTGCCCATAAGAGGCACATCAATACGGTATTCCAGCGCTATGCGCTCTTTCCTCACCTTAATGTATTCGATAATGTCGCTTTCGGACTGCACCTCAAGAAAGTCCCCGAGAAGGAAGTCAAGGAGCGAGTATCCAAGGCCCTCTCTACCGTAGGACTTGCAGGATATGAGAAGAGATATATAGATCAACTCTCGGGCGGCCAGATGCAGAGAGTCGCTATCGCAAGGGCTATCATCAACAGACCACGCGTGCTCCTGCTCGATGAGCCCTTGGGAGCGCTCGACCTTAAGATGCGTAAGGAGATGCAGATCGAGCTCAAGCAGATGCAAAGAGAGCTCGGTATCACTTTCGTATATGTAACGCACGATCAGGAAGAGGCTCTTACGATGAGTGACACGATCATCGTCATGAAGGATGGTGTCATCCAGCAGATCGGAACGCCGATCGATATCTATAACGAGCCCAAGAATGCCTATGTAGCAGACTTCATCGGTGAGTCGAACATCATCCCCGGTACTATGAAGAAGGACTGTGAGGTCACTTTCGCGGGAAGTACTTTCGAGTGCGTGGATCCGCTATTCCCCGAGATGGAGCAGGGCAAGGTGAATAAGGTCGATGTCGTCGTAAGACCCGAGGATATCTATGTCAAAGAGGAAAACGACGACTACATAAACGGTACGGTCGAGAGCATCGTATTTAAGGGCGTTCACTACGAGATCATGGTAGAGGACGATAACGGCGTGAAGTGGATGATCCACGACGTCGATCCCGTAACGGTCGGTCAGAGAGTAGGACTTACTTTCGATCCCGACGATATCCATATCATGAGAAAGTCACAGTTCTCACCGGTTCCCGGCGGATTCGGCGTAAATGTAGATGACGAGGAAAAGCCCGCGGAGGATCAGGAATGAGAGGTCTGACCAAAAGGATATCGCTCCTGCCGATCCACGCGATAGTGATGTGCTTCACAGCGCTCATATCGCTCGTTGCGGTCTTTATACCGATGTTCGAGCTCTATGTGCAGTACAGGAAGCAGAGGTTCTATTCGCTCTTTACCCTGATACTCGATCCTTCCGTATTCGTTCAGCTTCGCGAGAGCAGCGTAAGCCTCGATTTCAGGATATTCGGCGCATGGATGTTCACGATAACGATAATCATAAGCGTTGCGGCATTAACGCTCGCGTTCGGATTCCAGCTCTATTCGGATAATCCCGTGAAGAAGAGATGGGGTTGCCTTTCGGTGCTCGCGCTCTTTCTCATGAGGCTGATCGTCCATATCCTTACGCTTTCGAACTTCATAACAGATGACATGATGACTGCTAACGGCATGACTCCTCAAAGGCTCTATGTCGTTCAGACGCTCACGGGTAACATCCTGTGCGTGCTCCTCATGATCGGTATGGTCGCGAGCCTTTACGGTGCGCTCGGTCTCAAGATGAACATGAAGCTTCTGGCGTACCCCTATATCCTCTGGATCGGAGTATTTACGATACTTCCGCTGGCGCTCATCCTCTTCAGAGCTTTCTTTGCCAAGACTACGGGCGGCTACGAGTTCAACCTCGACGGCTTTAAGACCTTATTTGCGAACAAGACGGTAACGACCAGCTTTTACGGCGCGAAGGTCACGCTCCAGGAGTACTTCTCGGTATTCCTTCGAAGCCTCGACTATGCCGTATGGACTACGATCGGATGCCTTATCATCTCGTATCCTCTGGCATACATCCTCGCGGAGAGGACGAAGAGACTTCATAAGTCTTCGAGCAAGCTCCTGCTGGTATTCGTACTTCCGATGTGGATGAATACGATGCTCAGGACCTATGCATGGAGAGCATTCTTTGCCGAGACGGGCGTATTTAATACGATAATGACCAACGCGCACCTGATCTCCGAGCCCGTGATGTTCCTTCAAAATCCGATCATTTCGGACGTCATAACCAAGATCGTAATGGTAAACGACTTCCTGCCCTTTATGGTGCTTCCGATCTATTCGGTACTCGTAAAGATCGACTCGAGCCTGGCGCAGGCGGCCGAGGACCTCGGAGCCAACAAGTTCCAGACATTTACGAAGGTCATATTCCCGCTGTCGCTGCCGGGCGTCATATCGGGTATCCAGATGGTATTCATGCCCTCGATGACCTTCTACATGATTCCCGATATCATCTCGGAAGGATCAAAGACAACGATAGGAAATACGGTTCAGTCCTTTATCTTGAACGAGAGCACGACATATCAGCAGGCAGGTAACGTACTGTCCCTGATACTCCTGATATTCGTACTTATCACGATGGGTATCCTTCGAAATCAGGATAAGGAAGCATCCGGTTCGGGAGGTATGGTACTATGAGATTTCTGAAAAGACTTATCCCGAATATCTATATCGCGCTGGTACTCGTGTTCCTTTACCTGCCGATAGCCATCCTTATCGTTTATTCGTTCAACAGCGTGCCGAAGTCATTCCTCTGGGGTGGCTTCACGATCAGGAACTACGTAAATCTCTTCTCGGGATCCGACGGCGGTGAACTGCTCGAAAGCCTTCTCACAACGCTCAAGATCGCCGCGATCGCATCAGTGGTATCGACCCTCTTCGGAGTCGTAAGCTGCCTCGGTCTGGCATATATGAGCAAGCGTGCCCAGAACGCTCTCATGAGCATCACATATATCCCGAACGTCATGCCCGAGCTCGTTATCGGTATCGCGTTCATGCTGCTCTTCTCGTTCCTTGGTGTACAGAAGGGACAGTTCACTTTGATCTGTGCGCATATCGCTTTCTGCGTGCCTTTCGCGATATTGTCGATCGATCCAAAGATCAAGCAGCTCGATAAGAATCTCTCGGAGGCGGCGATGGACCTCGGTGCTACGCAGTGGCAGACATTAAGGCTCGTCATAATCCCAGAGATCATGCCCGGTATCGTTTCGTCGCTGATGCTCACTTTCACGATGTCGGTAGACGATTACCTCATCTCGAACTTTAACGTGGACAGCTCTACACAGACGCTCCCCATGAAGATATACTCGATGGCGAAGTTCGGCGTTAATCCGAAGATGAATGCTCTGACGACGATATTATTTGCGGCAGTCATACTTCTGCTGGTATTATCAAATCTGTCGTCGATCAGACAGGCTAAGAAAAAGAATAAGTAAGACGTACATATATCAGGAGGGTTACGAAATGAAGAAGAACGTTACGAAGATCATTGCCGCTACGATGGCTACGGCTATGCTCGCACCCATGGTATCCGCATGCTCCAAGGGAAAGAAGCAGGACCTGATCATCTATAACTGGGGTGAATATATAGCAGAGGATACGATCGCAAAGTTCGAGGAAGCTTACCCTCAGTACAACGTCATCTACAGGACGTTCGAGACGAACGAGGAGATGTATCCCACTCTCGATAATACATACGACGTCATAATCCCTTCTGAGTATATGGTATGCCGTCTTATAAAGGAGGAGAGGATCCAGCCCATCGACTGGAACCTGATCCCCAACGTAACAAAGTACATGGATCCGATCTTTAACGATCTTCAGTATTCAAATGACGAGGCTCTCTCGAGCGAGGTACTCGACTATGCAATCCCTTATCTTTACTGCACGGTAGGACTCGTCTACGATGCTAATAAGATCACGCTACCCGAGGGTACTACAGATCCCGCAGTCGTATGGGATGTCGTATTTAACGAGGAGAACGCAGGTGAGATCGGAATGTACGATGCCATGAGAGAGTCTATCGGCGTAGCTCTTAATTACCTCGGCTACTCGATCAACACGATGGACGAGGCGCAGCTTCAGGAGGCGCTCGATCTTCTTATCTCACAGAAGGAGAACCTTTCTCCCGCATACGGCGTAGATAACCTCAAGGATAAGATGGCATCAGGTGAGCTTCAGGCTTCCGTAGCATGGTCCGGTGATCACATCGTCATGCTCGACCGTATCGAGGAACTCGGAAAGACAGATATCGATCTTCAGTTCGTACTTCCCGAAGGATCCAACTGGTCTGTAGATATGATGTGCGTTCCCACGAATGCCCAGAACTACGAAGGCGCTCACGATTTCATCAACTTCATGTACGATCCCGAGATCGCTCTCGAGAACTGCGAGTATGTAGGATATTCGACTCCCAATACTGCAGCTAAGGATATGCTCGATCCCGAAGTTGCCAACAACGTATATTACTATCCGACTCCCGAGATCTTCGCTACACTCGAAGTCTACTACACATCTTCCGATATCGAAGAGAGATATGCGGAGATCTGGAATACGGTAAAGGCGAGCGCTTAAGGTCCGTTTGTATTTTTCACCTCAAGAGTATATACTTTACAGGCTATAACAGGTCATAAGAGGAGACACGATGAGCGGATCGAGAATGGCGATCAACTTCGCCAGAAGGATTGTTGTTAAAGTTGGAACATCTTCCATCACATATGCAAACGGCAGAATGAATCTCGGCAGTATCGACAGACTTTGCCGTTCGATCGCCGATCTTTGCAACAGCGGTAAGGAGGTAATCCTTGTTACTTCCGGTGCTATCGGCGTAGGCGTAGGATGCCTTAATCTCCTTGAGCGACCAACAGAGATGCGTGAGAAGCAGGCTATCGCAGCCGTAGGTCAGTGCGAGCTCATGAATGCTTATTCCAGATCTTTTGCGGAATATCAGTATGTATGCGGCCAGATCCTCCTTACAAAGGACGATCTTACGGACAAGCTTACGCGTTCCAATATCACGAATACTATCGAGGCGATGCTCGAGCGTCACCTCGTCCCCGTAATAAACGAGAATGACTCCGTATCCACGACTGAGATCATGCACAACGGTACATTCGGAGACAACGATACGCTCTCCGCTAGCGTTGCATGTCTTGTTAATGCGGATCTTCTTATCATCCTTTCGGATATCGACGGTCTTTATGACGGCAACCCCAGGGAGGATGCCAATGCAAAGCGCATCTCATATGTTGACGAGATCACGGACGAGATGCTCGGATTTTCGAAGGGCGCAGGCAGCAAGCTCGGCACCGGCGGCATGTATACAAAGGTCACTGCTATGCAGAAGGTAACGTCCCGCGGTATCAACGGTGTTATCGCTCAAAGCTCCGAGCCTTTGGTACTTGAGAAGATCCTGAATCAGGACGATATCGGTACATTTTTCGCAGCTCAGTAAAAATATATCGAAAAACGATAATTTCCTCTTGCAATTCGATAATGGCAGTAGTATTATGATGTCATAAGAGCATGCTCATTACCCGTTTAGAGGAGGTTATTGATATGGAATCTAAGTACAACAACAAGATCATCAAGTGGTCGAAAGCAGCCACGATATTCTTTATCTTATTGGTAGTGTTCGCAGACGTCTTCGGAGTTTCATCGGCAAGATATATCTGCAACGTATGGGCCAGAAGAGACGACACGCTCGCATATACGGTATTTACGATCGTCTACTATACGATCACGGCACTCGCATATGTAGTTCTCATAAGCGTATTCAATCTCTTAAAGAATATGAGCAAGGACGTTGTCTTTGACACAAAGAATACCAAGCTTATGTTCTACATCTTCCTGAGCCTTATCGGTGCAGGCATCGCATTCGCAGTACTCGGTCTTGTCTGGGGTGAGGCAGCATTCCTCGCACTCGTTGCATGGTTCATGGCACTCATCGTAATGTCGGTCAAGGTCGTATTCGACAAGGCGATCGTTATGAAGAACGATCTCGATCTCACTATTTGATAAGGAGGAGAAGACAATGGCTATTATAGTTAATCTTGATGTAATGATGGCTAAGCGTAAGATCTCCTCGGGAGATCTCGCCGAAAAGGTAGGTATCACACCGGCAAACCTTTCGATACTTAAGAATCAGAAAGCGAAAGCAGTACGATTCTCTACACTTAACGATATCTGTAAGGCTCTCGACTGTCAGCCCGGAGATATCCTGGAATACCAAGAGGACTAAATCATGGACAACAAAAGAACTTTCAGGAGGGCGGGCCTCATGCTCGCCTATCCCTTAGCTTACCTTTATTTGAGGCTGATCTGGAACTTTGAGCATCTTGAATATGCATGGATAATGTCATCCGTATTCTGCCTTGTGTTCATAGTATGGAACGAGCTCGTGCTTCGAGGCAGGAAAGAGAAGACGGATAAGAGAGCATATTTCTGGTATGTGATCATGCTGGCAACATCGCTTACGGCCAATATCGCTCCGTCGATGGGACTTTCGTTCTTCGCGATCCATCTGGGCGCCGTATATTCGGTCCTTATCTCAAATAATGTCCTTGTAGAAGGAAAGACCGGAGAGCTCATCTGGTTCGACCTCCTGAACGGTTTCTTTGTGAAGACTTTCCCGAATATGGGAAATATCCTGACCGATATCAAGGAATTAAAGACGAAGCCCGAGATGGAGGAAGTAGAGACACCTAAGAAAAGGTCCTTTACCTGGATCGTTCCCGTACTTATCATAGTGCCGTTCTTCTTTATAGCGATGGCTCTTCTGAGCAACATAAACGAGACGTTCGGCGATATCACCGAAGCGATATTCGAGCATCTGAACTTCTTTAAATATCTCAATGCCAATATGGTAGCCGAGATCATAATGAGACTGATATTCGCGATCCCTACATGTTTCTTCCTTTATGCACTGGCGTCCTCTTCTGCCATAAGTAACGGCGAGAAGGAAAGAACGGCAGGTGACAGGTGCAAGGAGCGCGCAGCTAAGAGAAGGACTGTATCTTCGATCGTTATGGGCATCATGACAGGCTGCTTTGTCGCTATGTATCTTCTGTTCTTCGCAGTCGAATTCACATATATCTTCAGCGGCCTCATGGGAAGGCTCCCCGAGGGATTTAACGTAGTTGATTATGCAAGAAGAGGTTTCTTCGAGCTTGTCGGCATCATGGCGATCAACATGTTCGTATTCGTGATCATAAATACTTTCGAGAAGAAGGTAGCAGGCAAGAGGACCATATCCGGTTATCTCATGATCGCTCTCATGGTCGAAAGCATCCTCTTCGCGGTCGTATCTTTAAGTAAGCTCCTTATGTACTTTACTAAGTTCGGCTACACACCCAAGCGTATGCTCGCTATGTGGGGCACGGTGATCCTCGCGACAGCCGCAGTCGTAGTCATCATCTCCATCATCAAGGGTAAGGCACATGCCCGCGCATGGATCGTTATTACCGCCTGTTCCTATGTCCTGATGTGCATTCTCTCTGGCGTACTTATCGCAGTGGACTATCACGGCGACGCAGGCATCTCGATGAGAGACGAGTATATCATCTATATCGACAATTACGGCGATCTTGATGTTACGAGTCTGACCCTTTATGCAGACGGAGAGATGGTATATTCCGTATCAAACGCCGACGAGTCAGCCCTGATACCGAGCGGTAACGGATCATATACGCTGATAATCAAGTCTGATGATCTACCCGAAGGCAGCACCTTAAAGGATTCCGAGTTCAGGATCGAGTTTTATACGGGTGAAGAGCTCTATAACAATTATGTCTATGAGATATACGGAGAAAGGGAAGAAGAGGACGTCAGCAGAACGGTCGAAATAAGAGGATACGGAGTCAGAAGCAGCAGATAAAAAGACTTTCTCCCCCAAGAGAGATATCGTCCATGAGAGATTCGTAACCATATTGTAAAAGTGTAAATTTGCACTTTTTGTATATGTGTGTTACTATGAGCTCATGGACGATCTTATTTTGGCAGTATTACTGATATTCACTCTTTTATATGCCGTGGGAGTTACCGTGGCACTGGTGATATCTGTCATCAATAATCTCAATAAGTCAAAGAAGCTGCGCCTCATGGAGCAGGAGCTCAACAGCTTAAGAGCCGCTAAGCAGGCTAACACTCCCGCCGCAGCTCCTGCACCTCAGATTCAGACTCAGCAGGCAGCTTCGGCAGCACCGGCATCACGTCCCGCACAGACTTCGAATGTTCCCGCTGCTCCTGTCTATAAGTACACATATACTGCACCGGTATCTGCAAAAGCACCTGCAACCGCTCCGGCAGTTCAGGCTCAGCCTGCCGCCGCAGCAACACCTGTTCAGCAGACCCCGGCACCGGCTCCCAAGCCCGCAGAGCCCAAGAAGCCTCGCGAGAAGATCAAGTTCAGCAGCATCAATATCTCGTTTGCAGTCGGCGTACTTCTTATTACTATTGTAGGTGCGGTATTTATCTCATCTTCCTGGAATTTCATGAACGATGCCGTCAGAGCAGGCGTTCTTATCGGAGCCGTTGCTCTCGTGTTCGGACTTTCATACCTTTCGGGTAAAGTATTAAAGCTCAGGCAGACCGGATTTGCTTTCTATACATTAGGCTCGCTCCTCCTGCCCGTAATAACTGTGGGCATCGGTGCGATGCAGCTCTTCGGATCCTGGTTCTCCTTCAAGGGTGACGGCGCCGCAATGGTAGCTGCCCTTGCAGCATTGCTGTTCGGCGCTGCAGGTATTGTAGGTGTCAGGATCTATAAGTCAGGCGCATATTACGGCATCATGTATCTGGGCTTTACGTGGACACTCCTTTTCACCGCGGCACAGTTCGCATATAAGATCGAAGACAGGCTCGTATGTTCCTATCTCGCGCTGGCGGCAGCGGCACTTGTCACCACGATATTGTCGCTCAACCCTAAGAGCAAGGATATAAAGTTCTTCAGGCTCTATTCGGCGGTAATATCTTATATAACTCTTGGCGCGACCTTGGTCGTTGTATGGAATTTCAGGAACATCGGAGTGCTCCTTGGCATGCTCTTCGTAAGTGCGGTCCTTTATATCAGAGGAAAGATCGCAGGGCAGAAGTGGCACCTTTATGTCCTTCCCGTGATGGCATTTATCATCTCGCTCTATTCGACGAGCTTTGCTGCCCTTACGGCACTTAATGACATTACATGGCTCGAGACACTGATATTCACGTCCGTTATAGTAATATTCTTTATCGCGCTTGAGCTTTCAAAGGGCAGGACGCCCGTATCCGACATCCTGATCCCGGTTGCCATGCTGATCTTGAGCTTTACGGGATCTACGTCGTTTTACGAATACAGCCAACCCGATTACTTTGTAACTCTGGCTCTCATGGCGATCACGACTGCTTTCTCTGCCTGGGCAGCACACAGGAAGGAAAACCACAAGATCGTGCGTGCCGTTATGGGCGCGTGGACATCTTTCGCGAGCATGGCGACCCTTTACTCGCTTTGTACATGGGTATATTCCAAGGATTACTCGCAGTCTTTCAAGATCCTCGATACGGTCAACTTCTACATAAGGGAGATCCTTACGGCCGATACCGTTAAGGGCTCAGCCGTACTGACGCTCTTTGCTTTCGCGATCACTGCATATGCCGTATGTTCCTATTTCCGCGGCAGATCGATCGCCGTGCAGTTCGCATCTTATACTTTCCTTCTGGGATCGATAATATCAGTCAGCGTATTCGAAAGATTTGAATGCGTATATCTGGCACTGGCTGTCGCGGCATTTGTTACCTCGATGCTCTATAGCTGTATCCCGGCAGAAGAGCGAAAGACTACATACACTATCCTCTCCGAGATACTGATGAACTTTACGATCTTTATCGGCGTTATCTTCATGTTCGCTCATGCGAGCTTTGCGGCTTTCGCAGCTCACCTGTTCGTATTCTTTACGCTCGCGGTTCGCGGCACGAGGGGAGCTTTCAAATGGCAGAGATTTGTTGTTCCCGTATTTGCATCCCTCATAGGATACTTTACGGTTCATCTTATGCAGTCACCCGTAGCATTCAGCGGCGACAGGTCAGAGATCCTTATCTACCTTATAACGATGCTCATCTGCTATCTCTTCATTGAGCTCTTCAAGGTAAGATCAGTCTTCTCGGATATCTATATGCCTATTGCATTGCTGTTCGCAGCCTTTAACGGCAGGCTTACATATTCACAGCTTAACCCTACGCTCTTTGTCGTGACGGTCATCCTTATAGCGGTATCGTGTATGCTCATGACTATCCCTGCATGGCGAAAGACATCGGGTAATAAGATCAAGACTGCTTCGGGAATACTATCGGCTCTTATTTCAGTATTCTTTATATTCTCGATCGGCTCAGCAATCTTCGGTATAGCGAGCGCCAAAACGATGCCCGTAAGTGATCCGAATAATCCTTATGTCGACAGGCATCTCAGCTGGATGATGCTCATAGACGATGTCGGGATGAGATCTTACATGTTCACGACATGCGTACTCCTTATCCTTTATGTCGTATGCTCGATATTCCTTCGCAGGAAAACTATCGCCAAGGCGGCATCTTTCTCATACTATGCGGCAGGTATAGTAACGAGCCTTGCCCTGTATATCTACGACGAAAAGAATATGCTCATCGCGGCGACATCGATTCTTATTACATATGCACTCACGGCGGTAGTCTCAAGATATATCGCAAAGCCCGAGAAGCACCCCGATATCAGGACCGCATGTGCTCTCGTATTCGCGGTCATAGCAGTAGATATGTTCCTGGTACAGGTATTCGAGAATGAGACGGACGAACTCATATTCGTGATATTCGTTATCGTAATCAATGCCCTCACCTTGATCCCTCAGATCAAGGGCCATGCTGTCATCGGACGCTATAACGGCATCGTGAGCATCGCATCTACGCTCTTTGCAGTCGCAGCCTTCATAAGGAACGATCTGTTCGCCGAGAACTATGTGCTCTCATTAAGTCTTGCTCTCGTGATGCTGGTAGTCATGTATCTTCGAAAGAATACGGTCACGACGATTCCGTATATCCTGATCGCGCAGTATTCGATCTCGCTGCTGCTCAAGCCCTACGACGGCTACTATGTTTTCATGTGCATCTTAGGTGTTGCGATGGTAGCTCTCGGATATATGCTTCACAGGAAAGGCGTCGTACAAAAACTCTATATCGACTTTATCTCATTCCTTGCGATACTTTGTCCTCTTAATGTCTTCTACATCAAGGTGGAGCCCGAGATCTTTGCGGTACTTATCACGGCGGCGCTGATCTTCGCAAGCCTTGCCCTGAGGATCAAGTCAGCGAGCAAGGTGCTCATGAGCGTTGCGACTACGGCCGGATTCATCGCGGTCATGAACCTTCAGATCGTCTCGGATCTTCCCGATATGGTAAGCGGAGAAGTCATAATGGCTCTGATCCTCGCGGATGTCTGGATAATAAGAAACGTCATAAAGCCCGGCGAAGAGAGTCTTATGAGAGGATTCTGGATCGCTGCAGTTGCCATCTGTCTCGTGATCGAGGGAATATCCGCTGCGGCAACGGGCGAGCTTATCGATCTGCTTGTTACGGGTATCGTATCGGTAGCGATATTCATCTATGCATTCATTGCCAAGGATAAGTCCTGGTTCCTGCTGTCGGTCATCGCGATCATCGGTATCGCTATCTATCTCTCGACAACTTTCTGGGCGAGCAAGGCTTGGCTCGTATATCTCCTCGTCGTTGGTGTCATCCTTATCTCGATGGCGGCAATAAACGAGTACGGCAAGCGAAAGGCAGAGCAGGCCGGCGAAAAGTCCGAAGGTCAGGGAGCAGGCGTAAAGCGTTTCTTCGAAGAGTGGAAATGGTAATGCTGAGAAACTGATGTTTACAGATTGACACATAAAGCTCAATTGAATTAGTATTGTGCGAAAACTAATTTCAGGGTGTAGGTGTTCATGAAAAGTATCGATAACAGATGGATCAGATCAGCAGTAACAGTTTTTGTCTCATTATTCTTCGTTTCGGCGCTTCCATGGCGTGAACTTCGAGCAGATGCTATTTCTCATAGTGAATACGATTGCTCTCCTCTTTCTGTAACTTACGACCAGGTATCTTCGTGGGATACTACGACCCAAGCAGAGTTTACGATCACTAATACTTCAGAAGAATCTGTTGAAGGTTGGATACTTGAACTGACATTCCCGATGGAAGTATCAACAAGCAATATCTGGAATGCAGTAGATCTAACAAGTGAAAATATCGCATCGGATACCCTGATCATTGCCAATCCGGCGTATAACTCTTCTATCGATTCAGGGGAGACCATAACGTTCGGAGTAATCTTAGAAGGTACGGAATTTGCACCGACTGCTCCTGTAAATGTTACGTTGGTTGTAGAACCTGAAGAGGAGATAATTGAAATCCCTGAAGACAATCCCGAAGAAGAACCTGTAGCTCCTGATACATTTTCATATGCAATCTATACTGCAAGTGATATTACAATAAGTGGTTATCAGAATAATATCTATGGTGATATCTATTCAGGAACGAACTTTGTCTTCCAAGGTTCAGAGTTAAATGTAGAAGGTACTGTCAGAACTGTAGGCTATGTAAATGCTTCAGGCTATATTACCGAGATCGATTCTATTGAAGAGAATATCGAAGGCATGGATATTCCTGATTGGGAAGAGTTCATCTTAGACGAAACAACAGATATGGATGTTCTTTCTTCGGATGTTTTCAATTCTCAAACAGATATTGTAGTGAACGGATATTACTATACTGAAGACAGTATAGAGATCAACTCGGCATCTTTAAGCGGCGAAGCAGTAATAGTAGCTGAAGAAGACATAACCATAAATGCAGATACGATCACCGAAGATACAGAGCTTATCCTTTATTCGGTTAACGGAGATATAACAATCAATGCGACAGAAGCACAGATCAAAGGTATCCTCTATGCACCCGAAGGAAAAGTAACAGTAAACGGAAATACTATAGAGGTAATAGGAAATATCGTAGCAAACGAGTTTGAGTTCAATGGTTCAATATTGAATATTGCCGTAGATGAAGATGTTGTATTTCCTACGGTAACACCGACTGAGATTCCCGAGATCACAGTTACTGATACACCTGTCCCTACTGAAACGCCCGAAGCTACTGCTACACCTACGGCAGAAGCTACAGCAACAAGTACACCGACTCCTACTGTAACGGTTGTACCTACTTTGACTGAGACTCCTACACCTACAGTAACGGTCACTCCGACTCCGACGGAGGTTCCCGTAGATACTGAACTCGATAGTGATCTGGACGGTATCCCTGATTATCTGGAAGAAGAGATAGGAACAAATCCCAATAATCCCGATACTGATGCAGACGGATTAGGAGATTATCTTGAGATAATGGTCGGATACGATCCTACGAAAGCAGATACAGACGATAATGATATATCTGACGGCGACGAAGATCTCGATGGAGATAATGTATCCAATATTGTTGAACTCTCGATCGGAACAGAGCTGATGTCCCAAGATACCGACTGTGACGGAATAACAGATGGAGATGAACTGTATGTCTACTGCTCTAATCCTATGGATTCTGATACAGACGGAGACGGCATCTATGACGGAGATGAACTGTTACTCGGGAAAGACCCGACTGATCCAAGTGACGGAACGATCAGGATCGAACAGACTAAAGAGCAGGAATTCAATAACGAAGAAGATCCTGCGATCACATCTGTCGAAGTAACGATGGAACTATCTAATGTGATCGACAGATCTTTGAAGATAAGAGACATGTACAATGTGGATGTCTATACAACAAATGTAGCAGGAAGAGTAGGAAGCCCTATCTCATTTGAGTGTACGGAAGAATTCGATATGGCAGTGGTAGTTATCCATTACGATGAGACTATGCTTGGAGACACCAGAGAAGAAGATCTCGGTGTATTGTGGTTTGACGAAGCAAACGGAATATTCGTAGAGCAGTACCAGGCGGTAGTTGATACAGATGCTAATACCATAACTATGGAGCTTGAGCATTTCAGTGAGTATATCTTGATGGACAGAGTTCAGTGGTATGCTTCTATGCCCAAGGTGTATACGACAGATTCTTCTGATTCAACAGATGAGAAGCATTTTGATGTGTTTTTTACAATCAATGTGACCACTCAGATGACTAAACAAGAACGATTGATGGCTATTGATTGCGTTAATAGTGCTATTCAACAACTTGAAGAAGGAGACAGGTATTTAATTTATGTAGTATCCCATTATACTGCCCAATGGATTTTCCCTAGTAATAAAGATTTTTATACTGTTGAAGATAATCCAACTATTCCGGAAAATGTTTATCGCGAGATAATGTATGATCAATATGATGACAGAATGAATATCAATTTAGTCGCCTACTCTTCATTTGTACAATATTATACGGCTGAAGACGTCGGTAATGATAAGTTGGTGTTTTTAGTAACAGATGAATCATGTGAAAATGGTCCAGTATATCTTCCAATTGGTGACGGATATTCTTGGTATGCAGCTTTTATTCCTGATACGTATAGTTCTGATGTTGTGGATGTTGTTGTTGGAATGCATGGCGGAGTAGTTTTTGATGATTGTACTGCTGATGGTCTTGCGGAAATGATATTTTCTATGGAAAGACAACGCGTTGATTGTTTTTCTGCGGAAGATACGGATGAAGACGGACTTCCTGATATTCTCGAAGAAGAGGGAATGTATGGACTAAACGGTCAAGTGTATTACTCTGATCCGACGAATGCTGATTCGGATGGAGATACTCTGAGAGATGGCGAAGAGATGGGTGCCATGCATCGAGTCTTAAGGATCGATGAGGATACAGTCCAGATGGATCGAGTTAATTTGCTTGATGTGGATGAAGTTGGAACAAGCGAATTCTCGTATCTTGAATCCTATATTCCCGAGAATCCTAATGAGATATGCTTTGTATTTGGTGTTCAGTCGGATCCGTCGTTGAATGATTCTGATGATGATGGCATTTCTGATAATGTTGACCAAAATCCAATTGTTGTTGCCGGATCGATAAACTACATTATCTATAGCAATGATTCTATTCTGGAAGATTGTGCATCAGACTATGCGAATCTGTATGAAGAGAATGATATGGAATATCGTTGCTATTTGATTAACAGTTATGATGAATTTGTAAGCTTCATGAGCACTTTGAATCGAACTAGAACTAGCGAGAGTGAAATATTCTCAGATGAATCATTTGGAGAGAAGATTAACTATTCATATGTTAATAATCTAGTCATTGTAACTCATGGTGGAAATGGATCTATTACTTTTGGTGATAATCTTTTCTTGGATGAAGTGTATTTTATTGTAAATGGATATGATACGTTGCAGGGAATACCTTGTGATATTTCTACGATTGATTTACAAGCTTGCCATTTGGGCGAAGAATATGATGGAGCGTTGGGGCATCCGGAATATGTTGGAAAAACAATGGCTGCGGCGTTTTTCTGTACAAATGGTGTACATACAGTGGGTTCAGTATATGCGTGGAAGGGAGCGTCAATGTATTTAGGCGGATATAATATGCTGACTCCTCTGGAAGCATTATCAGATAGTGATAATGGTTATTACAAGTTTACTTTCGATGGATCATTAAATGTATCTTATATTGGTAAAATAGTTCAAATGACAGTAGAATATTAATATTCGGGAGAATATCATGGTAAATAAGAAGATAGTTATCGCAGAATGCTTTATATTTTTAGTGTTCTTCTTCGGAGGATTAGCTCTTGAGATTCGCAATAGCGGAAATATCAAAGCAACTTCAAATGTTTATTCGGCGTGTGACATTACAGCTCCTATAGGCGGAGGTAAAAGTGACGGCTTGATGATATGCATCCCTTTAGCTGCGTCAGAAATCAGTGATGAATCTGAAATGCTTACTCAGTTTTTTCCTGATGGGACATTGGTTCATATCACGGGCGTTTATTTGGATGGACATATTGATGTGGATCATGTAGACGCGGAGATAGATGAATCGATTATTGCATACTGTGAAGATAACGGAGTTTTGGAATATGAGTTCCCGGATGAAGGCGGCCAGGATACAATAAAAACAGGTATAGAGAGTTATCTCTTCAGGAACAGGATAAATGTCCTCGATGTAGATTCTCCTGAATTGTCGGAAATATATGTAACGTTATATTCAGAACATAATGGGTTTGATACTCGCCTGATAGTTGGTGTTGTAGCATCAGTTATTGTGTTTTTATCTTCAAATGTTTTACTTTGGATAAAAACTGGTAAGCAGGAGAAAGTAGCTTTCTGGATCAGTTTTATTCCTGTTATTGTTTTCGTTCTGTCGATCGCTCTTTTTAAGCGGATACTGATAGGCTTATGACTGAGAGACAGATTAAACTGCTATAATCTAAAGGTACTACATTTTCGTGAGGACCTTATAAGATGAACAATATTCTTGTCTGCCTTTTAGGAGGCACCATCGGATCACATATAGACGGTAAGAGCATTAAGCTCGGATCATCCCTTAACGATAAGTTCTGGAACAAGGCAGGAGCGGGATTTCAGCTTCGCTTTATCGAGCCTGTTACTTACTCTTCGGAGAATGCTACCGTAGAAGATTATAAGATCGGACTTCGCGCTGTTATCAAGGAAGTTGAAGAGAACAGGCCCGACGGTGTCCTTATCCTTCACGGCACTGATTCGGTTGCTTACTTTGCACAGCTCGCGGTACGTGTGCTTTCGTATCTTGATATTCCCGTAGCTATCACGGGCAGCAAGCTTCCGCCTGACGATCCCCGTACCGATGCGATCAAGAATGTTAAGTTCGCATTGAGCCTTCTTGCGGCAGGTGCATTGAGCGAAGCAGGAAGGAAGACCTTCGGTATCGTTTTCTGTGAATCCTTTATGGGAGAGTCAACTTTCATACAGGCATGGCAGGCAACGGATGCCGACTATTACGGAGACCATAAGAAGTTCGGAGTAAAGGGAGAGGAAGCATATGCCGACAGGAAGACTGTCATGGAATTCCTCGAGAAGGAGACGTCTCCCAAGATCCTGACTATCCCTAATGTTCCTGCTTTTCCTTACGATACGATCGACCCGACGAAGTACGACATGATCCTCATCGAGGCTTATCACTCGGGTACGCAAAACAGCAAGGTGCTCCCCGAATTTGTACGAAAGGCGACAGAGGCTAAGGTCAGATGTTATCTTGCTCCCGCGAAGAATAACAAGAACTCCTACGAGAGTGAAGACGAGCTTGTTAAGGCGGGTATCATCAAGATGACAGACGTGTCTTTAGAAGGCGCCTGGGCACAGCTTCAGCTCTTCTGATAAAGCCTTTATTACCCGATTTCTGCCCCAATGTTTCTATTGACGGAGTACTATGCTTGTGTAATACTTTGATTATCAAAGGATTTATAAAGGCGGTATTTTATGTTAACCGGAAAAATCATCGGATTGGGCTCATATCTGCCCCCGAAGATACTTACGAACGACGACCTTTCGAAGATGGTCGAGACTAATGATGAGTGGATCACCGAGAGGACCGGTATCAAGCAGCGCCATATCGCTGACGCCGTTGAAGACAAGGCTTCCACTATGGCTTGCAAGGCAGCAAAGGCTGCTGTCGAGGATGCAGGCATCGATCCTTCCGAGATCGATCTTATCGTAGCCGCTTCTACGACTCCGGATCTGGCATTCCCGAGTATCGCATGCTGCGTACAGGGTGCCGTCGGTGCAGACGGATGTGCCTGCTTTGACGTTAATTCGGCTTGTCCCGGATTCATCGCAGCATACAATACGGCACAGGGATTCATCGAGTCGGGTAATGCAAAGACCGTTCTCGTACTCGGTGCGGAGTGCCTCAGCAATTTCGTTGACTGGAACGACAGAGGAACATGTATCCTCTTCGGTGACGGCGCAGGTGCCGCTGTACTTCGTGCGGAAGAAGGCATGAAGAACAGCTTTATCATGAAGGCTTCCATGAAGAGAGGCGAGTGCCTCCACTGCGAGTCCATGAAGCAGCCCAAGAGAATTGACGAGGAAGGATTCCTGCAGTCGACATTCATGTTCATGAACGGCAGGGAAGTATTCAGGTTCGTCGTTTCCGAGATCCCCGCTCTTATCGAGGAGCTCTCACAGAAGTACGGCTTTAAGATGGATGAGGTAGACCACTTTGTATTCCATCAGGCAAATAAGAGAATCATCGAGGCTACGGCTAAAAAGCTCAACGTTCCCCTCGAGAAGTTCCCCATGAACATCCAGAACACAGGTAACACATCATCGGCATCCATTCCGATCCTCCTTACGGAGATGAAGAAGGACGGCAGGCTCAAGAAGGGAGACAAGATCGTTATGTCTTCATTCGGAGGCGGCCTCACATGGGGTGCCAACTATTTTGTATATTGATCGCGGAAGGAGCGTAAAAGACTATGACAAAGATCACAGACATGATCGGAATTAAGTATCCCATCTTCCAGGGCGGTATGGCCTGGGTAGCTGATTACCACATCGCGGCTGCAGTAAGTAATGCAGGCGGCTTGGGAATCATCGGATGCGGCGGTGCAGACGAGAACTGGATCAGGGATCAGATCCACAAGTGCCGCGAGCTCACGGACAAGCCCTTCGGCGTAAACGTAATGCTCATGAATCCCAGAGCTCCCCAGATCGCGGAAGTACTCGCTGAGGAGAAGGTAAAGGTAGTTACGACAGGTGCAGGTTCTGCAGGTAAGTTCATTCCCATGTGGAAGGAAGCAGGCATCATCGTTATCCCCGTTGTTCCTTCCGTTGCTCTTGCAAAGAAGATGGAGAAGGACGGTGCCGACGCAGTTATCGCAGAGGGTACTGAGTCCGGCGGACACGTTGGTGAGATCACGACTATGGCGCTCGTTCCCCAGGTAGTAGATGCAGTAAGCATCCCCGTAGTAGCAGCAGGCGGTATCGCTGACGGCAGAGGTGTTGCAGCATCCTTCATGCTCGGTGCCGAGGCAGTACAGTGCGGAACGGTATTCTGCGCTTCCGAGGAAGTAAATATCCACCAGAACTACAAAGAGATGATCATCAAGGCTAAGGATACATCCACGAGAGTTACCGGCCGTGCTGCAGGCGCTCCCGTAAGACAGATCAGGAATCAGCTCACTGCTAAGTATCTTGAGCTCGAAGAGGCTCACGCAAGCTTTGAGGAGCTCGAGGCTCTCGGAGTGGGTTCACTTCGTAAGGCTGTTATCGAGGGTGATACCAAGGCAGGTACATTCATGGCAGGTCAGATCTCCGGAATGATCAACGAGATCAGACCCGTTCAGAAGATCATTGACGATATGTTCGAGGAGGCAAACAAGCTCCTTAAGAATGCTAAGGAGATCTGTTAAGTAATATGAAGATAGCATTTGTTTATCCCGGTCAGGGAGTACAGACAGTAGGCATGGCAAAGGACTTCTACGATAAGTTCGACTATGCAAAGGATATGGTAAAGAGAGCTGCAGACGCAGCAGGATTTGATATGGAGCACATCCTCTTCGAAGAGAACGAGGACATCCATGTAACTGAATACACACAGCCCGCACTCGTAACGGCATGCTCGATCATGAGCAAGGCTCTCGAGGATAAGGGTATCCACCCCGACATCACGGCAGGTCTTTCCCTCGGTGAGTACTGCGCACTCGTTACGGCAGGCGCTATGACTTTCGACGAGGCAGTAAGACTTACAAGGATCAGAGGTAACCTCATGAGTTCCTATGTGCCCGCAGGTCAGGGTACGATGGCTGCGATCATCGGTCTTCCCAAGGAGACTATCGAAGAGACGGTTGAGCCTATCGAAGGTGCTACGGTAGCTAACTATAACTGCCCCGGCCAGATCGTCATCACGGGCGAGAAGGAAGCAGTATGCAAGGGTATGGAAGCTCTTTCCGAGAAGGGCGCTAAGAGAGCCATCGAGCTCAAGGTATCGGGTCCTTTCCATTCTCCCATGCTCAAGGGTGCAGGAGACAAGCTCAGAGTTGAGCTCGATAAGGCAGAGATCTCGGATCTCAAGATCCCTTATATCGCCAATGCTACTGCAGAAGTAGTAGAAGATACGACGAACATCAGAGACCTTCTTCAGACACAGGTTTCTTCTTCCGTAATGTGGGAGCAGACACTTCTCAAGATGAAGGACCTCGGAGTAGACGTATTCGTTGAGATCGGTCCCGGAAAGACTATCGCGGGCTTTGTAAAGAAGACCGTACCCGAGATCCCCGTGATCAACGTATCGACAGTAGAAGACATTGATGCGGCTGTAGAAAAGCTCGCAGAACTTGCAAAATAATCTTGGAGGAAAATAACATGGCTAAGACAGCAATCGTAACAGGAAGCGCCAGAGGAATCGGTAAGGGAATCGCAGTTAAGCTCGCTAAGATGGGCTATAACATCGCAGTCGTTGACGCATGCCCCATCGAAGGATCCCAGGAGACAGCCGACGAGATCGCCAAGGAGTACGGTGTACAGACTAAGGCTTACAGATGCGATGTATCCAGCAGCGCAAGCGTAGCAGAGACAGTTGCAGACGTAGCTTCCACTTTCGGAACTATCGATGCTCTCGTAAATAACGCAGGTATCACAAGAGACGGATTCCTCGTAAGGATGAAGGAAGAGGATTTCGATGCTGTTATCTCCGTAAACCTCAAGGGTACATACAACTTCTTCCGTGAAGTAGTTCCCGTAATGAGCAAGCAGAAGTACGGCCGTATCGTATCTATCTCCTCTATCGTAGGACTTCAGGGTAATGCATGCCAGGTTAACTATTCAGCATCCAAGGCAGGCGTTATCGGTATCACGAAGAGTGCCGCAAGAGAGTATGCAGGCAAGAATATCACATGTAATGCCATCGCTCCCGGATTCGTTCAGACTCCCATGACTGACGTTCTTCCCGAGAAGGTTAAGGAGCAGATGCTCGCAGGTATCCCCCTGAAGCGTTACGGCCAGGTAGAGGATATCGCAAATGCAGTCGGATTCCTTGTATCCGATGAAGCTTCCTACATCACGGGTCAGGTTCTTTCCGTAGACGGCGGAATGCACATGTAATCAGAAAAAGAACGGGGAAAAAGATAAGATGGAAACAAAAAGAGTTGTAGTTACCGGTATGGGTGCGATCACGCCCCTCGGTAATGACGTAGAGACATTCTGGAACGGACTTGTAGAGGGTAAGGTCGCTATCGGCCCTATCACAAAGTTCGATACTACAGGCTATAAGGCTACTATGGCAGGTGAGGTCAAGGACTTCGATGCCACAAAGTATATGGACTTTAAGACCGCAAAGAGAATGGAGCTCTTCTCACAGTATGCAGTTGCTGCAGCATGTGAGGCTGTCGAGCAGTCAGGTCTTGATATGGAGAAGGAAGACCCCTACAGAGTAGGTGTCATCGTAAGCTCCGGTATCGGATCCATGCAGGCTAACGAGAGAGAGCACACAAAGCTCATGGAAGGAAAGAAGGTAAATCCTTTCTACATCCCCATGATGATCTCTAACATGGCTTCCGCTAATATCGCGATCAAGTTCGGCATGAAGGGTAAGAATATCGACATCGTTACCGCATGTGCTTCAGGTTCTCACT
This sequence comes from Ruminococcaceae bacterium KH2T8, assembly GCA_900111435.1. Taxonomy (NCBI): domain Bacteria; kingdom Bacillati; phylum Bacillota; class Clostridia; order Eubacteriales; family Oscillospiraceae; species Ruminococcaceae bacterium KH2T8. Next base: position 212,657 of record FOIY01000005.1, read on the forward strand.
CTATCGGTGATGCCTTCAAGGCAATCAAGTGGGGCGATGCTGACGTAATGCTCGCAGGCGGTGCAGAGGCAGCTGTTTGTCCCCTGGGCGTTCAGGGCTTCATTTCACTTACTGCTCTTTCAAATTCCACGGATCCCATGACGGCTTCAAGGCCTTTCGATAAGGACAGAGACGGATTCGTTATCGGTGAAGGCTCCGGTGTCGTAGTTCTCGAGGAGCTCGAGCACGCTAAGGCAAGAGGAGCTAAGATCCTTGCCGAGGTAGTAGGATACGGTGCTACGAACGATGCTTACCACATCACTTCACCCGCAGAGGACGGATCCGGCGCAGGTATGGCAATGAAGATCGCCATGAAGGAAGCAGGCATCGAGCCTAAGGATGTCGACTACATCAATGCTCACGGTACTTCCACTCACCACAACGATCTCTTCGAGACGAGAGCTATCAAGTATGCTTTCGGTGACGAGGCTAAGAACGTAGCTATCAACTCCACAAAGTCCATGATCGGTCACCTTTTAGGCGGCGCCGGCGGCGTAGAGTTCATCGTTATGGTCAAGGCTATCGAGAACAGCTATGTTCACGTAACAGCAGGTTCCAAGGAGAGTGAGGAGGAGCTCGATCTCGACTACACATTCTTCGAGGGCAAGCACAGAGATATCACATACGCAATGAGTAACAACCTCGGATTCGGCGGACATAACGCTACGATCCTTATCAAGAAATACGAAGAGTGATAAAAGGAGGACATACTAATGGCTAATTCACTTGACCTTAAGGGCATTATGGAGATCATTCCCCACAGACATCCTTTCCTTCTCATCGACAAGGTAGAGGACTACGAGCCCGGCCAGTACTGCATCGCATATAAGAACATCACATACGATGAGTCCTTCTTCAGAGGACACTTCCCCGAGTATCCCATCACTCCCGGCGTACTCATGGTAGAGGCTCTCGCACAGGCAGGTGCCGTAGCTATCCTTTCCCAGGAAGAGTTCAAGGGCAAGATCGCGGTATTCGCAGGTATCGATAACTGTAAGTTCAAAAGACAGATCCTTCCGGGCGACACCGTAAGACTCGAGACAAAGATCACTCAGGTAAGAGGTCCCGTCGGAGTCGGTGAAGCTGAGGCAACAGTAGACGGAAAGACAGCAGTTAAGTGCACATTGAAGTTCGCTATAGTACAATAAGTACATGAAAGCGAATGACGGCATAAGCATTTCAAAGAAGGCATCGCTTTTATGCGGTGCCGACTTTTTTGGAACGAGAGCGATCTCAGACCTCGATATCCCGCGCCTTCAGCTCCTTGACGGCGGCACGGGTATGAATTTCGAGCAGCTCTTCGTAGATCAGTATGCCTCATATTGTGAAGTGAACGGCTATACGCGCACGGAGCTCGATAATGTCGCACATTTCTATTTTGAAGAAGGAAAGCTGACCGACCGCGAGCGCGACCTTCGAGACTACATTATGTCTCATGAGGAGCTTCGCACGGGACTGTCGGGTATAGCACCCGGATGTTATCCTCCGGGCATCCTTCTGGGATCGACATGGGATCCTGAAGTGGTTCGAAGAGTAGGTGAGGTATTAGGTCAGGAAGCCGATATGTACGGCGTAGATTGCCTGCTCGGAACGCCTAACGTAAATATCTTAAGAGACCCCAGAAACGGCAGGTTCTTCGAGGGTTATTCGGAGGATCCGTATCTGGCGGGTACTCTCGGAAGAGAGATAGTAAAGGGCGTCGAAAGCCAGGGTATCGCTTCTGACGTAAAGCATTTCGCGGCCAATAACCTCGAGTATAAGCGCGGCACCATAAATGAAGTTATATCCGAGAGGGCTCTTCGCGAGATCTACCTTCCGGCATTTAAGATGTGCCTTGAAGCGGGAGCCGCGACGGTCATGACCTCGTACCCCAAGATCAACGGCATAAAGGCTACCGAGAATCAGCATCTGATCCGTGAGATCCTGCGTGACGAATGGCACTACGGCGGCGTTAATATGACCGACTGGGGTGCATGTACGGGCGACTCGGGCGAAGCCGTCGAGGCAGGTATCGACCTTCTTATGCCGGGCCCCTGGTCAGATGAAGATATCCTGAACGCATTATCTGACGGGCGCCTTAGTAAGGAACATCTGAATGAAGCATATAGCCGCGTAAAGAATATGGCTTCGAAATACGGTTACCGTCCTCAGGTAACTCAGGAAGAAGCCGCGGAGATAATAAGAAGAGGCGATAAGGCTGCATACGAAGCCGCAGCCGAAGGTATCGTACTCCTCGAAAATAACGGGATATTCCCGTTAAAGGGTACCGAGAAACTGGTGCTCTACGGCAGTGAGAAGCTGCTTTATTGCGGCAGGGGAAGCGCGCAGGTATTCACGAACAGGAATAAGGCTTTGGGAGATTCATTCCCCGTGGTCCATTACGGAGACGATGAAGTATTCTCATCCGAGCCGATGTCCGTTGCGATAGTCGTCTGCTCGATCGATTCGTCGGAAGGCTCCGATAGGAAGGATCTGAAGCTCAATCCAGAGACGATAAGGGTCCTCGACCGCCTGATAAACGTCAAGTGCTCGTCGCTGCTGTCGGGCAGGATATGCCTTGTCCTTAATACTCCGGGCCCCGTGGAGCTTGGCGACTACATAAATGAGATCGATGCTCTCTGGGCCGTATACTATCCCGGCATGCAGGGCGCTAAGGCCCTGGTAGACCTCATGTACGGAGCAAGGACTCCGTCGGGCAAGCTCACCTGTTCATGGCCCGTAAGATATGAAGATACTCCCGCATTCCTTCACTACCCCGAAGGTGATACGGCTTATTACGGAGAAGGAATATTCGTCGGTTACAGGGGGTATGAGATCAGGAAGATCGCGCCGCTGTATGCTTTCGGTTACGGATTGTCCTATACGACTTTCGATATCGGAAATGTCACGACATATAAGGGAACATATACGGCAGACGAGACCGTTACGGTACTCTTCTCAATAGAAAATACGGGTGAATACGAGGGTGCGGAGACCGTGCAGCTCTATGTCGGAGCTCAGGAGTCGTCGGTAAGGCGTCCCATTAAGGAGCTTCGTGCATTCAAGAAGGTCCGCTTGGGGCCCGGGCAGAAGACATCATGTGAACTGAGCTTTAATGCTTCAGACTTGAAGTGTTGGGACGAGGAACTCGATCGCTTCGCATTAGAGGACGGCATCTACGATATCTACCTCGGCAACTCATCCGATAATGCCGCGAGAGTACTGTCGATCAAGGTGATCGGAGGAGATCCCGCCTACAGGATCGGCATCGATTCGTACGTCATAAAGATCAAGGATAACCCGCAGCTTTATTCGGTGCTCATGGAGGACATCGTACGCCACGATATGGACATCGCGATCCTCATTGACGCGGAGCGTTATACTCCCTATACGAGGCTCAGCGAACTCTATCCTGATGCAGCTGAACTTTCCGAGTTTATTCGAGTTTGCTCTCTGGTGTAATAATCTGCTTATTCTGTTATAATTAACGTAACTATGCTTAGTTGAAAGTGAGATACGTTAATGAAAGTCGTGATCCTTGCGGGCGGATTCGGTACACGCATAAGTGAAGAGAGCGTTCTGAAGCCCAAGCCCATGGTCGAGATATGCGGGAAGCCTATCCTCTGGCATATCATGAAATACTATTCTTCTTTCGGATTCAATGATTTTGTTATCTGCTGCGGCTACAAGCAGTACGTGATCAAGGAATGGTTCGCGGATTATTATCTTCATACATCCGACGTGACATTCGATTTCACGGCTGAGAATAAGATGATAGTACACTCCACACATACGGAGCCCTGGAAAGTAACTCTTGTCGATACGGGTCTTAATACCATGACCGGCGGTCGTATCAAGAGGATCAAGAAATATACGGACGGCGAGCCCTTTATGCTCACATACGGCGACGGCGTCTGCAACGTTGATATCAACAAACTTCTGAAGTTCCATAAAGAGCACGGAAAGATCGCCACGATCACTTCCGTAAATGTCGGTCAGCAGTTCGGCTGCCTCGATCTTACTCCTGACGGAAGCGTTACGAAGTTTCGTGAGAAGAGCGATTCCGACGGCGCCATGATCAATGCGGGCTACATGGTGATGAACCCCGAGATCTTCGACTATATCGAGGACGATACTACAGTGTTCGAGAAGAAGCCTCTCGAAAGACTCGCTTCCGAAGGACAGCTGAAGGCTTTCGTGCATGACGGATTCTGGAAGTGCATGGACACAAAGAGGGATAAGGAAAAGCTCGAGTCCCTTATCGAATCCGGCGAAGCGCCCTGGATCGTCTGGGAGGAATGATCTCGCATGAATCTCGATCTTAAGTTTTTTGAGGGAAAGAAAGTCTTTCTCACGGGTCACACGGGTTTTAAGGGAACATGGATGAGCCGCATCCTCATTAATGCCGGCGCGATCCTTACGGGTTATTCCTTAGCTCCCAATACCGATCCCGACCTTTTCTCGATGGCGGGAATAGAAGATAAGATGACTTCGGTCATCGGCGATATCAGAGATCTCGAAAGCCTTTGGGACGCATTCTCCAAGGCCGAGCCCGAGATAGTCATCCATATGGCTGCACAGCCCATCGTAAGGGATTCCTACAAGGACCCCGTCTACACATACGAGACGAACGTCATGGGTACGGTTAATATCCTCGAGTGCGTCAGAAGATCTGATACGGTCAAGTCGTTCCTGAACGTTACGACTGACAAGGTCTACAAGAACCGCGAATGGGAATGGGGCTACAGGGAAGACGAGATGCTCGACGGCTACGATCCTTATTCTAATTCCAAGTCCTGCAGCGAGCTCGTGACACACAGCTACAGATCTTCCTTCTTTAAGGAAGGCGAGTATCCCGCGATATCTACCGCAAGAGCAGGTAATGTTATTGGCGGCGGTGACTTCGCTAACGACAGGATCATCCCCGACTGCGTAAGAGCAGCAAAGAAGGGCGAAGACATAATAGTCAGGAACCCCTACTCCACAAGACCTTATCAGCATGTCCTGGAACCCGTTACGGCATATCTCATGATCGTTAAGGCTCAGTACGAAGACCCGACGCTCGCATCGTGGTATAATGTCGGTCCCGATGACTGCGACTGCGTTACTACGGGTGATATCGTCGATATGTTCTGCGAGAAGTGGGGCAATATAAAGAGAGTAGACAGGACTGATCCGAATGCTCCTCACGAAGCTAACTTCCTGAAGCTCGATTCGAGCAAGCTCAAGAAGACTTTCGGATGGAAGCCTACATGGCATATAGATGAGACGATCGACAGGATCTGCGAGTGGAACAGGGTCTGGTTTAAAGACGGCGACATCCCGCAGATAATGGATAAGCAAATATTTGATTTCTTAGGAGAATAAAGAAGATGTTTGAGAACATGACTGAAGAGCAGGCAAGAGCCAAGATCCTGGAGATGGTATCGGAGTATTGTGACTCCTACCATAAGACTGCAGAGTATAAGGAAGGCGACCGTATCCCTTACGCAAGAAGAGTATACGATCACGAGGAGATGGTAAATCTCGTAGATTCATCTCTTGAGTTCTGGCTCACGGCAGGAAGATACACGGATAAGTTCGAGAAGGCTTTCGCCGAGTACCTCGGTGTAAAGTTCTGCTCCCTCGTTAATTCCGGTTCATCCGCTAACCTCGGAGCATTCATGGCTCTTACGAGTCCTCTTCTCAAGGAGAGAGCGATCAAGAGAGGCGATGAGGTCATCACGGTAGCAGCAGGATTCCCTACGACTGTTACTCCCATGATCCAGTTCGGTGCGATCCCCGTATTCGTAGACGTTACGATCCCTCAGTACAATATCGACGTTACAAAGCTCGAGCCAGCACTTTCACCTAAGACAAAGGCAGTCATGATCGCTCATACTCTCGGCAATCCTTTCGACCTCAAGGCAGTAAAGGAATTTTGTGATAAGCATAACCTCTGGCTCGTAGAAGATAACTGCGATGCTCTGGGTTCAAAGTATACGATCGACGGCGAGGAGAAGTTCACGGGTACTATCGGTGATATCGGAACATCTTCCTTCTATCCTCCTCATCACATGACAATGGGTGAAGGCGGTGCCATCTACACAAATAACCCGATCCTTCACAGAGCTATCCGCTCCATGAGAGACTGGGGCCGCGACTGTATCTGTCCTTCAGGCGTAGATAACTTCTGCGGACACAGATTCGACAAGCAGTACGGTGAGCTGCCTCTTGGCTACGATCACAAGTATGTATATTCACACTTCGGCTATAATCTCAAGGCTACCGATCTTCAGGCAGCGGTAGGATGCGCTCAGATCGTTAAGTTCCCTTCTTTCGTAGAGAGAAGAAGACATAACTTTGACCGCCTCAAGGCAGCACTTGCAGGCACCGAAGATAAGCTCATCCTTCCCGAGGCTTGTGAGAATTCAAGACCGTCATGGTTCGGATTCCTTATCACATGTAAGGAAGGCGTTGATTCTGTTAAGGTAGTCGACTACATCGAGAAGCAGGGCGTTCAGACAAGAAGACTCTTTGCAGGCAACCTCACAAAGCACCCTTGCTTTGACGAGATGAGAGCAACAGGCGAAGGCTACAGAGTAGTAGGCGAGCTCACAAATACCGACAGGATCATGAACGATACATTCTGGGTTGGCGTATATCCCGGAATGACAGATGAGATGATCGACTACATGGCAAAGACAATCAAGGAAGCAGTGGAGCAGTAAGATCAGATGAAGAAGGGTATCGGAACTAAGATCTGGGAGATCTTCGAGAGATTTGTGCTGTTCTGCTTAAGGCTCATCCTTAAGCCTATAAAGAAGACACTTACTCCTGCACAGGAGCAGGCATTCATGCAGTTCGTTAAGTTCGCACTCGTGGGCGTAACGAATACTTTCATGAGTACGTTCATCAACTGGGGAACCTTGTGGATCCTCGATTCGATCGGCGGATTTGAGGGCGTCGACAAGTATATCGGTAATACGGTTGCTTTCATCCTCTCGGTACTCTGGTCCTATATGCTCAACAGCAAGCTCGTATTCAAGGAGAAGGAATCAGGCGAGAAGAGAGTCTGGTGGAAGACTCTTCTCAAGACATATGCGGCATATGCATTCACGGGACTTGGTCTCAGCAACGTCGTATCTTACGTCTGCGTAGATGTCCTTAATATCAATAAATACATCGCACCTCTTATAAATCTCGTATTGAGCGTGCCGATCAACTATGTCCTCAATAAGTTCTGGGCTTTCAGACAGAAGGACAAGGAACCTGAGCAGATCGAAGAAAAGCTCGATCACGATACGGAGCTCGAAAATGTCTGATATCAAGAGGGCAGTAGTTACCGGCTCGACGGGTATGCTCGGGATCGCCACGACCCAAAGGCTTCTTGATGAAGGCTATGAGGTCATCGCGGTCGCAAGACCGGGGTCCGCGAGACTTTCGAATATCCCTGATGACGAGCGCATTACCGTTATCGAGCTCGCGCTCGAGGATATCTCATACCTTTCTTCGGATCTTAAGAACGAAGGCATTGAAGGAGCCGATCTGTTCTTCCATTTCGCATGGGACGGTACATATGGTGATTCTCGAAATGACTGCGATATCCAGCTGTCGAATATCAGAGCATCGGTAGATGCCGTAAGGGCAGCGGCTGAGCTTGGCTGTAAGGCCTTTCTCGGCGCAGGTTCACAGGCAGAATACGGCAGGGTAAAGGACGGCACGAAGCTTTCTCCCGATACGCCCTGCAACCCTGAGAACGGCTACGGCATCGCAAAGCTCGCCGCAGGTCAGCTTACGCGCATCGAAGCCGCAAAGCTCGGAATAAAGCACATCTGGGTCAGGATCCTCAGTACATTCGGACCTTTCGACGGCTCTCAGACAATGGTCATGAGCGGTATCGCCAAGATGGCAGCCGGTCAGAAGGCCTCATATACAAAGGGCGAGCAGATGTGGGATTATCTCTACTGCAAGGATGCGGCGAACGCATTCTACCTTGCCGCTACAAAGGGTAAGGATAAGAGCGTCTATACGATCGGTTCGGGCAATGTCCGACCGCTCAGTGAATATATCACGGCGATAAGGGATGCGGTCGATCCCGCTCTCGATATCGGATTCGGGGAAGTCGACTACTACCCCGGGCAGGTAATGTACCTGTGTGCGGATATCTCGTCCCTTACGGAAGATACGGGCTTTGCCCCGAAGTATACTTTCGAAGAGGGAATAAGGGAGACCGTTAAGTGGTTTAAGGAGGAAAGATCTTAAATGAAGAAGATAAGCATACTGATACCCTGTTATAACGAAGAGCTGAACGTCGAGCCCATGGCTCAGGCCCTGACTGAGATGTTCGCCAAGGATCTCCCCGAATATGACTACGAGATCCTCTTCATAGATAACGATTCGAAGGATCTGACCCGCCCGAAGCTTCGTAAGCTCTGCGAGGAGGATAAGCACATCAAGGCTATCTTCAACGCGAAGAACTTCGGTCAGTTCAACTCACCTTATTACGGCATCCTTCAGACGACGGGTGATTGTACGATATCCATGGTATGCGATTTCCAGGATCCCATCGAGCTCATCCCCAAGTATGTTCACGAGTGGGAGAACGGCTATAAGATCGTTATCGGTATCAAGACTTCGAGCAAGGAGAGCAAGATCATGTATTTCCTGAGATCCTGCTACTATAAGCTCATCAAGAAGTTCTCCGATGTCGAGCAGATCGAGCACTTCACGGGCTCGGGACTTTATGACAAGGAGTTCGTACAGGTACTTCGCGATCTCAAAGATCCCAAGCCTTTCCTCAGAGGTATCGTTGCAGAGCTCGGATTCGAGCGCAAGGAGATCCCTTATGAGCAGCCCCAGAGAAGAGCCGGAAAGACGAGCAACAACTTCTACCGTCTCTACGACGCGGCTATGCTTTCCATCACTTCATATACAAAGGTCGGTCTTCGTATCGCGACCATCGGAGGTGCGATACTCTCGGGCCTCAGCCTCGTGGCCGCTTTCGTATACCTTATCCTGAAGCTGTGCATGTGGGATGAGTTCCCCGCAGGTATGGCTCCCGTAGTAATCGGTATGTTCGTATTAGGTTCCGTACAGCTGTTCTTCATCGGACTTCTCGGAGAATATATCCTCAGTATCAATGACCGTGTCATGAACAGACCTCTCGTAGTCGAAGCCGAGAGGATCAATTTCGACGAAGAGGAGAAGAAGTGATCTTCCATGCCAAATAAGTCGCTCCTCAATAAAGATAAGCTCAATAAGATGCACATCTTCTTTGCCGTATTCCTCGGCATGTATCTTTTGTATCTTGCTTTTTATCACGTAAGGGTAAATGTTCAGGGAATGGAATATCCCTGCGCGAGATTCCTTTTCTTCCCTCAGGACAGGTACAAGGATTTCGCGACCATAAACCATGCGATAAAGGATCTTAATCCCTATATCTCAAGGCTCAGTAACTATCCGCCGCTCATACTGGCTTTCTCGATCATCTTCTCGAAGATGGGCGATTATACGCCTTACGATGCGACGACTCTGCAGGATGCATTTAATGACCCGGCGATCTGGAGATCGTTCGTATTATTCATCGCGCTCTACTGCGTAGCGGTCGTTGCATGCTGTATCTTCTATGCTTATAAGGTAATAAAGAAGAATAATGGCACGGTAAAGGTCTCATCAAAGGTCCTTACCTATACGGCTTATATCGTTCTCGGCGCTATGTTCCTCGTAAGTGCACCGTCGCTCTACACGATCGACCGCGGTAACTACCTTACTGTATCGATCGTCCTTTATATCATGTGGGCAATAGCAGAGCAGGAGAGTCCCGAAAGCAACTGGGGCCCCGTATTCGCAGCCCTCTGCGCGGCGACCAAGGTCTATCCCGTATATATCCTCGGCGTCTATCTCTTGGACAGGAGATGGAAGAAGCTCTTTGTTGCGATCATAACGGGTGCCGTAACGACACTCCTTCCTATATTCTTCTTCGACGGAAGCTATATAGATAATGTCTATTACTTCGTAAGAGGAGTCGGCGGATTCGGCGTCGGCGTAAATGCAGGTTATTTCACATGCGGCCTTACCGGCGCACTGATCTATGTCTACAGAGCACTTGATATCCCCGTTGATACCAAGGTGACGCATATCATCTGGCTCGCGGCAGGCGTAGTGATCTCTGTCCTCGGCTTCAGGCTCGCATCCAAGGACGATAAGCTCTGGAGAAAGCTCCTTGTGGTCACCGCCATGATGAACTTCTTAACTCCCAATGCTTATCTTTATCAGACGACATACATGTTCGGACCGATCCTTCTCATGCTCTCGGACAAGGAGAAGCTCAATAAGAAGGATATCCCCTATGTGCTCATGGCTGCGCTGCTTCTGGTGCCCAAGCCCTACGCATATCTCAAAAATCAGGCGGATCCGACCCTTCCAAATGAGTGGAACTATATGAACTGCGCGATAATAATCGACGCGAGCCTTTATCTGCTCATGATCATTCTCTACTTCGTACAGCGTGCCAAAGAGATCAGGCAGGAACGCTCGGTTACTGAGACGAAAGCGGCCTGATCCATATGGGGAAGAAGAAAAGCTCACTTTCGATAATACTTTTCCTCTGTACCGCAGCGGTATGCGCGGCTGTCATGTATTCCCTGAGATATTCATTCCTGTCCTGCAGCGACTCCGTATCGGAATTCGTCTACGGCAGGATCTACAGTTTCAGATATGCTTACGAAAGAGCTCTCGATTTCTGCCTTCAAAGAGGCAGGTTCGGTGTTATATTCCCGTTCGTCGTTGCCTTGAGATTCAAGATCCTCGGCACCGGATCTCCCTGGGCAGCCTGGGGACTTCAGCATATCCCGATCGCGGTAAACGTTATATTTATATCCGTACTTATCGGTAAGAAGGCGGGAAAGGAATACGGCGCGCTATTTGCGCTCGCTTTCGCGTCTCTGCTGCAGGTCAACGGCTGGCACAGCCTCATCACTTGTTATCCGCTGGACTTTATGTACGGACTGACTCTAGCTCTTATCGGATTCACGCTCTTTCAAAAGTCGCTGGAGATCAGCGGAAAGAAGGTATGGCTCCTCAGGGTATTGAGCGCATTTGCTTTCTATGAATCGATGCAGACATATGAGGCATTTCTCATGCTCTCGCTCGTATACGGATGGCTCTCTCTTCGCGAGGCGGTTCATGAAAGGGAAGGAAAGCCCGCGCTCACCAAGCTCATAAAGCCCGTCTTTTCACCTTTGATCATCCACATCATCGTCGGTGTGATATTCCTGGCGCTTCGCGTCTATGTCAACGACCACCCGGTAGTCCCCACCGATGACGGAGTCCTCGATCTTCGCGAGCCCGGTACCGCAAAGGGATTTCTCGTAACGCTCGGAGCATTCTCGGGCGGCATGTTCCCCATGGCGGATCTTGTCCATCCCAGAGTAAGGACGGGGATCACGGAGTACGGAGTCTCATGGCTTCAGACCGTGACTGCGATCATCGCGGGAGCGGGCTTTGCAGCATTTATCGCATCCGTGAGCTCAAGGAAAGAGGACGACAAGAAAAGACGCGATACTGACCATGCCCTTGTGACCATAGGTATCGCGGGACTTATAGCCGCCATATTCTTCCCGTTCCTTCATGCTACGACCGGCGTATATCAGGGCTGGGTAGTAGAAGGCCATCAGTTCGGTTATGTTCCCACGACGATCTCATATTTCGGATGGATCGCATTTATCGTATGCGTACTCTCGCTACTTATAAGGAAAGCCAAGGGCATCAATGTTCTTTCCGTTGCAGTGGCCGGAGTAGTATTCTCACTCCTGACAGTTCTTACTTTCGGTATCAATAACGCAATAAGGGAAGAGAAGATCGGCCCCACGAATGTCTCGTATTCGTACAAGGCGCAGCTCTTCTTCGCGGTAGCAAAAGACTGCGTATGTCCAGAGAACGGTTATGACGTTATCTTTATCCCTGACTTTGAGGGCGTCCACGATCAGTATATGTTCAACGAGCTGATCCTGAGCTACGAGTGGGAAGGCAAGTACGACGTTACTGCCGTTAAGTCCGCAGATGAGTTCGTGAGCGGATTTGATTCTTACGAGGATCCCGGAGTCATAAGATACGATCCCGATTCCGATACCGGAATAGTCTGCTCCATCGACAGCATAGATAACGGAAACTTCGTAACGGACGGTGATATCAGGGTCGTAAGCGCTCACGGCGGAGAATATACGATTACATATGTCGAGAGCGACGGTGATATCAGGACTTACGATTTTGAGCTCGAGCCCTTCGAGGGCATCACCTTTGAGAATACCGAGGGCGTGCCCGCGTATTCAATAGACATAGTAAGAAGATGAACAGACAGTGTGTTATAATGCATCACAGCAATGAGATAAGGAGATCTTAAAATGAAAAAAGCGATCAGAAAAGGATTAGCCGTGCTCTTTACGGCATCCGTGTTGATATCTGCTTCTTCGTGCGGTTATACGACCGCAACGTCGGAGACATCTGTTTCACTGGCACCCGGCGAGACGACTGCTCCTACGATAGATTATTCGGAGTACAGCTTCGAGACGATGTACGGCAGCCAGCTCATCAATTATCTTAACCACCAGTACTATTTCGAGGGACAGCCTATCCCCATGGCCGAGTCGAACTTCTACTTTATCGACGCATTCCTTTCTCTTACGAGAATGGCTACATACGGCCAGTTCCCTCTTACTGCCGAGGGTTATATCGACCTTAGCGCTGCAGTAACTACCGAGATCCCCGATGACGGTATCAGCGAAGAGGGTCAGACATATGCTACTTACGGTGATTATTTCGTAGAGTATTCCGAGAGGATGCTCGAGAGCACATATATCATCAACTCCCTTGCAGCAGCAGAGAATATCACATTGTCCGAAGAGACTATCGCTACGATCGATGAGACGATCAATACTACATTCACACAGAATGCTCAGGCAGGCGGTATCTCCGTAGATGATTACCTCAAGCTCTTCTATGGCGAAAGCTGCGACGTAGAGACGATGAGAACCATCATGTATAACTACAAGCTCGCTGATATGTATACTGCCGAGTATATCGAGAACTACGAGTTCGCAGATGAGGACATCATGGTTCCCAACGTAAGATACGCACTCTTCTATGCTCCCGAAGAGCCTCAGGAAAATGAGGAAGTAGATGCCGAACTTCAGGAATCCCTCGCTAACGAGCTCTACGATAACTGCTATAACGATGAGACAGAGTCTTACGATATGGAGCTTTTCGATGTTTACGGCACATTCAGCGCAAGGCAGTATGAAGAGGGTGAGGACGGCTGCCGCCAGTATGGTGAAGTTCCTGTCGAAAGAGGAACGATGGTTCCCGCTTTCGAGGATTGGGCATATGACGAGAGCCGTGAAGAGGGTGACATCGAGGTCATCTATGCTCCCGAGTACGGTTACTTCGTAGTCGGCTACTTAGGCCTTACCGAGATCGCTCAGGAAGAGCAGGAAGAGATGGCCGTATCCGCTCTCGGCGAATATGTTACGGGTCTTATCACAGACGGATCCTACAGCTTCTACACAGAGCAGGAATATGTTGCGGCAGCTCCCGTTGAGCCTTCTCCTACGGATGAGTCCGGTGTACCGATCGATACATCAAAGCAGCCCGAGAAGACTCCCATCAACCCCAAGGAGCTAATCGTTACGATCCTTGCAGGTATCGGAGGCGTAGCAGTCATCGGACTTATCATCTTCGGTATCGGATCACTTGTTAAGAAGGGCAAGAAGGATGCTCCCGCTGAGGACGAGCCCGCTAAGAATGTTGATCCCGTCGATCCTTTCGATGAAGAGGATACAGACAGATTCTTCGAGGAAGATGAAGGCGAAAAGGATCAGGGCGACGAAGAGTAATCTTCAACCGATTGAAATCTAACTAAGGGACTGCATGGTGAGTGCAGTCCCTTTTGTTTGTCGTCTTTTGTACGCGAGCGGGGGGCAGAGTGCCAGAGGGCGGCGATGGTTCAAACAAATTGTCATATGGACGATTGTTTACACCTTTTTTAATGGGTCGGTTCCCACAAGTTTATTAATCGCCAATTGTTTGAACTTTTCGGCACGTTATATTTCAAACAATTTTGGATTTCGTAGATTGTTTGAACCATATTACGTCTATGGGTTCAAACAATTGGTGTATATGGGATTTGTTTACACTTTTAAGTCTCGGATGGTTCAAACAATTCTGTAATATCCGATTTGTGTGACCCGGACACCCTGAAATGGTTCAAACAATCATCAAATATCCGACTTGTGGGAACTGCCGACCCGCCGTGAGCCTTATATATAGTTACTAAAGACGCATCACTCGGGATCGACGGTAACGAATACGCATCCTGTATTGTCGGGGCTGTAGGTAATGTCGCTGTCCGCAAGCTCTGCGGGGATCAGTATTTCGTCTTCGGGGAGTCGCGCGATATAGTAACCGTCATATGTATACCAGGTGCCGATCTCGTAGGAATCTATATATTCTTCGAATGTTATATCGTATCTGCAGATTATCTCCGCATGAGGCTGGCCTACATATCTTATGTGCCAGGGCTCATATGCGAAGCCCGTGATGTCTTCCTCGCCTTCGGGATATCTGATGATGAAGCCGAATTCGCCGCAGTTGTCGTTGACGTATCTTCCGACCTGGGAATCTATAAAGGCGGAGCCTGCAAAGTACATTACATATACGTCGAGAGCAAGACCCGTCTGGTGCTCGCTGTGGCCGGGGACCGCCGCGACCTCGGGACCTTCCTCGTTATATACACGCTCCTGATCCTCAAAGCTCCTGTAGCTGCTCGAGACATAGAGCCTGTTGCCCATATTCTCCCTGATGTAGTCGCTGAGCCTGCCGTAGTCCTCCGTGATCGCGGAGTTCATATAGACGTCGGTATCTCTGTAAAAGACGATATCGGGTTCAAAGTCGGATGTGAGGGGATGTTCGTTATTGACCAGCAGGAGGTTCTGAGAGTAGGAGATGTCCTCAGAAGGGGGCACGAGATCTTCAAAGGCAACCTGCCTGAGGTTCGGCTTTCTCTTCGTGCTGATCCTGAGCATACCGGTCTCATAAAGACACAGTACCGCGAGTGCGATCAGTATAACCGCCCATGGGGCGCAAAGGGTGATCATCTTACGTTTTTCCGCTGACATACAGCTAATATAGCACATTTACTAAGTTTCGTGCTCATGATAAAATTCTATGGTTAAGGACAAGGAGTGTTTTATGGAAATAACATCAGAATTAACAGATTATCTCCAGCAGCTCGGAAGGATCAGACTGACTCCCGAAGAGAATGAGAAGACAATGAAGGATCTCGGTGCGATCCTCGGATATATCGATAAGCTCAACGAACTCGATACCGCAGGAACTGAGCCGATGAGCCATGCTTTCGGAAGGACTAACGTATTCCGTGAGGATGTTGTGACAAATGACGATATGAGGGATGACATTCTTTCTAATGCTCCCGAGAGCAAGGACGGAGCTTTCCTTGTTCCCAAGACAGTAGAGTAAGGGGTGCCTCATATGGATAAAGATACGATACTTAAGATGACGGCCCTCGAAGCAGGTGCCGCTATAAAGGCAGGTCAGACGACTTCCGAGGAGATCACGAAGGTATTCCTCGATAAGATCTCTGAAGATAACGCCAAGTTCAACAGCTATATCACGGTCTGCGACGACGCTCTCGAGCAGGCACGAAAGGCTGATGAGGACATCAAGGCTGGAAAGCTTACGGGCGCTCTTGCAGGTGTTCCCATCGCGATCAAGGATAATATCTGCACAAAGGGCGTGAAGACGACATGCGCATCCAAGATGCTCGGTAACTTCGTTCCGCCTTACGATGCAACGGTAATAAAGAAAATCAAGGCTGAGGGTATGGTCATCCTCGGTAAGACGAATATGGACGAGTTCGCCATGGGTTCCACGACCGAGACGAGCTTCTTCGGTCCTACGCTCAATCCCTGGGGCGAGAACAGGGTACCCGGAGGATCTTCGGGCGGATCTGCTGCATGTGTAGCATCCGATAATGCTTATTTCGCACTCGGTTCCGATACGGGCGGATCGATCAGACAGCCCGCTTCGTTCTGCGGTGTTACGGGACTTAAGCCCACATACGGCACAGTCTCCAGATACGGACTTGTTGCTTTCGCTTCTTCGCTCGATCAGATCGGACCTATCGGCAGAGACGTTATGGACGTTGCCGCCATGTTCAACTTGATCTGCGGCATCGATGAGAAGGATCAGACTTCCACTGAAGTTACTCCCATCGATCTTGAGAAGGTGGCTTCTTTCGACGTTAAGGGACTTAAGATCGGTCTTCCCGAGCAGTATTTCGGCGAAGGTATCGATAAGGATGTTAAGGAGCAGGTAATGAACGGCGTTAAGCTCCTTGAGAGCAAGGGCGCGACGGTCGAGACATTCCCGATGCCCATCGTCGATTATGCTATCCCTACTTATTACATCATCGCGTGCGCCGAGGCTTGCTCCAATCTCTCGAGATATGACGGCATCAAGTACGGCTATCGCCCCGAGGGTGTAGACGATCTTATGGAACTCTATATCAAGGCAAGATCCGAAGGCTTCGGTATGGAAGTAAAGAGAAGGATCATGCTCGGTAACTTCGTATTGTCCTCCGGATATTACGATGCTTACTACAATAAGGCACTTCAGGCGAAGGCTCTCATCAAGGAGGCTTTCGACAAGGCTTTCGAGAAGTATGACGTAGTCATCGGACCCGTTGCTCCCACTACTGCTCTCAAGGCAGGCGAGAGCCTCTCGGATCCGCTTAAGATGTATCTCGGTGATATCTGCACCGTTCTCATCAATATCGTGGGTCTTCCCGCGATCTCGGTTCCCTGCGGATTTGACGGACAGGGACTTCCCGTAGGAATGCAGCTTATCGGTAAGCACTATTCCGAGGAGCTCCTTTGCGGTATAACGGCCGCATTCCAGAAGGAGACCGATTTCCACAAGAGGAGGAACAGCTGATATGGCAGAGTATGAGATGGTGATAGGACTCGAGGTTCACTGCGAGCTCTCGACAAAGTCCAAGATATTCTGCGGTTGCTCCACTAAGTTCGGCGGAGCGCCCAATACACACGTTTGCGAGATATGTTCCGGTATGCCCGGTACTCTTCCCACGCTCAATAAGAGCGTAGTAGAGTTTGCCGTAAAGGCAGGAACGGCGCTCAACTGCGAGATAACGAGGAAGAACAAGTTCGACCGTAAGAACTATTTCTATCCTGACCTTCCCAAGGCTTATCAGGTTTCGCAGCTCTATTTCCCGATCTGCCGCAACGGTAAGGTCGAGATCAAGACATCCGAAGGCACGAAATATATCGGCATCCACGAGATCCATATGGAGGAGGATGCAGGTAAGCTCGTTCACGATCCTTATACGGAGAAGACGCTCGTTGACTACAACAGATGCGGCGTACCTCTGATCGAGATCGTATCAGAGCCTGACTTCAGATCAGCCGAGGAAGTAATCGCTTACCTCGAAAAGCTCCGCGATACACTGCAGTACTTAGGCGTATCCGACTGTAAGATGCAGGAAGGTTCCATGAGAGCTGACGTAAACCTCTCCGTAAGACCCGTTGGTCAGAAGGAGTTCGGTACGAGAACGGAGATGAAGAATATCGCATCCCTTAAGGCTATCGCACGTGCCATCGAGTACGAGCGCGACCGTCAGATCGATGTTATCGAGGACGGCGGAAAGATCACTCAGGAGACACGCCGCTGGGATGACGAGAAAGAGATGACATATACCATGAGATCCAAGGAGAATGCTCAGGACTATAAGTATTTCCCCGAGCCCGATCTCATGCCTATCGTTATAAGCGAAGAGTACTTGGAGCAGGTAAAGGCAAATATGCCCGAGCTTGCCGACAAGAAGAAAGAGCGCTACATGAATGAGCTCGGACTTCCCGAGTACGATTCCGACATCATCACGGGATCCGTTGCTCTCGTTAAGATCTTCGAGAAGACGGCAGAAATCTGCGGCAACCCCAAGGATGCTTCCAACTGGATCCTTACGGATCTCCTTAAGATCGCGAACGATTCCGGCAAGCCCGTAGAGGAGCTCGATTTCAGGATCGAGTCCGTAGGTGAGGTCATCAAGCTCGTAAATGACGGCAAGATCAACAGAAAGACCGGTAAGCAGGTTCTCGCAAAGGTAGTCGAGGAGAATGTCATCCCCGAGGAGTATGTAGAGAAGAACGGTCTCGCACAGGTATCTGACCTGAGCTCCATCGAGCCCATCATCAAGGACGTGCTCGCAGCTAACGAGAAGGCTGTCGGTGAATATCTCGCAGGTAATGAGAAGAACTTCCAGTTCCTTATCGGTCAGTCCATGAGAAGCCTTAAGGGTAAGGCTGATCCTCAGGCCGTAAGGACCGTACTCCAGAAGCTTCTCGATGAGATGAGGTAACAATTCAAGATCGATGTCAAAAACTATAATTGATCTTCTGGTCGTATTGTTCTTTATATTGGTGAATGCATTCTTCTCGGGTACCGAGATGGCAGTCATCTCCTTAAATGACGCTATCATCAGAAAGCAGGCCGAGGACGGGGACAAGAATTCAAAGAAGGTCCTGAAGTTCCTCGACAATCCCGGTACGTTCCTTGCGACCATCCAGGTCGGAGTAACTCTCGCGGGATTCTTATCATCGGCTTTCGCTGCCAATAACTTCGCGGGCAAGCTCGCGTCGCTCTTTGATCCGGACGGTTCAAAGAACTGGATCGAGCCACTCTGCACGGTAGTCATCACCATCGTGCTCTCCTATTTCTCGCTCGTCTTAGGCGAGCTCGTTCCCAAGAGAGTTGCTCAGAAGTATCCAGAGAAGTGGTCTTTCGCGGCTGCAGGCGTCGTAAGGTTCTTCGGCGTCGTAGCGAAGCCTTTCGTCAAGTTCCTCACATTTTCCACGAATGCCATCCTCAAGATGTTCAAGATCGATCCCGATGACAACGACAAGGAAGTCACCGAGGAAGAGATCAGGATGATGGTCGACGTCGGATCCGAGAGTGGTAATATCGAGGATGCCGAGAAGGAGATGATCGAAAACGTATTCGAGTTCAATGATAAGGAAGTATCCGAGATCATGACTCACAGGAAGAAGATCGTATCTCTTCCTATAGATGCGTCTTTCGATGAGGTCATGAAGATCGCCAAGAACGAGAGATATACGCGTATCCCGATCTACAGGGAGACCATAGACGATATCGAGGGTATCCTTCACATAAAGGACCTCCTTGGTGTTACCGAAGAGACATTCAACCTAAATAAGCTCATGAGAGAGCCCCTTTTCGTTCACGAGACACGAAAGATCTCGACGCTCTTTAACGAGATGAAGACATGCGGAATGCAGATGGCAGTCATCCTCGACGAGTACGGCGGAACGATGGGTATCTGTACGATCGAAGATATGATCGAGGAGCTCGTAGGTAATATCACGGACGAGTTCGACGAAGAAGAGCAGGAGCTCATAAAGCTCAGCAACGGTGACTATATCGTAGCGGGTGACATGACACTCTCTGACCTCGAGGATATCCTCGACATGGAGCTCGACGACGAGGAATATGACACGATCGCGGGTCTTGTCATCCAGCTCCTCGACCGCGTTCCCGAAGAGAGGGAAAAGCCCGTAGTCACATATAAGAACCTGTCGATCAAGGTTCTCCACGTTCAGGAGAGATGGATCTCCAAGGTGTTGATCCATGTGCTTCCCGTAGAAGAGGAGAGCGAAGACGACAAGGACAAAAAGGATAAAGATGACGAATAAGTACGACGCCGTCTTTTACGATTTCGACGGCACGCTCGCCGATACGATCCCTCTGATCACCATGAGCTTCAAGCTCGCATACGAAAGAGTCTTCGGGCACTGCGCCAGGTCATACGAAGATTTCCTTTCGTATATAGGTAAGCCCCTCGAGGCGGCATTTGCGATGCACGATGAGAAGACCGCGAAGAAGCTCTACGATGCTTATCTTGATATCAATGAGAAGTTATTAAGAGAAGATGCGGTGGATCTTTTCCCGAAAGTCAGGGAGGATCTTCTTTACCTTAAGAGCCTCGGGATAAAGCAGGGGATAATGACCTCCAAGATGAGAACGTCGCTTACGGTCACCACGGATCTTAAGGGGATAACGGATATATTCGACGTGATCGTCACCAAGGAAGACACAAAGAAGCACAAGCCCGACGGCGAACCACTGATAACGGCGGCCGGAAAGCTCGGTCTGACCGACATGAGCAGGATCCTTTATGTGGGTGATGCGCTCCCGGATATGCTCTGCGCCTATGACGCGGGATCGGATTTTGCACTGGTCGACTGGACGAAGATGCCGCGCGATAAGATGACGGATGACCCGCGAACGCTTGTGATACGCAGTATCCGTGAGCTTTCTTGCATTATTCAGGACAGCGAATTATAATATACTGTGCTTTTTTAGCACGACAGAGAATCAAGGTAGGTAACATGAATGGCTAAGTCCCAGAAGTCTGATAAAGTTAATCAGAGCATCAAGGCTTCCAAGAGAAGCAAGGCATTGATGTCTGCAGTTGTAGTAGTACTTATCCTTTGCATCTTGTGTTTCTTCATCTATATCACCGGCGTGATCCCCAGGCTCGCTACCGGTACTAAGATCCTGAAGACAAATGCTGACGGAACAACTCAGGTTATAGAGAACATTTCGGTCGTTGAGACCAATTATCACTATCATAATCTTCTTAATCAGTATGTTCAGTACGGTTATATGAGCAGCGCTACCGATCTTCAGGAAGTTGCTGATCCTACGACAGGTAAGACATACTATCAGCTCATCCTCGATCAGGCAGCATCCGAGATCATGCAGATCGTCATCCTTAACCAGGCTGCCGAGGAAGCTCAGTTCACACAGTACTCCGGTGCTGCGAGAATGGCTCAGCTCCAGCTCGACAATCTTCGTCAGACGGCAGAGCTTCAGGGTTATCCTTCAGTTGACCGTTACCTTGCAGCAATGTACGGTGCAGGTATGACATCCAGAGCTTATCTTCAGTGTGTTGAGAGAGAGCTTCTTGCAAAGGAGTTCCAGCAGTATGTAAGCCAGTTCATGATGAACGTTACCGATGAGGAAATCATGGCTTCCTACGAGCAGGATTCTTCCGCTTTTGATCAGGTAGACTTCAGCTACCATTTCTTCAGCGGCGAGGACAACGGAGACGGAACATACGATAAGACTCAGGCTCTTGCTGACGCACAGGAAGTTATCGATAACGCTCATGATGCAGATTCCTTCAAGGAGGCTCTCATTGACGTAATGGGTGATGAGGAAGCCGAGGCAGCAGGATTTACGGAGGACTACGATCCTTCTTACGGTGAGGGTTACAACCTTACATCCGCAGCTTACATGGGTGAAGAAGTAGCAACATTCCTTTTCACTGACGGTGATGAGGGTGACGGTACCGTCATCGAAACTGATACGGGTGCTTTCGCTATCTTCCTTCACAAGAGATATGTTGATGACACGACAACGGCTACATACCGTTCCCTTACTCTCAACAACCCTACTAACACAGACTACGATGCTACACCCGAAGAGGTTCAGGCTTCTTTCGACGAGCTCGTTGCAAGAGCTCAGGG
Source organism: Ruminococcaceae bacterium KH2T8 (assembly GCA_900111435.1). NCBI lineage: Bacteria > Bacillati > Bacillota > Clostridia > Eubacteriales > Oscillospiraceae > Ruminococcaceae bacterium KH2T8. Next base: position 234,295 of record FOIY01000005.1, read on the forward strand.
ACTTGCAGCTTCCGCAACTGATCCCCTTTCTTTCATGAAGATCGTTAAGGAGAATTCCGAGTCCAACTACGATGTAGTATATGGCGGCTACAATACAGGCATCACGGCTGACGCTTATAACATCGAGCCCGCAGAGGGTGAGGAGCTTACGGCTCAGCAGAATAACCTTATCGCATTCGGTCAGTGGCTCTTCGCAGAGGAGAGACAGCCCGGAGATACATACATCTCCCAGTCTCCCGACAAGAGATCCGTTACGATCTACTACTTCGAAGGCTTCTCTCCCGCATGGGTAAGCAACGCACGTCAACAGCGTAATCAGGAACTCGCTCAGGCTTGGGCAGACATGAAGCTCGCTGAAGGCAATCCCACATATGCGATCGCTTACGAGCTCGTAAGAAGACTCTCATACGCAGTCTGATAAAGGTTCGATAAGACAGAGAAAAAGTTCATCTCCTCCGCTTGATGCGGGGGAGATTTTCTTGTTGACAAAAATGGACGACATGCGTATAATCTTTTAATGCGTCAAACTGTGTCAGGGGTACTATGCCCTTTTCACTTGACGAAAACGGTCTTTTATGTTATGTCATAAGGCCGTTTGCACAATAAAGTCGCTCGAAGCGCCTGATTTCAGGGGCTTCGAAGCATAATCAAGAGGTGATTTGATAATGGTGCATCCCGTCAAACAGGGCAAGACAGTTCGTATGTCCTACTCTCGTATCAACGAGGTAATCGAAGTACCTAATCTCATCGAGATCCAGAAGAATTCCTACAACTGGTTCCTTGATGAGGGTATTCAGCAGATCTTCCAGGAGATCTCTCCGGTAACGGATTCTCAGAACATCTGGGAGATCTATTTCCTTGACAAGGAGTTTGATCCTACAGCTCCCATCTGCAGTTTGGATGAGTGTAGGGAGAAAGACAGCAATTACGCTGCTCCCCTTAAGATCAAGTTGAGACTCCATAACACCGAGACAGGTGAGAGCAAGGAGCAGGAAGCATACGTAGGTGATCTTCCTATCATGACGGAGCACGGTACTTTCATCATAAATGGTGCTGAGAGAGTTATCATCTCTCAGATCGTACGTTCTCCCGGAGCTTATTTCGGTGAAGAGCGCGGTAAGAGAGGTGAGCAGGAGTTCACATCTCAGATCATCCCCAACAGAGGTGCTTGGCTTGAGCTCGAGGAAGACGAGAACGGTGTTATCAGCGTTCGTGTCGATCGTGCACGTAAGTTCCCTCTTACTATCTTCCTCAGAGCATTAGGACTTGCTTCCAATGAGGAGATCATTGAGGCTTTCGGTGAAGAAGAGTGCCTCAGGATCACTATGGAGAAGGATACTTCCCATACAAGAGAGGAAGCTCTTGTCAACTTCTATGCTAAGGTTCGTCCCGGCGATCCCGCATCCGCAGAAGTTGCTGCAAATCACCTTAATAACCTCTTCTTCGATCCCAGAAGATACGATCTCGCAAGAGTCGGTATATATAAGATAAACAAGAAGCTCGGTCTTTCTTCCCGTATCGCAAAGCAGAAGGCAGCCGAGAACATCGTAACTGCAGACGGTGAGATCCTCGCTAAGAAGGATTCCATCATCTCCGTTGATCTCGCTCAGGAGATCGAGGATGCAGGTATCACTTCTTGCTATATCTACCCCAGAAGGAAGATCGGTGATAACATCACTTATTCCGAGGAAGCTCATAAGGTAGTAGGTAACGGTCGTGTTGACTGCGAGAAGTTCATCAGAGCAAGCTTCTCCGAGAAGGAGCTCAAGGGCTTCGATTTCGAGAGCACTACTATCAACGAGCGTGTTCGCGTAAGCGTTCTCCGTGAGATCATCGAGGATATCAGAGCTAACTGCAAGAAGACTGATATCGCTAAGGAACTCGGTTATGTTCTTTACGAGAGAAAGGGCGAGCTCATGCCCAAGAACCTCGTTGTTGATGATATCTATGCCATGGTTTCTTACTATATCGGTTTGAGACACGGTATCGGTTCACTTGATAATATCGACCACCTCGGTAACAGAAGAATCCGTTCCGTTGGTGAGCTCCTTCAGAACCAGATGAGACAGGGTATGGCAAGAGTCGAGAAGAACATCCGTGAGAGAATGGCTTCCATCGACGATAAGGAGTCCGACAAGGTTACTGCAGCTTCTCTTGTTAATACAAGACCTTTGAGCGCAGCTTTCCGTGAGTTCTTCGGATCTTCACAGCTTTCCCAGTTCGGTGACCAGCAGAACCCTCTTGCTGAGCTTACTCACAAGAGAAGACTTTCCGCTTTGGGTCCCGGCGGTCTTTCCCGTGACCGTGCTTCCTTCGAAGTCCGTGACATTCACTCTTCCCACTACGGAAGAATGTGTCCTATCGAGACACCAGAAGGACCTAACATCGGTCTTATCACATCACTTGCAACTTATGCTCGTGTAAATAAGTACGGCTTCATCGAGACACCTTACCGTAGGTACGATAAGGAGAACGGTGTCGTTACTGAAGAAGTCAAGTACATGACAGCTGACGAAGAGGACAGATACAACGTAGCTCAGGCTAACGAGCCTTTGGATGATGAGGGACACTTCATCAGCAAGAGGATCGTCTGCCGTCACCTCGATCAGTTCCTGCAGCTCGATCCTTCCGAGGTCGACTACATGGACGTTTCGCCCAAGCAGCTCGTATCCGTATCTACAAGCCTTATTCCTTTCCTCGGAAACGACGATGCTAACCGTGCCCTCATGGGTTCGAACATGCAGCGTCAGGCAGTACCTCTTATCAAGCCCGAGGCTCCCATCATCGGTACAGGTATGGAGTACCGTGCAGCTAAGGACTCAGGTGTCTGCCAGGTTGCTAAGAACAGCGGTATCGTAAGCTTCGTAGCAGCTGACGAGATCAGGATCACAAGAGAGGACGGTGTCATCGACACTTATAAGCTCTCCAAGTACATGAGATCCAACCAGAGCACATGTATCAACCAGCGCCCCATCGTTTCCATGGGTGACGAGATCAAGGCAGGCGACATCATCGCCGACGGTCCCGCTACCGATAACGGTGAGCTTGCTCTCGGTAAGAACGTTCTCATCGGATTTACAACATGGGAAGGTTACAACTACGAGGACGCCGTTCTCGTTAACGAGAGGATCGTAAGAGACGACCTTTACACATCTATCCACATCGAGGAGTATGAGTGTGAGGCTCGTGATACAAAGCTCGGACCCGAGGAGATCACAAGAGAAGTTCCCAACGTAAGTGAGGATGCTATCCAGAACCTCGATGAGAACGGTATCATCCGCATCGGTGCCGAGGTAAGATCCGGAGATATCCTCGTAGGTAAGGTATCACCTAAGGGTGAGACGGATCCTACGGCTGAGGAGAGACTCTACAGAGCGATCTTTGGTGATCGTGCCCGTGAAGTTAGAGATACATCACTCCATGTACCTCACGGTGAGTACGGTGTAGTTATCGACGTTGATATCTTCACAAAGGATAACAACCCTAACCTCAAGAATTCCGTTAACCAGATGGTTCGTGTATATGTCGCTCAGAAGAGAAAGCTCTCTGTTGGTGATAAGATGGCCGGCCGTCACGGTAACAAGGGTGTCGTTTCAAGAGTCCTTCCCGAGGAGGATATGCCTTTCCTTCCCGACGGTACAACACTTGATATCGTACTTAACCCCCTGGGCGTTCCTTCCCGAATGAACATCGGTCAGCTCCTTGAGGTTCACCTCGGTAGAGCTGCAAGAGCTCTTAACTGGAAGATCGCTACTCCTGTATTCGACGGTGCTAACGAGTCTGATATCGCAAAGGCATTCCAGGATGCAGGTATCGACAGCGACGGTAAGACTGTCCTTTACGACGGACGTACAGGTGAGGCTTTCGAGAACAGAGTCACAGTAGGTGTCATGTACTACTTGAAGCTCCACCACCTTGTTGATGATAAGATGCACGCAAGATCTATCGGACCTTACTCCATCGTTACTCAGCAGCCTCTCGGAGGTAAGGCTCAGTTCGGTGGTCAGAGATTCGGTGAGATGGAGGTTTGGGCCCTCGAGGCATACGGTGCGGCTCATACCCTTCAGGAGATCCTTACTGTCAAGTCCGACGATATCGAAGGACGTTCGAAGACTTACGACGCTATCATCAGAGGAAAGAACGTTCCTGCTTCGGGTATCCCCGAGTCCTTCAACGTTCTTACGAGCGAGCTCAAGGCACTTGCCCTCGACGTTACGCTCCACACTGACGACAATAAGGAATACAGAGCATCCGACAGCAGCACTGAAGACAGCGTAGCTGAGATGGATGATGCCACAAGACGCGAGTTTGACGAGACAGACATGAACGCTCAGGCGATCCTCGATGCAGGATTCGTTGAGGCGGGCGAAGACGGCTCGATCCTTGAGGACGGTTTTGACGGTGACGTCGACGATTTCGACGATGACGACATCTGATAAAACGATCCGAAATAACTAACTCACGTCAAAGGAAGGAGACTTCAAATATATGTATGATTCAAATCATTTAACGTCGATCGGCATCAAGCTTGCTTCGCCCGAGGTCATCAAGGGATGGTCTCACGGTGAGGTCAAGAAGCCTGAGACAATAAATTACCGTACTCAGAAGCCTGAGACAGACGGTCTCTTCTGCGAGAAGATCTTCGGACCCACAAAGTCCTGGGAGTGTCACTGCGGTAAGTATAAGAAGATCCGTTATAAGGGCATGATCTGTGACCGATGCGGAGTTGAAGTAACAAAGAACACGGTTCGTCGTGAGAGAATGGGTCACATCGAGCTCGCTGCTCCCGTTTCCCATATCTGGTACTTCAGAGGTATCCCCAGCAGAATGAGCCTTCTGCTCGATATCCCTCCCAAGACCCTTGAGAGAGTACTTTACTTTGCTTCTTATATCGTAATCGATCCCGGTGAGACAGATCTTACCAAGTGTGAGACACTCGACGAAGCAAGATACAGAGAGTATGTAGCAAGATACGGAAAGAGCGCTTTCGATGCAAGAATGGGTGCAGAGGCTGTTAAGAAGCTTCTCCAGGATGTTGACATCGATGCACTTGCAGAGGAACTCAATGAGGCAAGAGCTGAGGCTTCAGGCCAGAAGAAGGCTCGTATCATCAAGAGACTCGAGGTAGTAGAGGCTTTCAAGAACTCCGGTAACAAGCCCGAGTGGATGATCCTCGATGTACTTCCCGTACTTCCTCCCGAGCTCCGTCCCATGGTACCCCTCGACGGTGGTCGTTATGCTACATCCGATCTTAACGATCTTTACAGAAGAGTTATCAACAGAAATAACCGTCTTAAGAAGCTCCTCGATCTCGGTGCTCCCGATATCATCGTCAGAAACGAGAAGAGAATGCTTCAGGAGGCTGTTGACTCCCTTATCGATAACGGCAGAAGAGGACGTGCAGTAACAGGTTCCACATCTGCTACAAACAACAGACAGCTCAAGTCTTTGACAGACATGCTCAAGGGTAAGCAGGGACGTTTCCGTCAGAACCTTCTCGGTAAGCGTGTTGACTACTCCGGACGTTCCGTTATCGTCGTAGGACCCGAGCTCAAGATGCACCAGTGCGGTCTTCCTAAGGAAATGGCACTCGAGCTCTTCAAGCCCTTCGTTATCAAGAGACTTGTAGAAGACGGACTTACGGCTAACATCAAGACAGGTCGTCGTATGGTTGACCGTATGGCACCCGAAGTATGGGGCATCCTCGAGGATATCATCAAGGATCATCCCGTAATGCTCAACCGTGCTCCTACACTCCACAGACTTGGTATCCAGGCATTCGAGCCCATCCTCGTTGAGGGTCGTGCCATCAAGCTTCATCCCCTCGTATGTACAGCCTTCAACGCTGACTTCGACGGTGACCAGATGGCTGTTCACGTACCTCTTTCCGCTGAGGCACAGGCAGAGGCAAGATTCCTTATGCTTTCCTCTAACAACCTCCTTAAGCCTCAGGATGGTAAGCCCGTTACTGTTCCTACACAGGATATGATCCTCGGCTGCTACTATCTTACGATGCAGCGTGACGAGACGATGGAGAGACAGGAGTGCCTCGGTGACGGCATGATCTTCACATCTGTCGATGAGGCTACAATGGCTTACGAGGATCACCAGATCGAGCTTCACAGTAAGGTCGGTATCAGGATCACAAGAGAGATCAACGGCAAGAGTGAGACAGGTATCGTTCATTCTTCCTTCGGTAGATTCATCTTCAACCAGATCGTTCCTCAGGACCTCGGTTATGTTGACAGATCCATCCCCGAGAATCATCTCATCCTCGAGTGCGACTTCCAGATCGGTAAGAAGAAGCTCGAAGATATCATCGCTCGTTGCATCAGAGTACACGGCGCAGGTCTTACATCCGAGTTCCTTGATAACGTTAAGGCTCTTGGTTATAAGTACTCCACTAAGTCCGGTATCTCCATCGGTATCGAGGACATGATCGTTCCCGACGTTAAGGAGAAGATGCTCAAGGATGCTGACGATAAGGTTGATTACATCAATAAGATGTACGACAGAGGTCTCGTTAACGATTCCGGTCGTCATAAGGAAGTTATCAAGGTTTGGACAAAGACAACTGACGATATCACTGAGGCACTCAAGAAGTCCCTTAAGTCTGATAACCCGATCAAGATGATGTCCGCATCCGGTGCCCGTGGTAACGATAACCAGATCAAGCAGCTCGCAGGTATGCGTGGTAACATGGCAGATACAACCGGTGATACTATCGAAATCCCGATCAGGTCTAACCTCCGTGAGGGTATGAACGTTCTCGAGTTCTTCATTTCTTCACACGGTGCCCGTAAGGCTCTTTCCGATACGGCTATCAAGACGGCTGACTCCGGTTACCTTACAAGACGTCTCGTTGACGTTGCTCAGGAAGTTATCATCTCTGAGGAAGACTGTGGTACAGACGACTTCACATGGGTCAAGGAGATCGCAGTTCAGGCTAACGAGAAGAAGGATGTCATCAAGACACTTGCAGATCGTCTTACAGGACGTTATGCAGCTGAAGATATCAGTGATCTTACAACAGGCGAAGTTCTCGTTAAGAGAAACGAGCTCATCACGGCTGATGTTGCTAAGAAGATCGAGGAGACAGGCAATAAGAAGGTCAAGATCAGATCCGTATTCGATTGCCGTTCACGTCACGGTGTATGCTCCAAGTGCTACGGTATCAACCTTGCTAACGGACTTCCCACAACAGGCGGTGAGGCAGTCGGTATCATGGCTGCTCAGTCCATCGGTGAGCCCGGTACACAGCTTACGATGAGAACGTTCCACACTGGTGGTATCGCTAACTCCGGTGAGGATATCACACAGGGTCTTCCCAGAGTCGAGGAGCTCTTCGAGGCTCGTAAGCCTAAGGGTGAGGCTATCATCTCCGAGATCGACGGTACAGTTCGTATCGAGACAGGTGCTAAGGGTAAGAGAGAGATCATCGTTACTCCTTCTCCCGATGCTCCTCAGTACGATGAAGAGGGTGAGATCATCACAGAGTGCCGTTATCCCGTATCTCTTTCCGCTACTATCAAGGTATCCGACGGAGATCAGGTTGAGGCAGCAGATCAGCTTACAGACGGTACTGTTAATCCTTCCGACATCATGAAGATCAAGGGTGTTCGTGGTGTTCAGAAGTACATCGTCAGCGAAGTTGTTAAGGTTTATAAGAGCGGTGGTGTTACCATCAACGACAAGCATATCGAGATCATCACTCGTCAGATGATGAGACGTATCCGAGTTGACGATCCCGGTGACACAGAGCTCATGACAGGTACAACAGTCGATATGTTCGACTTCGAGGCTGAGAATGATAAGGCAGAGGCAGCAGGTCTTCGTCCCGCAACCGGTAAGAGACAGCTCCTCGGTATCACAAAGGCTTCCCTTGCTACAGACTCCTTCCTGTCTGCAGCTTCCTTCCAGGAGACAGCAAGAGTCCTTACAGACGCTGCTGTTAAGGGTAAGGTCGATCCTCTTATCGGTCTCAAGGAGAACGTTATCATCGGTTCCATCATCCCTGCAGGTACAGGTGTACCGAGATACAGGAACATCACAGCTGTTCCCGTTATCAAGGAAAACTGCGAGGTCATCACAGGTTCCGAGTACGATCCTTACAGTGAGACTGCCGAGCAGTTCGACAATCCTTACTACGATGAGATCGTAAGAGCAGAGGAAGAGGAGTATGCTGCTATGGTAGCTGCTGCCGCTGAGTCTGACGACATCTCCATCGACTAAAGTATCGATAAGATAAGAACTTACGACAGGGTCGGTCATTCGTGGCCGGCCCTGTTTTTATGCCGCGAAATGCCGTAGAAAGGGCATTGCCGCATTTGAGCCCTTATAATTTCAGGGAAACGGTTGTATAATAGACGGGCACAGGTAACATAACTGTAACAAAAGGAGTATCTATGGCTTTCAGAAAAAATGCCAGACAATATATATTAGCCATCATTGTATGCGTATCAGTTGCTATTCCTGTTCTCTGTCTCCCGGTGGGATTAAGAGACGGTGTCAGCCCTTCTCTCAAGGTAAGACGTGCCTATGCGGCAACTTTCCCCGAAGAAGTTAAGACTGAAGAGGAGATCGCAGCAGAGGAAGCTGCTAATGCCGCAGCGCAGGCCGCTCAGGAAGAAGGCCTCATCATGGCAGGTCAGGGTACGCTCATCCAGGCATCCTATGAAGATGGATATGAAGCACCTGAAGAGACGGTGGGAACTTTCTCGGACGTTCCTGCCTATACGGTATATCAGGCGTTTGATTCCTCGGGACTTCCTATCGAGCTTCTCGATCCTCAGTACTTCGCTCCGACAGAAGAATATCTTTATATAGCAGCCGATAATTCCATCCTTAAGGAATATCCTGATATGGATTCCAACACACTTACTACACTTGCAACGAGTGAAGGTGTAACAAGGATCGGTATCGGAGATACATGGTCAAAGGTACAGACTTCCGAAGGTCTCGAAGGTTATGTACTTACATCCACGCTCTCGTATGAGATGGTATGGATCGCTATCGACAGAACAGTATGGGTAGATACCGATTCACTTACATTAAGAGCAGAGCCTTCTACTATGGGTGAGCCTGTAGCGACACTTTGCGATGAGACAAGACTTCATTGTACGGCTATTGCCGATAAGTGGTACGAAGTAACGACGGACAGCGGCCTTACGGGTTATGTATATATCTCATATACGACTCAGACGCCGCCCCCGACTCCCACACCTACACCTACTCCGAGGCCCGCTAATACCGGCGGCGGTGGAGGCGGAGGATCCTCATCAGGCGGAGGAGGTTCTTCTTCCGGCGGTGGCAGCAGTTACTCGGCAGGCACACCGATCATCACGGGTGCTAACGGTTCAAGTGTTGTAAGTGCAGCAGAGAGTATTCTCGGTGCACCTTATGTATACGGCGGTGAGAGCTCATCGGGCGTTGACTGCTCGGGACTTGTAGTATATGCATACAGACAGGTCGGAGTCGGAGGACTTCCTCACTACTCGAACTCACTTGTCGGCTACGGTCAGGAAGTAAGCCGCGATAATATCCAGCCCGGTGATGTAGTCTGCTACGATTACGGTGGAGGATATTGCGGACACGTTGCCATATATGTCGGCGGAGGTCAGGTCATCCATGCTTCGAACTCACGTGAGGACGTTCGATACGGAAGCCTCGACATGATGCCTATCCTTACCATAAGAAGGATCGTCGGCTAAGACAATATAAACATATAAAACATCAGGGACTGCCTTTATTTTAAAAAGACAGTCCCTTTTCTTTCGTATATAATAGGTTTGAATTTTAAAGATATGAGGTAAGAGCATGAGAAGTAAAAGCATTGATCTGTTTCTTGAAGAATTGAGTTCCGGCGCACCCGTACCCGGCGGCGGAGGAGCGAGCGCACTTATGGGTTCCGTATCTTCCGCTCTTTGCTCGATGGTAGCAAATCTTACTACAGGTAAGAAGAAGTATGCGGAGTATCAGGGCGATATCGACAGGATCCTCAAGGACACGGCAGTGCTTACCGATAAGATCGCTGACCTTATGCAGAAGGATGCGGATGCTTTCGAGCCTTTGGCTAAGGCTTATTCCATCCCCAAGGAAGAGCCCGGCAGGGATGAGCTTCTTGAGAATGCACTCAAGGTAGCAAGCGATGCTCCTTTCGAGATCGTTGAGACGATGAATGATGTATCCCTGATCATCGAGGAACTCGCAGTCAAGGGTTCACGTCTTGCGATCAGTGACGTAGGAGTTGCGGCTGCGGCATGCAGAGCGGCAGTATGCGGTGCTTCCATGAATGTATATATCAACACGAAGCTCATGAAGGACAGAGAATATGCTGCTTCCGTTAATGAGAAGACAGATGCTATCGTAAAGACTGTCTGCGACAGATGCGATAAGGCATATAACGACGTACTCGGAGGACTCAAGGCATGACAGAATTACTCGGTAAACCCGCAGCAGATGCAGTAAACGAAAGGCTCAAGGCACAGATCGCCGAGCTCGAGGGTAAGGGTATCATACCTACGCTCGCAGTAGTAAGGGTAGGCGCCAGAGAAGATGATCTCGCATATGAAAGAGGCATCAAGAAGAAGTTCTCCGATATGGGCTGCGAAGTAACAGTAGTAGAGCTTCCCGAGGACGTATCCCAGGAAGACCTCGATGAGACGGTAGCTGCACTTGATCTCGATAATGAGATCCACGGCATCCTTCTTTTCAGACCCCTTCCCAAGCACCTTACGGATAAGAATATCGTTAATACCATAAGCAGCGGCAAGGATGTTGACTGCATGGGTAATGCCAATATGGCAAAGCTCTTTGCTGGCGATAAGACAGGATTTGCTCCCTGTACGGCACAGGCTGTAATGGAGATGATCGATCATTACGGTATCGACATCAAGGGTAAGAAGGTTACTGTAATCGGCAGGAGCCTTGTCATCGGAAAGCCCGTTGCACTCATGCTCATCGCAGGTAATGCGACAGTTACCGTTTGCCACACTAAGACAGCCGATCTCAAGGCTGAGTGTCAGGCAGCCGATATCATAGTAGCTGCAGCAGGTAAGGCAAAGATGATCACGGCAGAGTATGTAAGACCCGGACAGACAGTCATCGATGTCGGAATGAACGTAGACGAAGAAGGAAAGCTCTGCGGAGATGTTGACTTTGCAGGCGTATCCGAGATCGTTGATGCCATCACGCCCGTTCCCAGGGGAGTAGGCTCCGTAACTACATCCGTCCTTCTTGCCAATACGGTTACAAATGCAGCAAGGTCAGCATACTGATCCCAAAGAGATATCATCCTGCATCAAGGCGAAGCTGTGCGGCAGTTGCGCTTATATAGGCGTGTCATATGAGGAACAGCTCTTAAAGAAGCAGAAGGCTTTTAATGACCTCATGAAGGGTATCGATTGCGATGTCATGCCGATCATCGGAGCGAAGGATCCTTATAACTACAGGAATAAAGTGCATGCGGCTTTCGGCAGGGAGAAGGGCAAGGTCATCTCCGGTACTTATGCCGAAGGTTCGCACAGGATCATCCAGAATGATTCATGCATCATCGAGGACAAGAGAGCTTCGGCTATCATAAAGGATATCCGAAAGCTCGCCGTCGACTTCAAGCTTCAGATCTACGATGAGAGAAACAAGACAGGAATCCTCAGGAGAGTACTCGTAAGAGTTGCGGTAAGCACGGGCGAGATACTGGTAGTACTTGTTAATGGCGGAACATTCTTCCCCGGGAAGAAGAACTTCATCGCAAAGCTCACCAAGATGCATCCCGAGATAACGACAGTCGTGATCAATATCAACAAGAGGACCGATTCCATGATCCTCGGAGATAAGAGCGAGACTGTCTACGGCAAAGGATTCATTACAGACGAGCTCTGTGGCCTTAAGTTCAGGATTTCGGCGCAGTCTTTCTATCAGATCAATCATGATCAGACCGAAAGGCTCTACACGCAGGGCATGACTTTCGCGGCTTTAGGTCCGAAGGATAAGGTGCTCGATGCATATTGCGGTATCGGAACGATCGGTATGGTCGCGGCGAAGATAGCGGGCGAAGTAGTCGGCGTCGAGCTTAATAAATCGGCAGTAAGCGATGCCATCACTAACAAAAGAGCCAACGGAATGAAGAATATCAGTTTCGTAAATGCCGATGCCACGAGATATATAGAGGAAGCCGCGGCGGCAGGTGAGAAGTTCGATGTCGTATTCCTCGATCCGCCGAGGAGCGGTACTACCATCGAGTTCATAAGAGCCGTTTCAAAGCTCAAGGCAAAAAGGGTGGTGTACATCTCGTGCTCACCTGACACTCTTGCCAGGGATCTTCGACTCTTCTCAAAGAACGGATATAAGGTCAGGTCGGCAGTGCCCGTTGATATGTTTCCGTGGACCGATTCGACAGAGGCCGTGGCATGGCTGGAAGCAGATGCTTAGATACTTGCGTATGTAAGTGATAAATATGTAAAATAACTTCGGAGGTAATAAGTTTATGGATATTGTTTGTCTTGATATGGAAGGTGTTCTCGTTCCCGAGATCTGGATCGCATTCGCTGAGGAGTCCGGTATTCCCGAACTCAAGAAGACCACGAGAGATGAGCCTGATTACGATAAGCTCATGAAGTGGAGACTCGGCGTCCTTAAGGAGCATGGTCTCGGACTTAAGGAGATCCAGGATACTATCGCGAAGATCGATCCCATTCCCGGCGCAAAGGAGTTCCTCGATGAACTCAGGAGCGTTGCTCAGGTAATAATCATAAGCGATACTTTCACTCAGTTCGCTCAGCCCCTGATGGCTAAGCTCGGATATCCCACGCTTTTCTGCAATACTCTTGAAGTTGCCGCAGACGGTGAGATCACGGGATTCAAGATGAGATGCGAGCAGTCCAAGCTCACGACAGTCAAGGCTCTCCAGTCCATGGGATTTGAGACGATCGCGGCAGGCGACAGCTTTAACGATCTTGCCATGATCAAGGCAAGTAAGGCAGGATTCCTCTTCAAGAGTACCGATAAGATCAAGGCTGATAACCCCGACCTTCCCGCTTTCGAAGAGTACGATGAATTCCTTGCTGCCATAAAGGCACAGCTCGACTGATATTCTCATGAGCAAGAGGGGAAGCTACGTAGAATATGCTTCTAAGACCGAGTTCGAGCGGGAAAATGTCCTGTCCGGATCAGGCTCGGCTCTTTCTGCTTGCGATGAACTGCAGCGTCTGGGAACAAGGCGCGTGCTCTTTATATGCTCCAAGAATGTAAAGAAATATAAGATCTACGAAGAGATGAACGAGAAGCTCACCAAGATGGGTATCCGTATCTTCTCGTTCGAGAAAGAACCGGGCCTTCTCAAGCAGAGTGTGATAGAGATGGCTTTCGGTATGTTCAGGGAGTATAACTGCGATACGGTCATCACGGTGGGAAGCACTTCCGATATAGACTGCGGAAAGATGGTCGTTGCGATGGCGAATACACATTCTGCAAAGACGATCTCAGACCTTATAGGCGACGGTCACGTCAAGGATGGCAAGAATAAGCTCTGCTGCATAGCTACCGATGCGGGTGCTTCATGTGCGACGCCTTTCTCGGAGTTCATCTCCGAGCCGAACGGCAAATGGGTAATGTGCAGGAGCAGCAAGATCGTACCCGATATAGCCGTTATCGATACGGAACTTTCCATGAGGACTGAGACGGAAGCTGCGGTCGACAGTGCGCTCACCGCATTCTGTGAAGCAGTCGAAGCATACGTATCTCCCGTCTCCGAGTACTATCCGCTCTATCGTGCCGATGCGGCTGTTGCCTGCGGCATTATATATAATAATCTTACTAATATGCGAAAGAACCCCGAGGACTCGTTCCTCAGGTATAAGACTGCAGTCGGAGGATTCTACGCCGGCCTTTCCGTAAGAAAGATAGGAATCGGTTATACGCATATCGCCGTACACAGACTTATCGAGCGTTATGGCGATGTTCACGGTGCTACATATCTCAAGCTCTTAAGGCACTTGCTCGACGCAGAAAAAGAGGTATGTCTGTCTGCACTCGCGGAACTTGCAAGATATCTCAAGATCTGTACGCAAAATGCCGATGATATGAGAGCGGCACAGAACCTTATCGACAGTCTCGATTATATCTGCTCCAAGAATTCCGAATACATAAAGCTGCCCGATCTGACCGAGAAAGAAGCACTCTCGATCGCCGATGAGGTGCGTCGCGAAGCTGCTGATTTTGATCTTTATAAGCTCGACAGCAAAGCTTTCGCCAATATGCTGATGGCTGCCTGCAACTCATGAGTGACAGGATATATTCCATCCCCGAATACTGTAAAGAAATAATGGATATGCTTCAACGGCGCGGGTACAGCGTCTTTGTGGCTGGCGGTGCCGTGAGGGATCTGATCTTAGGAAAGGACCCCCACGATTACGATATGGCATCTTCGGCTCGTCCGGAGGACGTTATCGCTGCCGCCGAAGAAGAAGGATATCGCACGATAATCGAGACCGGGATAAAGCACGGAACGGTCACGCTCTTATCCCATGGTCAGCCGATAGAGATAACTACTTTCAGAACGGACGGCGATTACGAAGATTCCCGTCATCCGACCAATGTCGAATTCTCGCAGGATATCGAAGAAGATGTTAAAAGGCGCGACTTTACGATGAATGCCCTGTATCTTGATCGTGACGGTAGGGTCAGGGATCTGGTAGGAGGCGTTGAAGATATAAAGAATGGTATCGTACGTGCAGTAGGTGATCCGGTAAGAAGATTCTCCGAGGATGCACTGAGGATCATGAGAGCATTGCGGTTTGCTTCCGTCATGGATCTTAAGATCGACGAGAAGACATCTGAGGCGATGATACTTTGTAAGGATCTGCTCCGTAAGATATCCGCCGAAAGGATCAATAAGGAATTCTCCGATATGATCTGCGGCAAGGCGGCCGTTCGTGTTATCCGGGAAAATGTCGATGTGCTCAGCGTGATCCTTCCCGAGCTCAAGGAGATGGAAGGATTTGATCAGCGTTCCGATTACCACGATCTTGATATGCTCGAGCATACTCTCGCTGTACTGGAGAATATTCCCGTTGATGAACAGACGGGAAAGAGAGACCTGATACTTTCTTATGCTGCGCTCCTTCACGACATCGGAAAGCCGAAAGCCTTCACAATAGACGAAGAAGGCAAAGGACACATGAAGCAGCATGAACGCATAGGATACGAGATAACGCTCGATCTGGCGGAAAGAATGAAATTCTCGAACGAATTAAAGAAGAATGTGTCAGAACTCGTACTCCTTCACGATGAGTTTGTGGAGCCTACCAGGGAAGCGGTCCATAAGTTCATGACTGAACATTCTCCTGACTTTATCGAGAGGCTCGCCGTACTTCAAAGAGCCGATATCGCGGCGCACTCCCCGCTGGGGAGGACCCGGATCAGACAGCTGGAGGCCATAAAAGAGATCCGTGAACGCCTGATAATTGACAAGATTCCTCTTTCTGTCAAAGATCTGGCAATCAGCGGACAGGACCTGATCAAACTTGGGTTTCCTGAAGGCCCCATGATCGGCAGTGTTTTAAATGACATATTTTATGAAGTGGTTTCAGGAAATCTTGACAACAATCGTGAACTTCTCTTCACATTTGTCTCTGAAAAGTACCTTTAAAGCCACAATTCGACCCCTTGAAAACCTTAATAATTACTGATGTTTAGCCTGTTTTCGCCGCTGTTAACATTCTGTTTACAATTAAGTCATAAACTGTGGCGAAAATGTGTCAAATGTGAACACAATTGTGAAAATGACGTGTTATCATCCTATCAAGAAACAAGAAATGGTTATTCCCTGAAAGGAGATGGCATTATGAAAAAGTTTACGAATTTAAACAAAAAGGGCTTCACACTTATCGAGATGATGCTCGTAGTAGGAGTTATCACTATACTGTCAGGTGCGATCTTATTAGGCATTTCGACTGATTACTCGAGATTCAAGGAAAGCATGGTTCCTTACGGCGGCCAGTTCGAACCCGAGGCATGGGAAGTAGTTAACGGCGCGATCCCGAATTCGGTTGATCTCCAAAGAGCTTACGAAGTAACAACACCTTCTACAGAAGCTACTGAGCCGAGTGAAACAACACGTCACGACAACGGCAACCACAACGGTTGGAACAATCCTAACAATCCTCATTACAACGGTGGTGAGACAACAGCGCCTACAACAGCTCCCACTACACAGGCAACAACTACTACAACAACTACACAGGCTACAACAACCACAACGACAACTGCACCCGCAGAGACAACTTCTCAGGCATCCAATGATGTGAATTCTGATGAATACTTTGCTAACAACCTTGCAGGAACAAGTCATACATCCAGCCTTAACTGGCACAATGATAACGGCAGACATAACGGTTTTGGAAACAGCAATCATAACGGATACAGCGGTACAAATATCCGTAACCTGCAGTCTCCCGTAACAAATTACTACTACTGGGGCGCACCCGTAGTTGAGACAAGAATAACAATACCCGACGGTATTACTTGCTCTGAGTATGAGATCGTTATCGAGTATAACGGAGATATCACAAGAGTAAACAGCTGCTGGAACGCTGATTACGAGATCGATGGTAACAGGATCAGACTTACTACTTCAAATCAGGCTCCCGGAGAGATCGGAATTCAGGTTTATGTATCCGGTGGTGAGGCAGACGTAGTATCCGTAGTAGCAGTCGGATATAACACAAATAACGGTAATGGTAACGGTAATGGTAACGGTAATGGTCACGGTAACGGAAGACGTTGATCAGTTGAACTTAAGAGTATAGTTAATGATCGGAATAAATAGGTGATCGATTATCGGGTCGTTCTTATGGGCGACCCGATAATGCAATTAATGAAACAAGGAAGGGGGGGCTATTTATGAAAGGAAATAAGAGTGGATATACCTTGATCGAGATGGTTCTCGTTGTAGGTGTAATTACAATATTATCCGGAGTAGCTATCGCAGGGATAGCTACATCAACAAACAGCTACAGGGAAAGCATTCTCAGGAATGCACAGCAGCACGATGTAGTGATGAATGACGATGGCGTAAGAGTAGATCTCTGGGAGCCGGCAGCTCAGCTGGAAGTTATGCACGCCATTCCTAATTCTTCGGAGCTTGAAGAAGCATGGAGCAGACAGAGCCAGTCCTCCGGTAATGCTTCAAACATCAACAGCAACTATAATGTTCCGACTCCCACTAACAATAATGGCGGCGGTACGACGACTCCGACTCCGGTTCCGACAACAGAGCCGACTACTGCTGCTACAACAACTACTACGACTACAACAACACAGGCTACGACAACCACTACTACTCAGGCAACTGAGGCAACAACTACTACTCAGCAGCCCGTAGTACCTGAGCCCGCTGCACCTGCAGCTGGAACTGTAAGTTCAAACAGCAACACCGAAAATGCTCCGGGAGCCGGTGTAAGTGTATCCGGATATTGGGGCGGAACCAATGCGAACATGAGCTTCAGCTTACCTCAGAATGCAAGAGAGTTTACATTCTACGTACCTGATGGAGTTAACCAGCTTAGCTGCTGGACAGGCAACTGTTCAGTAACATGCAATGGCAACTATATTACGGTAACAATGAATCAGGGTTGCAGCACAAGCGGAAGCGGATTCGGTATCAATGCGACTCATGCATTTGATCCTAATGAAGTAAGACTTATATCTTATGTACCGGCTTAAACAGTAATATCCTCACAATATATCTATCCCTCATGTCAAGATAAGAGCTCTCCCTCGGGAGAGCTCTTATCTTTGTTATTTCGTTATACCGGATCGCGCCACTTATTTTACATGGATGCTCCATGCATTCAGATAATCAAACGGGTAGATAGCATAACCGCCGACGCGCTTATTGATCGCGCAGAAATGATAGGGGTCCTGAATATAGCAGGAAACGGCATCGTCGGTGAGGATCCTTAAGAGCTGATGATAAAGATCAAGTCTTGAATCGGGGTCAGCCGTAAGAGGGATCTGTGCATAGTAAGTATCGAATCTTGCATCGGAATAATTGATGAAATTATCTTCGCTGCCGGTACAGTATCTTGCAAGGACATCGTAAGCATCGAACTCATTCGAAAGATCCACAACGGTTGCTTCGTAATTGCCGTCAGTAAAAACATCAGATTCCCATGTATCGTGGTCGACCCGGACTACGCTCGCTCTGATGCCTATCTCGGAAAGCTGCGAAGCAACTGTCTCGGCTACGGTGATATAAACGGGAGAATCATCGGGAACAGTGATGGTCATATCAAATCCGTTCGATAGACCGGCCTGCTCCATAAGTGCTCTTGCCGTAGTAAGGTCGCGGGCATAGGTTCCGTTTAGAGAAGGATCGTAAGCGTAGGACATTACGGGGCTCATTGCAGTAGTAAGTGATACGCCTTCCTCAAGTCCGGTAGAAAGAGTTATGATCTCATCTCTGTTGAGTGCATAGTTCATAGCCTGCCTTACGCGGCGGTCGTCGAAAGGAGCGACGTCATTGTTCAGCGCGAAAACGCGAAGGGTATTGGAACCTTTCTTGGCGATCGTAAACTGTTCGGGATCGAGCTGCTGAACCATATCGTATGTGATCTCGGGGAGGATATCGATCGCACCGCTCTGAAGATCGGTGAAAGCAGTATCGAGGTCGGGATAGAACTTAAATGTGACAGAGTCAAGATAAGGATATTTGGGATTTCTGTATTCATCATTTCTGACAAGACTTAAGGACTCTCCGGCCTCATATGAATAAAACTTGAAAGGGCCGGTACCGATCTTTGATTCTGCTATATTTACCGTGCCGTCAGGAATGATGGCTGTTGTAAAGAGTTCAGTCAATTCGCTGTTTGGTGAGTCGAGAGTGACGATGACCTGTCCGAGGTCATTGGAATAAACATCTGAGACGACATCAAGTTCGGGGATAAGAGGAGTTCCGTCCTGCTGGTCGAGAAGACCCGAAGCGCGCTTCAGGGAATAGACTACATCTGATGCGTCAAGATCGCTGCCGTCATGAAACTTGATCTCTTCCTTTATCGTGAAGGTATATGTCCTGGCATCGCCTGATACGGAATATTCGGAAGCAAGGCACGGATCGAGATTTCCGTTCTTGGTGTACCTGAAAAGGCTTTCGTATATATTAAATAAGATATCATTGCTGTTCGATATGTGAGGATCAAAAGAATCCGGCTCGACGGTCACGCCTATGGTTGCCGTTCCGCCGTACTGAGGTTTTTTCTTCTTTTTCTTTCCGCAGGAAGTAAATGTCAGACCGATCGACAGTATCAATGCCAGGGCAACAGTCCTGACTACATTCCGATTCATAACGGATTTCGCCTCCAAAGTGATGTTTTCCACTATTTATACATTGAAAAATGGGTGTTTTCGAGGGATAAAACGAAAATTGTACTTAATTAACAAATTACTATTAATGATAGTAATGTTTTTATGACATTTGGTGTATAATATGTGCGTATGTGTCGCGGACACATATCAACCTTACTTGATTTAGGAGTATACACGATGAAGAAGTGTCCTGTTTGCGGAGTAATGATGGGTGATAATGTTGCCCGTTGTTCCATGTGTAAATACGATTTCCAGAAAGCATCCGGCGGAGATACCGATGCAGCACTCGCAGAAGCTCAGCAAGTCCTTACTCAAAAAGAAGAAGAGAACATTGCAAGAACAGAAGCAAAGAGAACAGAAGAAGAAAAGCATCTGGCGGAGATCAGAGAGAAGATAAACAGAGAGATCGCTACTCTCACAGCTCAGTTCGAATCAGAGAAGTTAAGACTTGACAGCGAATACGCCGCGATCAAGAAGCAGGCCATAGATGAGAAGCTCAAGCTCGAAGCAGAGCTCAATGATACAAGAGCAGAAGTCGAAAAGGAAAGAGCAAAGATCAGATCGGCTCGTGAGGAAGGCGAGAAGTCCAAGCAGGATAAGATCAACGAAGGTCAGGCTAAGTATGACGAGATGATCAAGCTCGCCGAGCAGGAGCAGCAGAAGATGATCGCAGCCGCACAGGATGAGATCAACGCAGCCGCTTCCAAGATCGATGCAGAGTATGCCGAGGTATTGAAGAAGAGAGACCAGCTCGTTGCAGAGGCGACAGAGGCTCAATCATTCCTCGAGCAGAGCGAGAAGATAAAGAAGGAGCTCGAAGCTCAGCAGGCTGAGCAGGAGCGTGCCATCAATGAGAAGAAGGTTGAGCTCGAAAAGCTCGAGAATGAAGGCAAGGCCATCATGGAGCAGCAGGCAGGCGAGGCTATCAAGGCTAAGGAAAAGGCCGAAGCTGAGCTCAAGGAGATCACTGATAAGAAGGACAGCATAGTCGCAGGTATCGAACAGCAGCAGCAGGCTGCTCAGGCTGAGATCGATCAGATCAGAGTTCAGGCAGAGCAGGTTATTGCTGAAGCAGAGGCTGCAGCTAAGCAGAGAGATGACATCATCAACGAGATCAATGCCCAGAAGGCTGATGCCGAGAAGTACTTTGCAGAGGCTCAGAAGGTCGTAGATCAGAAAGAAGCTCTTGAAGCCGAGATCGCGAAAGAAACTGCCGATATGGAGCAGAAGCGTAAGGACTTCGAGGCGGATATTACAAAGCAACGCACCGATTTTGAAACTGATATGGCTCAGAAGCGTAAGGGCTTCGAGGATGAACTTAACGGATATCAGGCTCAGGCGGAAGAATGGGGCAAGCAGATCGACTCCATCAAGAATGAATATGATGAAGCTCAGCGAATCATCGCTGATTCCAAGACTGCCGAAGTTCAGGCTAAGGCTGCGGCCGAGGAAATCATTCTCGAGGCTGAGAAGCGTGCGGTATTCCTTAAGGAAGTATCGATGAGCGAGAGCGAAAAGGGCAAGTTGTTAAAGGAGATCCAAGAGAAGGAGCAGAAGATCAAGGACATGGAGAAGGCAAAAGACGAATTGGCCAAGAAGATCAAGGATCTTGAGGCATCCATAGAAGCTATCCAGAAGAAAGCGGCATCCGGTGCATTCGGCGGCGGAGATGCAGGTCCTAAGGAGTATTGTGTTGAGGTAGTCAACCACAACAAGGCAAGTGAGGTTGATGCTGACGGTATCAATGCAGTTCTTCAGAAGAGATCCGCAGAGGGATGGAAACTCACATCTATCATCAACGATGACGGCGGTAAGCTTCAGTCCTCTCTTTCGGGCAATGATACTCAGTCTGCTTCACTTCAGGTCGGAGCATATTCGAGTAAGGATGACAGGGTCGTAATGATCTTCGAGAGACCTCGAAAGAAGTAAGATCCTAATAATCTGAACGTATTTTACAGGGCGCACAGGCAGCTTATGTCTGTGCGCTCTTTTTTGTCCGTTTTTATTTGATTCTGCACAAAAATAATTCATTTTTCACCAAGTTTTTGTGGAATTGGCACAGAATAGCGGTTATAATGGAAACCATAAACGTAAATCCAAAGGAGGACGGACTCATGGGAAATTATTCCGCAGACAAGATACGTAACATCACTTTGCTTGGCCACGCCGGCTCAGGCAAGACTTCTCTTGCAGAAGCAATGCTGTTTTGTACCAATACTATCGACAGACTCGGTAGACCTGCTGACGGCAATACTGTGATGGATTTCGAGCCTGAAGAGAAGAAGAGACAGATCTCTATCTCAACATCTTTGGCCAGCTGTGACTATAAGGGCAGCAAGATCAACATCATTGACACTCCCGGTGATTTCGATTTCCTTGGAGAGGAGATGTCCGGTATAAGGATCGCAGACAGCGGTATAGTACTGATATCCGCAAAAGGCGGTACATCCGTAGGTTCCGAGAAGGCTATAAGACTTCTTAAGAGTAAGAATGTTCCTTTCCTTTTCTTCGTTAACAGAATGGATGAACCGAATGCGGACTTCGAAGCTGTTACAGAGCGTATGATGAACAGATACGGACCGAGTGTTATCCCGTTGTCGTTCCCGATCATGGAGAACGGAGAGATGACCGGAATTGTCGATGTTATGAATCGTAAGGCATTCTCGGTTGATAAGAAGACCGGTTCGCTTACCGAGTTCCCGCTTCCCGAAGAATACAATCCCCGTATTGATGAGCTTCAGGAGAAGGTCAACGAGGTAGTAGCAGAGGCTGATGACCAGCTCATGGAGAAGTTTTTCGCAGGCGAGCCTTTCACTGAGGATGAGTTCAGGCACGGCGTACATGCAGGCTTCAGAGAAGGTAAGCTTCATCCCATCTATTGCGGATCTGCTTACATGAACTGGGGTGTTGATTTCCTCCTTAACTGTATCGCAAAGGATACACCGCCGGCAGGAAAGAAGCCCACTCTTCCCGGTACTCATCCCGACGGTACTACAGAGCAGGTTCAGTGCAATGTGGATGATCCCCTTGCAGCTTTCGTATTCAAGACGATCGCAGACCCGTTCGTAGGTAAGATCAGTATCATGAAGGTCAATGCGGGCGTTCTCAAGGCCAATTCGACGGTCTATAACGCAACTAAGGAGAAGGATGAGAGAGTAGGTAACCTCTTCTATCTTCTCGGTAATAAGCAGATCCCGACGGACTGCCTGTCGGCAGGTGAGATCGGTGCTACGAGCAAGCTCGCTATCACGGAGACAAACGATACGCTCTGTGACAGAAAGAGGATCCTCGAGATGCCGAAGATCAACTTTCCCACACCTTGCCTCAGCAAGAGCATCAAGCCTAAGACAAAGGGTGATGAGGATAAGATCATCGCAGGTCTTCAGAAGCTTCAGGAAGAGGATCGCTGCTTCACTATAACGAATAATCCCGAGACAAAGCAGATGGTAATCTCAGGTCTTGGCGAGATGCAGCTCAAGGTTCTCGTAAGTAAGCTCAAGGAGAAGTTCAAGGTAGATGCCGAGCTCGGTGAGCCCAAGGTTCCTTACAGAGAAGCTATCCGTAAGAAGGTAAAGGTTCAGGGTAAGCACAAGAAGCAGTCCGGCGGTCACGGTCAGTACGGTGACGTATGGATCGAGTTTGAACCCAATCCCGAGTCAGAAGAGCTCGTATTCGACGAGAAGGTATTCGGTGGTGCAGTCCCCAAGAATTTCTTCCCTGCAGTCGAGAAGGGACTTCAGGAGTCGGTCAAGAAGGGTATCCTCGCAGGCTATCCCGTAGTTAACCTCAAGGCAACTCTCGTAGACGGTTCTTACCACGATGTAGACTCGTCGGAAATGGCATTCAAGATCGCGGCTAACCTCGCTTTCAAGAACGGTATGGAGCAGGCAAGTCCGATCCTCCTCGAACCCATAAGCTCAGTAGAGGTTCATATCCCCGAAGAGAAGCAGGGTGATATCATGGGTGACATGAATAAGAGAAGAGGTCGCATCATGGGTATCGATACCGATGAGGACGGATCGGTCGTAGCAGCGGAAGTTCCTACGGCAGAGATGGCAGACTATGCTACAGATCTCAAGTCCATGACGCAGGGCAGAGGATGGTTCGCACTCTCACATGCAAGATACGAGCCCGCACCTCAGGAGGTAGCCGATAAGGTTATCGAAGCCAGCAAGGCAGATGAAGAGTAAATAATCGAAAAGACATATTATACTCCTAAAGACAATACTCCGATCTGTGAGAACAGGTCGGAGTATTGTTGTGTGTATTTATTCAGTTTTTAGTTGAAGGTTATCAGTAGATCTTATAGACGATCGTACCGCCGTCATTCGGGAAGTACGCGACCTGCTGAAGGTTCTGTGAGAAGAATTCGGAATTATAGGAGACGCCTTCGGGGTAATTGAAGTTATTGAACTCGGGATCGTCGATCAGATATCTGATGCCTCTTTCCTGACAATATCTCCTGAATTCATCTATATCGTTACCGCATCCCGAGATGAGCCAGTAATAGATCTTCTCACGTGTATATGTGTCGTGGCCTGCAGACCATGCATAATAAGCATGACCATAGTAGGCGGGCCTTCCTGCGAGGAAGAAACGGTTCATGGACCACTGGGGAGTCAGGAAGACATCATCGGGGGATGTGTTCTCCATTATCCATTCGGTAAGCTCGGAGTCTGTCCTTACGATAACGCAGTTCCTGTTCAGATTGATGTAAGTAGCCCATTCGCTGACGCCGGTAGCCGTAAGAGGAGCAATGAGAGCGACGGCCAGGATGATGCTCACGATCTGTAGTGCGATCTTGACGCCCTTAGTGACTTTCCATTTGTTGTCTTCGTTGCTCGCCAGAGGATCCTTGACCTTAACTGGGAGCCAGAAGAGCTCAGACAATGCACCAGCTACGAATATATCGGCGAGGATCAGTGATATCTGGATGAACTTATGATTTGCGAGCATCTCGAGTGACACCTTGTACATGAAAGCGAATATTCCGGGAGCCATTCCGGCAAGGAGTATGAGTGTTCTGTAGAGAGGCTTTCTGCGGATGATGTCTCTTATCAGGATGATGACCGCAAAGAGGATCGCGATGATAAGCGTTAATCCGGTAACGTTATAAAGGTAGCTGATAACGCCGCCTGCAGTCTTATCTTCTAGGACAAATCCGGGAGCATATTCGAACTTTACGACGTTGCCTGCGCTTCCGGAGAAGCATCTTGTCTGGATAAACGAAGAAATGACAGATACTGCAGCTATGCACGCATATACGAGCCTGCTCTCGCTGAATATTGCCATTATGAGCAGTACGAGGAGTGCGGTGATCAGAGCAGAGCCGTGGAAGAACGGCATGAGAGCCACAAGGATAGATGAAAGGACCATGAGCCCCAGAGGATGAAGCGGGTCATCCTTTCGCCAGAGCCATGCTTCACGAGAATAGATGAAAGCATTGATCTTCTCCTTGGCATCTGCGGCCTTTATGAGACTGATACCCATCCTTCTTACGAAGGGTGTCATCAGGAGCATCAGGATGAGTACGCATGAGATACCGAGCATCAGGTGACGCTGGTTGGGATAGACGTTGATAGCCCAGATGCCCCAATCGTCGTAAGGTGTTACCTTATACCAGGTCGAGCTGTGAAGGATGCTTTCAGCGATAGCTTTCGCGGGGATACCGAGTTCCTTGAGCTCCTTTATGTGTACGAATACGTTCATGGAACTTCTGAAGAGTACGAGGACGGGTGCGATGGCAAATCCGGATCTTCTCCTGAAATAGAGGACCGTGATGAGTCCCAAAAGATCGAAAGCACATACCATCGTGATAATGCTCGGAAGATTGATCGCCCAGTCGATCGGGAGGCCTAAATATTCGAGCGTACCGCAGAGGTAATAGAAGAAGAAATGGTATTGGATACCGTCGCCCGAGAAGTGCATATACTGAGTCGGGAAATTAAATCCGACACCGAATGAAGATACCATCGCTGTGTGCGGAGAAAGGTCCGAGAAAGTGGAATAGCCGGCATAGAGCTCGTTGCCCGTGATCCTGTATGTGTAGAACATGAGGAAAGCGGATATGACCGTAAATACGACCGTGCAGATGCCGTAATAGATAACGTTTCCAACGGAGTTATTATACTGGGGGATTGCCGAATTCGAAGGATCCTTGGGATCGCGCTTCAGGCAGATCGAGATATTGGTCGCGATGAGAACTGCAAATACCGCGAAAGTAATAAGTATCGAAAGCCTTCTGCAAAGGTCAGTCTTATGGATCGGATAGGAGAGGCCGAGTGTCAGGTAATAGCTGAAAGCGGTAACGCAGATCATGCCGATGATGAATCCGGCGGGAACGGTGAACATGACGGAAGGGATCTTCGCGACGATCTTCTTTGAAGGCGAGCATGCAACGAAGAGTCTCCTTACATCGGGAATGCATAAAGATATGAGTGAGATGCCGTAAACGAGGCATAAGATCAAATATAAAAATGCAAGCATATATCTCTCCAAACTTATTTCTTTTATTAAGTATATCAATATATGCGCAGGTGAAATTTTACAGCTGTCTTACGATTTGCGGGCAAAAATACGAGGTAACACAAATGTAATGATATCAAGGGCTTGAGGGTAATATTCGATTGCTATAATCGACTTGCGACAACAAGGAGGGATCATATGAAAATAGTAGTTCTTGGCGGCGGATTAAGCCCTGAAAGAGACGTATCTTTAAGCTCTGCGAGCCTCATCGCGAATGCACTTTTGCGCAAGGGTCACAGGGTCGCACTTGTTGATCTTTATGACGGTATCGAAGATGAAAAAGTCGATATCGATCTCCTTTTTCGTGAAGGAACGGAGGATGAATTCAGTTACGAAGTTCCCGAGAGCGAACCCGATCTCGAGAAGATAATCGCCGATCACGGCGGAAGAAGAGAGTGGGTAGGTCCCCGCGTTATCGAGATCTGTAAGAGTGCGGATTCCGTATTCCTCGGACTTCACGGCTCTCACGGTGAGAACGGACAGGTTCAGGCCGTGCTCGATGCATCCGGTATCAAGTATACGGGCTGCAATTACCTCGGCTGTGCCATCGCCATGGATAAGGATCTCTCCAAGGCTCTTATCGCAGGTGCAGGTTACAGGACCGCAAAGTGGATGACCAGACCTTATGACAAGATAACGGTCGAGAAGGTAATGGAAGAGATCGGCGTTCCCTGCGTAGTTAAGCCCATCGGCTGCGGAAGCTCATGCGGTGTATCCGTAGTAAAGAAAGTTGAAGATCTTCAGAAGGCACTGGACTATGCGGCTTCCTTTAAGCAGCTTATCCTCGTAGAGGCATTTATCACAGGCCGCGAGATCACTATCGGTGTCCTTGACGGCGAAGCTCTTCCCATCATCGAGATCAGACCTCACGAAGGTTTCTACGACTACAAGAATAAGTATCAGGCGGGTCTTACGGACCACCTTTGCCCCGCTCCCATTGACGAGGAGCATACTAAGAGAGCTCAAAAGCTCGCAGAGAAGTTCTTTACGATCCTCAGGATGGATTCCTACGGAAGGATCGATATGTTCTTCGATGAAAAGCTCGATGACTTCTGGTTCATCGAAGCTAATAATCTCCCGGGTATGACCAACACGAGCCTCGTACCCGAAGCGGCTTCGGCAGCCGGTATCAAGTACGACGACTTAGTCGAGAGGATCGCACTTTCCGCAAGGAGCGGAGAGTGATGGGAGAAGAAAAGACCTCGAAAGTAATCATTGTCGGCGCAGGAGCCGCAGGTCTTTTTGCAGGGTGCTTCCTTAAGAAGGAGGGCATTCCTTTCGTGATACTCGAAAGAGGTGATAAGCCCGGTAGGAAACTGCTCCTTACGGGTCACGGCAGATGTAATATCACGAACAACAAGTCCCCGAAGATCTTAAAGGAAGGCTATCATGAAGCGGGAAGCTATATCTATTCCGCGATAAAGTCTTTCGCGCCAGAGGATGCCATGAAGTTCATCCGCGATGAGCTCGGCGTGGAACTTAAGGAAGAAGACAATAACAGGATCTTCCCCGTAAGCGACAGCGCAGAGACTATCCGTTCCGCTCTTGTCGATCATATCGGCAGGGAGAATATCATTACGGGATTTTGCTGTGTCAGCGTAGATAAGAATGACGATCTTTACACCGTCATCTCCGATAAGGGAGAGCGTATATCGGCCCCTAAGGTGATCCTCGCATGCGGCGGAAGATCGTTCCCCGAGACAGGTTCGGACGGACTCGGTTATAAGGTCGCAAGCGGAATGGGTCATACCGTTACGCCTCTGATCCCGGCTCTTACTTCGGTGGATGTATGCGCAGATGACAGAGAGTTCACTTCGGCCGTGAGCGGTGTCAGCGTCAATGCAGGCGCGAGCCTTTACTGCGATACGAAGAAGAAGGCATCCGGAATGGGCAGCGTTCTCTTTACACATAAGGGTATCTCGGGTCCTGTTATCCAGGAATTAAGCCGTGAGATCCCGAGGAATATCTCATCGTCCGACGGATGGATCGAACTGGATTTCACTCCTCACAGGACAGATGCCGAGCTCGACAGGGAACTCCTCGAAGAGATCAACAGCCATCCCGATTCAAAGATCACGACGCTCGCTTCCAAGTATGTGCCGTCATCGGTTGCCGATAAGCTCGGCGAAAGAGCCGGAGTTACGGACCTTAGAGCGGGTATGGTGACACGTGACGGAAGGCGCGAACTCCTGAAGGGCCTTAAGCATCTGGAACTTCATATAGACAATCCGCCTGCATATGAGACCGCATACGTTACGAGAGGCGGCGTAGCCTTGAAAGAGATCAAGCGCGAGAGCATGGAGTCTAAGATCATGCCCGGCGTATACGTCATAGGTGAGATGCTCGACATCGACGGAGTCTCGGGAGGCTATAATCTGCAGGCTTGCATGAGTGAAGCTTTTATTGCAGTGCGCGATATTATGGGGTAAAATATCTCCGTTTATTATAATTAAAGGCGGAGGGTGACAGATGGCAGGTAAAAGAGACGATTATATCACCTGGGACGAGTATTTCATGGGCGTTGCCAAGCTTTCCGCATTAAGGAGCAAGGATCCCAATACACAGGTCGGCGCCTGCATCGTAAACGATGAGAACCGCATCATGACCGTCGGTTATAACGGACTTCCCAGAGGCTGCTCCGATGACGATTTTCCCTGGGAGAGAGAGGGAAATCCCTACGATACGAAATATGCATATGTCTGCCACGCGGAGCTCAATGCTATCCTGAGCTGCGGTACGGCGGATCTTCGAAATAACAGAGTCTATGTTACGCTGTTCCCCTGTGAAGGCTGCACCAAGGCACTTATCCAGAAGGGCATCAAAGAGATAATCTACGACAGCGATAAATATCACGATACCGAGGAAGCTGCAGCAGCCAGAAGGATGCTCGATGCTGCCGGTGTTAAATATACCCAATACAAGGCAACTAAACGAAAGATCGATATAGACGTCTGATCCTTTCGCGAGAGGAGATTAAGAAATGGCAGAGTTAGAGACATTCATCTGGGATGAAGAACACGAATGTATGGGAGAAGACGAGCGAAGAGAACTCGTCGGCAAGAGACTCGTAAACTGTGTTAAGCGCACATATGAGAATGCTCCTTATTACAAGAAGAAACTCGACAGAGCAGGCATATCGCCTGACGATATCAAGGGTATCGACGATATAACGAAGCTTCCCTTTACGGACAAGCTCGACTTCCGCGATAATTATCCTTTCGGAACTTTGGCAGTACCCAGAGATCAGCTCGTAAGATTTCACGCATCTTCCGGTACGACCGGTAAGATGAAGGTAGTAGGTTATACGGCTAATGACGTTGAGCTCTGGTCGGATGCTCTCTGCAGATCCTTCGCTATGGGCGGCATGAAGAAGGGTGATCTTGTTCATATCGCATACGGCTACGGACTCTTCACAGGCGGTCTCGGACCCCACTTCGCATGTCAGAAGTTCGGCTCAGTTGCCATTCCCGTATCAGGCGGTAATACTGCAAGACAGATCCAGATCCTTACGGAGTGGAAGCCCGAAGTCATCTGCTGTACTCCCACATACATGCTCCATATCATCGACACTATCGAGAAGAATAATGTCGATAAGAGCCAGCTCAACTTAAGGAGCGGATTCTTCGGTGCGGAAGCATGGACCAGCGAGATGAAGGATCAGATCGAGACGAGGATCGGTCTTAAAGCATTTGATATCTATGGTCTTACCGAGATCGTTGGCCCCGGCGTAGGATGCTCCTGCCAGGCATGCGTTGATCAGATCCATATCCAGTCAGACCTCTTCTGGCCTGAGATCGTAGATCCCGAGACAGGCGATCCTCTTCCCGAGGGTGAGCTTGGTGAACTCGTTTTCTCATCTGTCATGAAGGAAGGCGTTCCCATGATCAGATACAACACACATGACCTTGCACGTATCCACTACGGTAAGTGTGCATGCGGCAGAACTACTCCGAGGATCGATAAGATCACGGGTCGTGCAGACGATATGCTTATCATCAGGGGCGTTAACGTATTCCCGACTCAGATCGAGGCAGCAGTCATGAAGTATAAGGAAGTCCTTCCTCACTACATGATCTATGTTGACCGTATCAACAACCTTGACGTTATCACGGTTAAGATCGAGCTCAATCCCGGATCCTTCCCCGATACGATGAAGGGTCTTGAGAAGCTCACAAAGTCCATCGAGGGCGATATCGCATCCATCACGGGTATCCACGCGAAGGTCCAGCTCGTAGAGCCCAGATCACTTCCCAGATCCGAAGGTAAGATGGTTCGCGTTATCGATTCCAGATTCAAGAAGTGATCACTGCCTGATCTATGAAGGACTTAAGAAAGATAGCATCAGCATTACTTGTGGCTGCCATGGTCTTTACCGCGGCAGCCATTGCTGTTCCCGAAAGCATTCGCACGGTCAGGGCAGAGGCACAGGCCGATGTAGAGAATGTCAACACCTGGGATTCGGGCGGACAGATCACGCTGAACCTCTCAGGATGCAGCGGATATCAGACGATAACGGTAGTCGTTCAGTTTACGGGTACCGTGAATTCCGCGAGCGGATGGGGATTCGATTCCTACACGATAGACGGGAATACCGTTACGGCGACGGTATCTGCCGACGGTCCTAACTCCTGGGGATTTGACGGTAATGTCGGTATCCAGGTGGACGGTTCGGGTATAACGAATGCTTCTGTCGTTTCGGTATCCGGATCGGGAACTGCTTCGGCTCAGTCGACTACTGCAGCCACGCAGCCTGCGGCTACAACGACCGCAAGTTCTTCTGACGGTTCATCAGGTACGACCGTGACGATAACCTCCGATGCGGTCGAAGGCGATGACTGGCTTACTACCGACGGTGATAAGATCCTCGATATGAACGGTACCGAGGTATGGCTTACGGGCTGTAACTGGTTCGGCTATAACACCGGATCTAATCTCTTCGACGGCGTATGGGCATGTGATCTTGATGCAGCACTGGCATCTATCGCAGATCACGGCTTTAATCTTTTGAGAGTTCCGATGTCTGCCGAGCTCCTTCTTCAGTGGAAGAACGGAGAGTATCCGGAAGCAAATTACAACCATGCATATAATGCATATCTTGACGGCATGAACAGCCTTGAGATATGGGACCATGTCCTAGATGTATGCGAAGCGAACGGCATCAAGGTAATGGTAGACA
The DNA here is from genome assembly GCA_900111435.1 of Ruminococcaceae bacterium KH2T8. NCBI lineage: Bacteria > Bacillati > Bacillota > Clostridia > Eubacteriales > Oscillospiraceae > Ruminococcaceae bacterium KH2T8. Next base: position 265,358 of record FOIY01000005.1, read on the forward strand.
TCCATTCCGCAAATACCGATGCGATGGGTCATATGGCACCTTTGTGGTATACGTCCGACTTCAGCGAAGAGGAGTATTTTGAGGCGCTCGACTGGATCTCCGAAAGATATGCAAATAACGATACTATCGTCGCTTATGACTTAAAGAACGAGCCTCACGGCAAGGCTTCCGAAGCCGAGCATGCCATCTGGAACGATTCGGATGATGACAATAACTGGAAAGCGGCTGCGGAGACTGCGGGAAACATAATCCTGGATAACAATCCTAATGCACTTATCGTTATCGAGGGTATCCAGATCTATCCAATTGATCCTCAGACCAATAATTTCACTTCCACGAACGATGAAGATTACTATAACTCCTGGTGGGGCGGTAACCTCAGGGCGGTAGCGGACTATCCGATCGACTTCGGTTCACCCGAGCGCAATGCCCAGATCGTCTATTCGCCTCACGATTACGGACCTGCCGTATATGCACAGCCCTGGTTCGAAGGCGGATTCACATACGAATCCCTGATGGACGATTACTGGTACGACGCATGGCTCTATATCGATGCTACCGAGACTGCACCGCTCCTTATCGGCGAGTGGGGCGGCTTTATGACGGGCGATAACCTTACGTGGATGGAGTATATGCGTCAGCTCATCGGAGAGTACCATCTGAATCATACGTTCTGGTGCTTTAATGCGAATTCGGGCGATACGGGCGGACTTGTCCTCGACGACTTTACAACATGGGATGAAGAAAAGTATGAGTTCGTAAGGGAAGTTCTCTGGCAGACGGAGGACGGAACCTTTATCGGACTTGATCACGCGGTTCCCCTGGGAAGCAACGGAATAACGCTTACGGAGTACTCGGGGATGGCCGTTACTCCTGTCACGAATCCTACAAGAGCGCCCGAAGCCATAGAGACTCAGACAGATGAAACAGAGTTAACATCAACTACTGATCCTGCCGTTCAGAATGTCACGGATGAAGCGGAAGAGAATAGGTCAATTTTCAAGCTCTCGCCCCTCGCGAAAGTTTCCTTTACGATCGCGGGCATTGCGCTTGCCGCCGTTATCGGATGGGGTTTGTGGACAATTGTGAAGAAAGTTAAGAAACAGTAACTAATTGACCTAAACTGTGGAAATACCACCATATGCAGTGTACTATCTAAGTATCAATAGTCTTTAACTATTGGTAAGGGTTACTGCGGAGGATTGGTTACGGTTAATGGAAAGATCTTTTATTCATAAAAGGGCTCTGCTTACGGTTGTCCTTTTAATTAGCTTTGTATTCACTTTTTCTGTTGTTTCATTATTGGAGCGCAAGGACGTCAGAGCTGACGGCGGTGCCGATGCAGGTGCGTATGGTCAGTGGGACGATCCTGACGGTGCGAATATCTGGGTCTCAGCCTGGGGATTTAATAACGGAGATGTTATCCAGGTTACGTTATATCCCGATCATGAGTGCTTTGTGTCGTCGACCGGTGATTATGAGGTCATTACAGATGGTGATTATATAGTCATCCAGTTTACTTATGACGGTGCAGGAAGAAATCTGTATGTCAGCGGTTTCAATATCGGCGATCTATCGATCACATCATGTAGTGCTACGCTGATCCAGCCCGCCGCTACAACTACAACAACTACTACCGCGGCCCCAACTTCAACCCCCACACCCACACCTCGTCCTACGACGCCTCCTACGACTGCAGCAACTACCGCAGCTACGACCAGAGCGACAACGGCGGCTACGACTGCTGCAACTACTGCTGCTACTACGACAGCCGCACCTGCAGGCGATGATGGAGATTCATCATCAGGCGGTGAGGAGACAACTCCCGTAGAGGTTACTGAGACGGCAGCTCCTTCCGAGACTTCCGAGACTTCGGAAACAGATGAGACTACCGAAGAGACAAGCGAAGAAACAAGCGTTGATCTTGATAATCCTACGCTCGTCGCAGGCGCTACGGCAGCAAGACCTGAAGGCGAAGCGGAGGAGACGACGGAAGGCGATACTCCTACCCCGACGCCCCCTCCTCATGTAGTAGCTTCGACCAAGAAGCATTCCGGCAGCTTCCCCTGGTGGCTCCTGATATGTGTCATCCTGATCGGAGCCGCAAGCTTCAGATATAAGCAACTCAAGAAGAAGGATTATTACGGATTGGAACTCGCTTATGAGTTTATCCCGGGAAGGGTCATTGGTAATATCGCGGATAAGATATTCCCTCCCAAGGCACCCGATCCTTCTACGCTCGTTCCGGAAGAAGAAAAGCCTAAGGTAATTAACGGATATCTTCAAACATCGAACACCAGAGCGATAAGACCTGAGTTCTCCAACGCGGCAGCGCTTGCAAAGATGGAAACCAAGGCTCCGTCCCAGGACACATCGATCCCCGGATTAAAGCCTCCGGTCAAGAGACCGAGCAGTGCTTCCGTTAACCATGCGGCAGTAGCGGCCGCGGCTGAAAAAGTGCAGGAAGAAGCAGGTATCTCAGCGGCTGAGCCGGAAGAGGCAGTAAAGAAGTCTCCGTTTAAGAAAAATAATGATCCGCATCCCGAGTCAACGGAAACCAATCGTGCTATAATGGATACGGAAAAAGAAAGTGACTAAGGAGCCGTTCAGCATATGAAGCCTCAACGAAATCGTGGTCGCAGCACGATGAACAGACTTGATGAGAAGAGCCTTAACACTAACGCTTCACCTACGGTGGCAGCGGTGGCTTTCGAGAAGGCAGTGAGCGAGCGAGCCGAAAAGCCTTCCATCGCGACTCAGTATGTTCCTCCGGTCGTAGAGCAGAAAGCGGCTCCCAGAAAGTCTCCTTTTAAGCAGGTAAAAAGACCTGACGGTGCAGATGTAGAAGCTGCAGCAGAAGAGGTAAAGAAAGAGGAGAAGGAGAAAGCTCCCAATATCGCTTTGAACTTTATCCCGATGCCTGCGGCAAGGCATGAAGAGATCAATCCGTTTAAGTCGAATGAGAAAAAGCCCATAAAGAGACCCGCGAGTGCTTCCGTTAACAGAGCTGCAGCCTTGAAGGCTGAGGAAGAAGCAGGCGAGGAAGCAGTAGAAGTCGAAGAGACAAAGGAAGAGAAAGCTAAGTACGCAAGGCCCAGCTTTACGGCGGCTCTTGCAGAACACGAGCGCACAACTTCTTTCCGTCCGAGCAACGAGTTCGGTATGCAGGAAAAGATCGATCCGTTCAAGCATAACGTAGCTCCCGAGAAGGAAAGCGATGCCGCTGACGAGGAAGAGAAAGTCGAAGAGGAAAAGCCTGCATTCAAGAGCGTATCTGAATCGGCTCCCGAGCCCGCGCCTGCACAGATCCCGGTAGAAGAACCTAAGCACAAGGGAAAAGGCCTCAAGGGATTATTCGGCAGACACTGATATCCTACAGTTGACAAAATGACGTTATTGCCCGCAGTGCTTTGAGCTTTGCGGGCAATTGTTATATACTGATGCAGTATCGATACGTTTTTGGAGTATAAATGAAGAATATCGCGATAATCACGGGTGCATCATCCGGTATCGGAGCGTCGTTCGTTAAGGAGATATCCGCGAACGAATCGTATTTCGATGAGATCTGGGTGGTAGCACGAAGAGAAGAAAAGCTTCTCGCATTAAAAGAAGAACTCAAGGATGACAGGATCGTTCCGGTAACGGCAGACCTGGCATCGCCTGACGGTGTCGGGGAGATCGATGATAAGCTTACCGCGGAAAAGCCTGCGGTAGGACTTCTTATCAACTGCGCAGGTCTCGGTAAGAGAGCACTCGTCGAAGAACAGTCTCTTAAAGCACTGGGCGATACGCTCGACGTTAACTGCAAGGCACTTACGCTCCTTACGAGGATCGCCATCCCTTATATGACCGTGAAGGAAGCTTCCTTCGGAGGAAAGGGTGCAGGTATAATAAATGTTGCTTCGTCGGCGGCTTTCCTGCCTCAGCCCGGATTTACGGTCTATGCGGCATCCAAATCATATGTAACATCTTTCTCGAGAGCTCTTGCCATGGAACTCTATGGTGACGGCATAAGAGTGACCGCAGTATGCCCGGGTCCCGTTAACACTGAATTTCAGGTCAATGCGACAGACGGTAAGACTACTGAGTTCACGGGCTTTAGAAAGCTCCTTGCCGCTGATCCCGATAAGCTCGCGAAAGCATCTGTCAAGGCATGCAGATCAGGACGATACCTGTTCGTATACGGTATCTCCCAAAAGCTCCTGCATATCGCATCTAAGATCGTGCCGACTTATTGGATCATTTCCATGATGAAGGTTAAGAAATAAAAGAAACAGAATACGGAGTATTATAGATGATCGATGTATCTAATGTCGGATTGCGCTTTGGAGCGCGAAAGCTCTTTGAAGGCGTAAATATCCAGTTCAATAAAGGTTGCTGCTACGGAATCATCGGTGCCAACGGCGCCGGTAAGTCCACATTCCTCAAGATAATATCGGGTGAGATCGAGCCTCAGAAGGGCTTTGTAAATATCCCGAAGAACGAGCGTCTTGCCGTACTCGAGCAGGACCACTTCAAGTACGATGAATTCACCGTAAGGCAGACCGTCATCATGGGTCACAAGAGGCTTTACGAGATCATGAAGGAGAAGGAGAGACTCTACTCCAAGACCGACTTTAACGATGAGGACGGAATCCTCTTAGGAGAACTCGAGGGCGAGTTCGCTGAGCTCGACGGCTGGTCTGCCGAGAGCAACGCCGAGATCCTCCTTCAGGGCTTGGGACTAGGTGAGGAATTCTACGAGCGCCCCATGAATGATCTTACGGGAGGACAGAAGGTCAAGGTCCTCCTCGCTCAGGCACTCTTCGGAGATCCCGATTATCTCCTTCTTGACGAGCCTACTAACCACTTGGATCTTGCGAGCTGCAGATGGCTCGAGAACTATCTTCTCGACTATGAGAATTGTGTTCTTGTCGTATCTCACGACAGACACTTCCTTAATAAGGTCTGCACACATATCGTCGATATCGACTTCAGTAAGGTCACGCTCTTCCAGGGTAACTACGATTTCTGGTACGAGTATACGCAGCTCTCACTTCGTCAGCTCAAGGATCAGACGAAGAAGATCGAAGCAAGACGTAAGGAACTTCAGGACTTTATCGCGAGATTCTCTGCGAATGCTTCCAAGTCTAAGCAGGCAACGAGCCGTAAGAAGCTCCTCGAGAACATGGAGCTCCCCGTCGTTCTTCAGTCTTCGAGAAGATATCCTTTCATATCGTTTACTCAGGAGAGGGAGATCGGTAACGATGTCCTCTTCGTCAAGAATCTTACTGCCGAGAAGGGCAGGAGACAGACCCTTAACGATATCTCTTTTACGATGGAGAAGGGTGATCGTATAGGCGTAGTAGGTAAGGACGAGGTTGCTATCACCCATCTCCTTGATATCCTGGCGGGTGTTGTCCCCGAGGATCAGTATCAGGGTGAAGTAAAGTGGGGTGTTACTACAACAAGATCCTACCTTCCCAAGGATAATTCCGAATTCTTCGATAACTGTGACCTGACGCTCGTAGACTGGCTCAGACAGTACTCTAAGGATCAGAACGAGAGCTATGTCAGAGGATTCCTCGGCAGGATGCTCTTCTCGGGAGAAGAAGCCCTTAAGAAGGCGAACATCCTCTCCGGTGGCGAGAAGGTAAGATGTATGCTCTCAAGGCAGATGCTCGTTAATGCGAACGTAGTTATCTTCGACGATCCTACGAACCACCTGGACCTCGAGTCGATCACTGCTCTTAATGAAGGAATAAAGAAGTTCCCGGGTTCGATCATTTTCTATTCTCACGACAGAGAACTCGTAAATACAGTTGCAAACAGGATCATTGAGATCGTTCCCGATGGTATAATAGATAAGAGGATGGAATACGACGAATACCTCGAGTGGAAAGCCGAGAATTCGTTACTCTGATCCATCGGGAGGTGTAACATGGCATCAAAGAAGGCAGTTGTTGAAGCAACTTATCACAGCATCTACAGTGCGATCGAAAAGAAGGTAAAGTCAGTAAAGTTCTCTTCTGATTTTGTAGCGGTTCAGATAACGCTCGATGCCAGTGTTCCCATGTATGTAAGAGTAGAGGACTGTATCCCCGAGGTTGCGCCCTATGAGTACAATGACGCAACATTCTATATCGACGGTACGAGCGCTGCTTTCGCATCTGTTCTTAACGGAAAGAAGACTTTCTACGACGCGATCGATGATCTTTCTATCCGTGTAAACGGTGATGCCAATGCGGCCATCCTTTTTGTCCATACATTATTCGGCTGACGTTTAATTAACTCAAAAATAATTCAAATGTATTCCTGTTCCTGATATAATAAACAGGAATCAGCTCTTCATGTTAATCAAAAGGAAATAGTCATGAGGCTTAATGGAATATTCAGGGATAATATGGTTCTCCAGCGCGATCGAGAGATCCGCGTATTTGGTGAGACAGGCATTATCAAGAGAAATAAGATAACTGCCAGTATTATCGATCCGCTCGGCAAGGTCCTTACCAAGGGAGTAGCTTCCCAGATCTTCGATGACGGATTCTTCTGCGTTATAATGCCTGCGCTTCCTGCAGGCGGACCATATACTCTGACAGTATCGGCTTCTTCAAAGAGGGAAGAGAATTCCCCCATTACCATATCGAATGTCTACATAGGCGAAGTATGGATCGCCGCAGGTCAGGATAATATGGAATATCCTCTGATGAGGACTTCTGATGCAAGATACGATGTCCCGAGGTGTCCGGAGACCAATATCCACTTTTACAAAGTGCCTGTCGCAGGCGTCTATGACGAAGAACAGCGCAGGGCAGAAGACGAGACCAAGTGGGTCACCATAAGCAGGAATACCTGCGGTGACATGAGCGGTGTTGCTTTCTATTTCGCGCGCAAGATAGAGACATATCTTGATGTCCACGGAGATATCGAAGATCTTCATATAGGTATCATCGGCTGTTATGTCGGAGGTACGAATATCGCGAGCTGGCAAAGTCTTGATTCACTCAAGCGTACAAGAGTCGGCAGACGTTATATCAAGGACTATAACAAAGAGTGTGCACTGGCTCCCGTCGGAAGCTATGAGAGCATCCAGAGAAGCTACGAGAGTGCGTGTGCTTCCTATTACGGTAAGGTGAGGGATTTCCTTCGCGGCAATCCTTACATGACTTACGATGATACGGTAAGGCTCTTGGGTCCCGCGCCGTGGCCGCCTCCGGTCGGATCGCGTGACTACAGAAGACCCGGAGCACTTTTTGATACGATGGTCTTAAGGCTCGTACCTTTCTCGCTTCGAGGCGTCATCTTCTATCAGGGTGAAGAGGACTGTAATGAGCACTCGGTTGACTATTCGGTAGTTTTCAAGACCATGATCGAAGACTGGCGTGAAGCTTTCTGGGACGATAATCTTCCGTTTATCTTTTGCCAGCTTCCCATGTACATCTCCCGTGACAGGAAGTATATGGGATACGACGATCTTAAATGGCCCAGGCTTCGTAAGGAGCAGACAAAGATTGCACATGAGGTGCCATATACCTATATGGCAGTACTGATAGATTGCGGAGAGTTCGACAATATGCATCCGTCGGATAAGAAGACTCCGGGCAGAAGGCTCGCGCAGCTTGCTCTTCGCTTCGTATACGGCTTTAATGAGCTTCCGGCCGTATGTCCTTACGTTCTTGACGTAAGAAGGGGAGACGGCGTAGAGATCACGTTCAACGGCGATTTCAACGCACTAAATCTTAACTCGATATTCGCTTCGGATGATACGGGTTTTGAAGTTGCAGGAGAGGACGGCGAGTTTATCCCCGCGTCGGCCACCATCGATTTCGACGGGAAGACAGTCATACTGGATTGTCCTTCCGTAGAGCATCCCATGAAGGTCAGATATGCGTACTTCAGCTACGGTATGGCTAATCTGGTATCTGATTCGGGACTTGCGGCAGCACCTTTCCTGGTAAGTATAGACAAAGCGATCGGAGAATTTTACTAAGATGAACATAGCATTCTTTATGAGACCCAAGGCGGAAGTCGCCTATGTTTACGATGATTTCACTGCGCGTCAGGCGCTCGAAAAGCTTCGCCACCACGGATATACGGCTGTTCCCGTACTGAACAGGGAAGGCGGATATGTCGGTACTTTGAGTGAAGGAGACCTTCTCTGGCTCATAGTAAACGGCGGAGGCGGAGAGCCTCATACAATGCCGGTCGAAAAGCTTGAGAACTTTAAGATCAGCGATATCGACCTTAAGCTCTCAGGTAAGAAAAATCCTCCTGTAAAGATAACGGCCAGGATCGATGAGCTCCTCCTTAGGGTCCTCGGAAGTAACTTCATCCCGATCGTCGATGACAGAGGCATCTTTATCGGTATCGTTACACGAAGTGTTGTCATAAAGTACTTCTACGAGAACTCTTTAAACCTCGAAGATTTCATGAGCGAAACTAAAGAATAAGACAAAAAGGATCCCCTCCAAGTGGCGACTTGAAGGGGTTCTTTTCAATACTATACCTATCCCTTGGTTTAGTAAGATTATGATATATGGCGTCTGATGAACGACCGTTAGATTAAGTATATTTGTGCAGATTCAGTTTTCAAGAAGAATTGTATTTGCTCAAGAGCATAGATCATTTTTTGATTCTAATAAGTCAATAATTCCGAAAAAGACCCCATGTACCTTGAGAATATGTCATTTTTATTTGATTAAACCCGCCTCCCAGCAGTAATGTTCGGAGACGGGTTTATGTGAGGGAGTGACGACGTTTGAGGGGGTCGTCAGTTTGTAGATTGGCGAATAATACTGAATAATGCATCTATCCCAATATTCTTACCAATAACAGATAAAGTATATTTGCTCACCGTATGATTTCAATCGTTTACGGACTTGTCGCGAGTATAGATCATTTTCTGATTCTAATAGATCAATAAGCGACAAAAAGACCGCCTCCTGATAATCGATCAGAAAGCGGTCTCCAATAATACGATGTTTCAGTTCTTATGCCTGATAGAAAGCATTCGCTGTACTGCCGGGAGCGGGAGTACCTGCAGGTACGATCAGGATCTCGATACCTTCAAGTCTGTAGGCATAACCTGCACTTCCGCAGGAAGCTCCGTTCGAGGCCCAACCTGTCCATCCGAAGTTCTGTACGTGCGTCCTGTAGTAGATGTCGTACTGATCGGCATTCTCGCCCGTAAGCTCGATCTCGATCGCCTCGAGTCTTAAGGACTGTCCCTCTGTACCGGAGAACTGTCCGTCAGACGACCAGTTATCTTCCCAGCCGATGTTCTGGATATGAGTCCTGTACTGTACGCCGACGCCGCTAAGACCGTCTACGCTGATGTGGATGCCTTCGAGACGAAGTGACTGTCCTGTAGTACCTGCCATAACGCCGTCCGTTACATAGGACTGCCATCCTATGTTCTGAACATGTGTGTTATAGGATACGAAGTTTGAAGGCTCGCCCTT